>NZ_CP195847.1:1268216-1585270 GCF_051513965.1 Paramicrobacterium salitolerans
GTGAAGCGGCATCCTCGACTGACGACTGACGCGGCCTTCCTCTACTCGACGACCGAAAGCGACGAATGTACGGTTTCCTCTTCTCCGCCTTCCTCTCCAAGCTCGACGCAGAGCGCGCACACCATCTTGCGTTCGCAGCGATTCGCGCTCTTCAGACGTCGGGTGCGGGAGCGCTGGTTCGTCGTTTTACGGCGCCTGAGCGCTCGTTGGAGGTTCAGACGCTCGGCCGAACGTTTCCGTCGCCGTTCGGAGTAGCCGCGGGTTTTGATAAGAACGGTGAGGTCGTGCTTGGCCTCGGAGACCTTGGGTTCGGGCATGTGGAAGTCGGTACGCTGACCGCTCTCGCCCAGCCGGGGAATCCGAAGCCACGACTGTTCCGGCTGATTCCGGATCGAGGCATCGTCAACCGGATGGGGTTCAACAACGACGGCGCTGAGGCAGCCGCGCCGCGTCTCGCTCGAGCGCACCGACGTAAGAATCGCCCGGTCATAGGTGTCAACATCGGGAAGAGTCGTGTTGTCGACGTCGCGGACGCGATCGACGACTATGTGGCGAGCTGTCGCATGGTGTCCCGGCTCGCGGACTACCTTGTCGTGAACGTGTCGTCGCCGAACACCCCGGGACTTCGTGGGCTTCAAGAACTCGACAGGCTACAGCCGCTCCTGTCACGAATCAACGAAGAATCCGGCGACACGCCTTTGCTTGTGAAGATCGCCCCGGATCTCTCGGATGAGGAGATCGTCCGCATCTGCGAGTTGGTCGTGCAGGAGAAGCTTGCCGGAATCATCGCGACGAACACGACGCTGTCGCGCGAGGGACTCACAACGGATGCCGCGACGGTCGACGCCGCTGGGGCCGGGGGCCTCTCGGGCGCTCCTCTTGCCGCACGCTCACTCGACGTGCTTAAGGTCATCAGGTCCGCGGTGCCCTCGGAACTCTGCGTCATCTCCGTCGGCGGAGTTGAGACCGCGGAGGACGTCGCTGAGCGGCTCGATGCGGGAGCGACCCTCGTTCAGGGGTACTCGGGCTTCATCTACGAGGGCCCGCTCTGGGCCCGCCGAATCAATCGCGGACTGGCGAAGCTCAGAAGAGCGTCGAACTGACTACAGTGCTCCGGAGCGCGCCCCAGCCGTGGACAGTCTGCTCTTGCGGCTGGGCGGGGCCGCGTGTGGATGCGCCTGACTACAGGTTCAGCTGACCTTGGCGCCGCGGTCCACCTGCGGCTTGGGCAGACGGAGTCGGCGCATCTGAATCATCCGCATAGCGCCGTACCAGCGCACTCCACGCTCGACGCGGCTCTCGCCGAACTTCTCGCGCAGTGCCTTGCGAACGCGGAAGCCCGCGAGGAAGCACTCGACGACCATGACGAAGAAGAACGCCCAAAGAGCGAACATTCCGTACACCTGAATCTGGGGGATGGGAATGAACGTCGCGACGATGACGAGGAACATGAACGGCAGCATGAACTCGCTCAGGCTCGTGCGGGCATCGATCCAGTCACGCACGAAGCGCTTCTGCGGGCCGCGGTCTCGGACGGGCAGATACCGTTCCTCACCGTTGGCCATGCCGATGCGAGCGCGCTCCCGCTGCTCGGCCATCTGCGCACGTGCCTTCTGACGCGCCTCCTTGCGGTCGTTCGGCACAAGCGGACGCTTGTTCGCGGCGACCTGCGTGCTCCGCTTCGGCGTCGGAGCACCCTTCTTACCCGCCTCGGTCGGCTCGGCAGCGTCGAGGTTTTCTGGTGTCTCGTCGGAAGTCTTCTTGCTCACATCATCCTCAGGGTTGATTCGTCCTCTTAAGATTACCTGCATGACTGATTCCGCAGAGACCGCTTCCTCTCAAGGCGACACGCTCGTCGAGCTCGTCAAGGGCCATCTTCCCTCCGCGATCGCCGACCTGAGCAATCTGATTCGCATTCCTTCGGTTTCCTGGTCGGCGTTCGACCCGCAGCACGTCCAGCGCAGCGCTGAGGCTGTCGCCGAACTTGTTCGCGGAACGGGAGTCTTCGACTATGTCGAGATCGCCCGAGCGCCGATGGCTGGTACAGACGAGCTCGGGCAGCCGGCTGTTCTCGCCAGACGGGAGGCGAAGAATGGTCGCCCGACGATTCTTCTGTATGCGCACCACGACGTTCAGCCGCCGGGACGTGACGAAGACTGGGAGACGTCGCCGTTCGAGCCTGTTGTGAAGGCCGACCGGCTCTACGGTCGTGGCGCGGCTGACGACAAGGCGGGCGTCATGGCGCACATCGCCGCGATCCGCGCTTTCATCGACGCTGAGGGTGACGATTTCGACCTCGGAATCGCCCTCTTCATCGAGGGTGAGGAAGAATTCGGGTCGCGGTCCTTCGCCGCGTTCCTCGAGAGCTACGAGAGCGTGCTGGCCGCAGACGCGATCGTCGTGGCCGATTCCGACAACTGGGATGTCGAGACGCCGTCGCTCACTGTGAGCCTGCGCGGAAACGTCGCGTTCCGCCTCACCATCAGAACACTCGAGCACGCCTCGCACTCGGGAATGTTCGGGGGAGCGGCGCCCGATGCGATGATGGCTGCCATCCGACTCCTCGACACTCTCTGGGCTGCGGACGGCTCGGTGGCTGTCGCGGGGCTTCAGCAGAGGGATGCTGAGACGCCCGCGTTCAGTGAGGACGAGCTCCGTGCGGACGCGGCGCTGCTCTCATCAGTCACACCCGTCGGCTCAGGAGGCATCCTCGGTCGTCTTTGGAACAAGCCGGCGATCACGGTCACCGGCATCGATGCTCCTGATGTCGCCAACGCATCGAACACGCTGATCCCAGCAGTGTCGGTGAAGGTCAGCGCGCGCATTGCGCCTGGGCAGTCTGCTGAAGACGCGTTTGCGGCTCTTCGTGCACATCTCGAGGCGAACGCACCATTCGGCGCTCAGATCTCGATAGACGAGGTGGACCTCGGAGATCCGTTTCTCGTCGACGCATCCGGACCGATCGCAAGTGAGGCTCTGGCCTCTATGAAGGACGGTTGGGGGAAGGATGCCGTGAACACGGGGATCGGTGGATCCATTCCATTCGTCGCCGATCTCACCCGTGTCTTTCCCGAGGCGGAGATCCTCATCACGGGTGTCGAAGACCCGGACACCCGCGCGCACAGCCCGAATGAGTCGCTTCACCTCGGGGTCTTTCACCGAGCGATTCTGACCGAGGCGCGTCTTCTGCAGCGGCTGAATAATCACGATCGGAATACTCACCCAGTTGACGGCCAAGGCGAGTAGCATGAGGAGAGATCCCCACACCGGGGCCCGAAAACCACGAGGAGAGTCATGAGCGATACCCTGACCACTCAGAATCCGACGAAGGCACACGGTGTTGAACTCACCGAGACCGCATCGGCGAAGGTCAAGAGCCTGCTCGAGCAGGAAGGCCGCGACGACCTTCGACTGCGTGTCGCCGTTCAGCCCGGAGGGTGCTCGGGGCTGATCTACCAGCTCTACTTCGATGAACGCCTTCTCGATGGCGATGAGACTGTGGACTTCCACGGCGTTGAGGTCATCGTGGACAAGATGAGCGTGCCGTATCTCGATGGCGCCGTCATCGACTTCGAAGACAGCATCCAGAAGCAGGGCTTCACGATTGACAACCCGAACGCGCAGGGCAGCTGCGCCTGCGGCGACAGCTTCAGCTGAGTTTTCTGCCATTGGCGGCGGGTCGTGCGAGAAATCGCTCGACCCGCCGTTTTGTGTTCCCACCGCACGATTCGGGAGCAGCAATCCCGCACGACGAAGACGACGGGCCGCCATGGTGACGCACTCGCCCTGTAATCGGGATAGACTGGACTGAGAATTACCAGTGTCTTCCGAAAGGTCCCAGGTGCGCTCGAATAGACGACTCCGCTGGGCTGCCCTGCCGGTCGCCATCGCAATGACTGTGGTGTTGGCAGGCTGCACGCAAGCTGAGCTTCACGGTTATCTCCCCGGATTCATCGAGGGAGAGAAGGCTGTGACCAACCACGCTGAGACAGTCGCCACACTTTGGACGACATCTTGGATCGTCCTCCTTGGCGTCGGTCTCCTGACGTGGGGTCTCATCATCTGGGCGATCGTTGTGTACCGCCGCCGCAAGGGGCAGACCGGTCTTCCGGCGCAAATGCGCTACAACATGCCGATCGAGGTCTTCTACACGATCGTGCCGCTGATCCTCGTGATCGGAATGTTCGCCTTCACCGCTCGCGATCAGAACTCGATCGAGACGCAGTACACAGACGACGAGGCGGATGTCGTCATCGACGTATACGCCAAGCAGTGGGCATGGGACTTCGTCTACGACGACGCTGTTGACGGACAGGACGTCTGGAGCGCTGGCGTGCAGGCGGTCGAGGGCGAAGACGGCAGCATCGACCAGGACAAGCTGCCGACGCTGTATCTGCCGGTCGACTCCAAGGTGAAGATCGCGCTCAAGTCGCGTGACGTTGCCCACTCGTTCTGGGTCATCGACTTCCTCTACAAGAAGGACATGTACCCGGGCAAGACCAACTACATGTCTTTCGAGACTCAACGCGAGGGCACGTACGCAGGAAAGTGTGCGGAGCTGTGCGGTGAATACCACTCGATGATGCTGTTCAACGTGAAGATCGTCTCTCAGGACGAATACGAGCAGCACCTCCAGGACCTCGAACAGGCCGGAAACGTCGGCGACTACGGTTCGGACTACGACCGTAATAAGAACATGCCTGACGACGAGAAGTCGTCAGTCGACAAGAGGGAAGAGGGAGAGTAGACCGTTGACGACCGTAACGGACCTGCCCGCGGGGCAGGCAAAGGTGGTCAACCAGTCGAAGGTTGAGCACAAGGGGAACATCCTGGTCAAGTGGATCACCTCCACCGACCACAAGACCATCGGGTACATGTACCTGATCGCGTCGTTCCTGTTTTTCTGCATCGGTGGAGTGATGGCTCTCATCATCCGCGCGCAGCTGTTCGAGCCCGGTCTTGAGCTCGTTCCCACGAAGGAACAGTACAATCAGCTGTTCACGATGCACGGCACGATCATGCTGCTCATGTTCGCGACGCCGCTCTTCGCAGGATTCGCCAACGTCATCATGCCGCTTCAGATCGGCGCTCCTGACGTCGCGTTCCCGCGTCTGAACGCGTTCGCGTTCTGGCTGTATCTCTTCGGTAGCTTGATCGCTGTCGCCGGGTTCCTCACTCCTCAGGGAGCCGCCGCGTTTGGCTGGTTTGCCTATACGCCGTTGTCGAGTACGACATTCTCGCCGGGTGCGGGCGGGAACCTCTGGGTCTTTGGCCTCGGTATGTCCGGATTCGGAACGATTCTCGGTGCAGTGAACTTCATCACGACCATCATTACGATGCGTGCGCCGGGCCTCACCATGTTCCGCATGTCGATCTTCACCTGGAACACGCTTATCACATCGATTCTGATTCTGATGGCGTTCCCGGTTCTCGCGGCGGCTATGTTTGGCCTTGGCGCAGACCGTGTGTTCGACGCCCAGATTTACAACCCGGCAAACGGGGGAGTGATCTTGTGGCAGCACCTGTTCTGGTTCTTCGGACACCCAGAGGTGTACATCATCGCTTTGCCGTTCTTTGGCATCGTGTCAGAGGTCTTCCCTGTCTTCAGTCGTAAACCGATCTTCGGGTACAAGACTCTCGTCTACGCAACGATCGCGATCGCGTCGCTCTCTGTCAGTGTGTGGGCTCACCACATGTACGTGACAGGCTCCGTGCTGCTTCCGTTCTTCTCGCTGATGACGATGCTCATCGCAGTGCCAACGGGTGTGAAGATCTTCAACTGGATCGGCACTATGTGGCGCGGGTCCATCACGTTCGAGACTCCGATGCTCTGGGCGATCGGGTTCCTGATCACCTTCACGTTCGGCGGTCTGACCGGTGTGATCCTTGCGTCGCCGCCGCTGGACTTCCACGTGTCTGACACATACTTCGTCGTGGCGCACTTCCACTACGTCGTTTTCGGCACGGTTGTGTTCGCGATGTTCTCGGGCTTCTACTTCTGGTGGCCCAAGTGGACCGGAAAGCTCCTGAACGAGCGGCTCGGGTACTGGCACTTCTGGCTGCTCTTCATCGGGTTCCACACGACCTTCCTCGTCCAGCACTGGCTCGGAGTCATGGGTATGCCGCGTCGTTACGCGACGTACTCACCTGAGGACGGCTTCACCTGGATGAACCAGCTATCGACCGTCGGTGCGATGATCTTGGCGATCTCGATGATCCCGTTCTTCCTGAACGTGTACATCACGGCTCGGCGTGCACCTAAGGTGACCGTTGACGACCCGTGGGGCTACGGAGCTTCGCTTGAGTGGGCGACGTCGTGCCCGCCCCCGCGTCACAACTTCACGTCGATCCCGCGTATCCGTTCGGAGCGTCCGGCGTTCGACCTGAACCACCCGGAAACCGTTGAACAGCCGGCATCGCAGAGCGCTCTGAGCGCTACAAAGACCGTGGATCCTGAAGGAGAGGCGAAGTAACGCATGGTCGCAAATATCAGGATCTTCTGGATCATCGCGGTCTTCTTCGCGGTCATCTCGGGTGTCTACGCAGTCTGGGGCATCTTCGATCCGATCCAGCAGGGTGTCGAGTGGGCAGGTACCATCGCACTTGGCCTTGTCGCCGGGCTCGCCGGGCTCATCGCCTTTTACCTTGGTCTCGTTCACAGGAACCAGGGTGGGGTACTGCCTGAAGACCGCCCGGATGCCAACATCGATGACGGCGACCCTGAGCTCGGGCACTTCAGTCCGTGGAGCTGGTGGCCGATCCTGCTTGCGGGTTCCGCTGGTCTGGTTCTTCTCGGCCTCGCTGTCGGGTTCTGGATCTGCTACATCGGCGCCCCGCTCATCGCTGTGGCGCTCGTCGGCTGGGTGTACGAGTACTACCGCGGTTACTTCGCACGCTGACGTTCCAGCTAGCGCGCTGAGGGCCGGTGATCGACGATCACCGGCCCTCATGCTTTCTATTTCGAGCGCGTCTCTCGCGTGCTGTCAGCGTCCCCGCTGCCAGCACGATTTAGGCGCTCATAGGCCCATGGTCACGCTGCGAGCCCTCACTGCAGTGTGTTCGTCGTCGTTTCACGAGCACCTCTGGCGCTGAGCATGTGAGGGGATGCGTGCGCCACCAGAGGCGGTGGCTCCCGAGTGCACCAGGTAGGAGATGTGCGCTCAGGTAGGACGTTTTTCGCGATTTCCTCCTACTTGTGCGCACATCTCCTTCTGAATGAACACACGTTGGTTGCGTGAACGCGGACCGAGCAGCCCCCCGGTCGCATCCGGCGTTGTAGTGTAAGTCCGGCTGCTTCCTGGTGGTGGGTGGTTACAGTTCGAGGGCGAGGCCGTCGGTGTGCTCGTGGAGGGTGTGGATGAGCGTGCGTATGGAGATAGCGGAGGGTTAGCGGCCTTCGTCGTATTGCTCTTCCTTGTGCTGCTCTTGTAGAACGGCGCCAATCAGTCGGGTCACGGAGTTCTTTCTGGTCGGGAAAGATCTGGACTAGGTCGACGCGGCGTTTCATCTCCCGGTTGAGGCATTGGGGTTGTTGGACCAAACCTTCTTCCAGTGCTCGTGGGGCGGGGCGGCAAAGCCGGTCAGATCGGCCAGGATCAGCTCTCTGCCGTACGTTCGTGAGTAGATACGTGATGAGAACCGGTGCGGATCTCATGCGGGGATCCCACAACGATAGCGGGCTCGGGTCGGTGGCGGTGGCGGTGGCTTGTTGAGCGGGAAGCTGCTGCGAGGGGAGCACACGGGGAGAGCTCTGAACGGAGAACCCCAGCGGCTCGCTGGCAGCTCAGCGCAAAACCGCAGGGACGAGGAAGGCCTCCGCTTCCATCGGAAGCGGAGGCCTTCGTGCCTAGTCGTGGATCAGTGCTGATCGTGCGACTGGTCGAGTTCCTTCTGCGAGACCGGCGCGATGCGGTCCTCGAAGAACCAGCGTGACAGCGCGGCGCGGAAGCGCTGGCCAGCGGTGATCTTGCCGCGAGAGTTCGGGCGGATCATGAGCGGCTTGTAGCTGTCGTGGCTGACGAGCTTCCAGAGCTCGTACTCGTCGAGCGGCTGGTGCACCTCGATGTACTCGCCTCCAGGGAGACGAACGATGCGACCGGACTCGTAGCCGTGGAGAGCGATCTCGCGGTCCTTCTTCTGAAGTGCGATGCAGATGCGCTTCGTCACGAAGTAGGCGATGAACGGACCGACGACCAGCATGAACTGGAGAGCATGGATGACGCCTTCCATTGTGAGCTGGAAGTGAGTGGCCATGAGGTCAGAGCTGGCCGCAGCCCAGAGAGCCGCGTAGAAGGTGACTCCCGCTGCGCCGATCGCAGTGCGAGTAGGCGCGTTACGAGGGCGGTCCAGGATGTGGTGCTCTCGCTGGTCACCAGTGATCCACGCCTCGATGAAGGGGTAGATCAGCACAGCCACGATGAAGAGGCCGAGCACGAGAACCGGCAGGATGATGTTGAACGACCAGGTGTGGTTCAACCAGACGAACTCGAGGTGCGGAGGAACCAGACGCAGGGCGCCGTCTGCGAATCCGATGTACCAGTCAGGCTGGGTACCGGCCGAGACCGGCGACGGGTCGTACGGACCGTAGTTCCAGATCGCGTTGATGCTGAACAGCGAGCCGATCAGGGCGATAACACCGAAGACGATGAAGAAGAAGCCACCGGCCTTAGCGGCATATACCGGAAGGACGGGGAAGCCGACGACGTTGCGCTGGGTCTTTCCCGGTCCAGGGTACTGCGTGTGCTTGTGGATCACGACGAACATCAGGTGAAGTGCGATGAACAGAACGACGATCGCTGGGAGCAGCAGAATGTGCAACGTGTACAGGCGTCCGACGATCTGATCACCGGGGAATTCGCCTCCGAAGAGAAGGTAGGACGTCCAGGTTCCAATGAGAGGAAGGCCCTTGATCATTCCGTCGATGATTCGGAGACCGTTACCCGAAAGGAGGTCGTCAGGCAGCGAGTAGCCGGTGAAGCCCTCAGCCATCGCGAGGATGAAGAGGACGAAGCCGATCACCCAGTTCAGCTCACGCGGCTTGCGGAATGCTCCTGTAAAGAAGATGCGGAGCATGTGCAGGCCGATGGAGGCGACGAAAAGCAGCGCTGCCCAGTGGTGAATCTGACGCATCAGAAGACCACCGCGGATGTCGAACGAGATGTCGAGGGTCGACGCCATCGCCGCCGACATCTCGACGCCCTTCAGCGGGACGAACGAGCCATCGTACTCGACCGGAGCCATCGACGCCTGGAAGAAGAACGTCAGGAACGACCCGGAAAGGAGGATGACGACGAAGCTGTAAAGCGCGACCTCACCGAGGAGGAACGACCAGTGGTCAGGGAAGACCTTGCGCCCGAATTCCTTGACGGCGGCTGAAATGCTGGTGCGCTCGTCGATGTAGTTGGCTGCTGCGGCTGTGAAGCCTCCGGACTTCGCCGGGGCAGACGAGGACGATTGCGTTGTCGTGGTGCTCAATGACGCTCCCAGAAGCTCGGTCCGACAGGCTCGGTGAAGTCACTCTGCGCGACGAGGTATCCCTCGTCGTCAACCGTGATGGGGAGCTGCGGAAGAGGACGTGCGGCCGGCCCGAAGATGACGGCACAGTGGTTTGTGACGTCGAACTGCGACTGGTGGCAGGGGCACAGCAGGTGGTGAGTACGCTGCTCGTAGAGCGCAACGGGGCATCCGACGTGGGTGCATACCTTTGAGTAGGCGACGATCCCATCGTAGGACCAGGTCTTCCGGTCCTCGCGCTCCTTGAGCTGGTCGGGCTGAAGGCGCATGAGCAGGACGATGGCCTTGGCCTTCTCGTCGAGCATTCCGTCGCTGTGGCTCATCTCCGAGAGACCCTCGGGGATCACGTGGAATGCAGAACCGTACGTGACGTCGGCGGCCTTGATTGGGGCGCCGTCCGGGTCGCGGGTGAGTCGCTTGCCCTTCTCCCACATCGTCTGCTTAAGGAGAGCAACCGGCTCAGTTCCCTCACCCTCAGGCGCAAGTCCACGGAAGAGTGCAACCGCGGGGAGCGGGAAAGCGATGAGAGCGCCGATCAGCGTGTTGCGAACCAGGGTGCGCCGTCCGAAACCGGACTCCTTGTTCGCAGTGTCGAAGATTTCGACGGCCTTCGCGCGCGTCTCGTCCGTGCCGCGGACAGGATGGCGCTCGTCGATCGTCTCGTGATCGGCCATGAGTGCCTTGCCCCAGTGAACCGCTCCGATTCCGAGCGCAAGCAGGGCGAGAGCAATACCCAGACCGATGAAGAGGTTGTTCAGCCGAACGGACATCGGGTCAGCCGGATTGATCGGGAACGCCATGTACGCGGCTACGGCCCACACGCTGCCGACGATCGACAGATAGAAGAGCGTGTAGACGGTGCGTTCTGCGCGCTTCTCCTTCTTCGGATCGAGGTCGGTGACGCGCTTGCGGTGCGGCGGGAGACCCGGATTCTTGACCGCGTCGTTGCTGACGACAGCTGTGCCGACAGACGCGCCAGGCGCCGCAATGTGGGCTGACGAGTCTTCAGCGGCGAGTTCCTTGCCGCTGTTGCCGTCCTGTGCCATTCTGCTCCTTCTTACAGATTCTGTTATGTGAGGTCAGGCGAGTCTCAGTTGGACTTCGCTGTGATCCACACGGTGATTGCGACGATGGCGCCGAGGCCGAAGATCCAGATGAACAGACCTTCAGCGACCGGCCCGAGCGAGCCGAGCTCATAGCCACCGACGGAAGGCGTGTTCTCGATGTACTTCAGAGCCGTGATGATGTCGCGCTTGTCCTCAGGGGAGAGGTTCGCATCGTTGAACACAGGCATGTTCTGCGGACCGGTGATCATCGCCTCGTAGATGTGGGCAGGCTCAACCCCGGTGAGGGCGGGGGCGAACTTACCCTCGGTGAGGGCGCCACCAGCGCCAGCGACGTTGTGACACATGGCGCAGTTGATGCGGAACAGCTCGGCGCCGTTCGCAGCGTTGCCCTGAGCGTCGAGGTACTTCTCGTCAGGGATGGCCGGGCCAGGAGCGTAGGACGCGACATATGCGGCCAGGGCGGCGGTATCGGAGTCGGAGAACTGCTTGGGCTTGACGCGTGCCTGGGGGCCCTGCATCTGCAGCGGCATCCGGCCAGTGCCGACCTGGAAGTCGACAGCAGCCGCGCCGACGCCGATCAGCGAGGGACCGGCTTCGGTGCCCTCGAGATTCATGCCGTGGCATGTGGCGCAGTTTGCGGCGAAGAGCTTGCCGCCTTCTTCGATCTGCTCCTGTGATGAAGCGACCGCTGTCGGTTCGTCAGCAGACGCGGTGGCGGAGCTGAACGCAGCGTACGCGCCTCCGGAGAACAGAAGACCGACGGCGATGAGGGCGACGTTGGCAAGGGGGTGACGACGCCCCTTCTTGGAGACCTTCGCCGCTGGGGACATGCGTGAACGTGACATACGTGCTGTCTGCTCCGAAATCTATCTGAGAACGTAAATGACGAGGAAGAGTGCGATCCACACAATGTCGACGAAGTGCCAGTAGTACGACACAACGATCGCCGTCGTGGATTCCTTGTGACCGAAAGACTTGACAGCGTAGGCACGCCCGATCACCAGGAGGAAGGCGATGAGACCGCCGGTGACGTGGAGACCGTGGAAGCCGGTGGTGAGGTAGAAAGCTGAGCCATATGCGCTGGAGGCAAAGGTAACGCCTTCGCTCACGAGGGTCGCGTACTCCCAGATCTGACCAGCGACGAAGATCGCGCCAAGTGCGTAGGTCAGGAAGAACCACTCGACCATTCCCCACTGGGTCGGCTTCCAGCCGGTCGCACGCGACTGCATGCGCTCCGCTGCGAACACGCCGAACTGGCAGCTGAACGAGGAAGACACGAGGATCAGCGTGTTGACCGTCGCGAAGGGAACGTTGAGGATCTCCGTCTGGCTTTCCCAGAGGACAGGGGAGGTGGAGCGCAACGTGAAGTAGATCGCGAAGAGTCCTGCGAAGAACATCACTTCACTACCGAGCCACACGATGGTGCCGACCATCACGGAGTTCGGACGCTTCAATGCCGTTGCGCCAGGGGCATAGTTCAATGAGGTGCTCGTCACAGTTCCATTATGGCCGATATTTCACCGGATTTTTCACACGACGAGCCGCACGATGTCGGAGAGACTTCAAATTCGGCTTGGGATCACCAGTTAAAGAGCTTCGAATTCTTCAGAGGGAGTGTCGCCGATAGGATCGGCGCATGACCGATCAACTGACGTGGCCCTTCATTCTGACCCAGCTTCTCAACGGAGAGGATCTCAGCGTGTCTGAGGCGACATGGGCGATGCAGCAGATCATGACCGGTCAGGCTTCTGACGCCCAGATTGCGGCGTTCGTTGTGGCGCTTCGCGCGAAGGGCGAGACGGTCGACGAGATCGTGGGATTCCGCGACGCAATCCTTGCCGAGGCGCTGCCACTGCCCGCGAACTCCATGGCTCTGGACATCGTCGGCACCGGGGGAGATAGGTTCGGCACAGTCAACATCTCATCGACGGCGTCGATCATCATCGCGGCATCCGGAATTCCCGTGATCAAGCACGGGAACAAGGCGGCGAGCAGCAAGTCGGGATCGAGCGACGTGTTCGCTGAACTGGGCATTGATCTGACGCTCTCGCCCGATGACGTCGCCGGAGTGCTGGAGGATGCCGGCATCACGTTCGCGTTCGCATCCGCGTTTCATCCCGGGTTCCGGCACGCAGGACGTGCCCGTGGAGACCTCGGCGTCCCGACCGTCTTCAACTACCTGGGGCCGCTCTGCAACCCGGCGCGTCCGGAGGCTTCGGCAGTCGGAGTCGCGCAGTTAGACCGTGTTCCTCTGATCGTAGGGGTGTTCCAGACTCGTGGCGCGACCGCGCTCGTCTTCCGGGGCGATGATGGTCTTGACGAGCTTACAACCACCGGCCACTCCCACATCTGGGAGGTGTCACGCGGACTCGTGACCGAGCACGATCTTGACCCGAGAGACCTCGGGATCGCCACGGCATCCATCGAGGACCTTCTTGGCGGAGACGCCCAGTACAACGCCGGAGTTCTGCGTGGGGTGCTGGCGGGGGAGAAAGGGCCGGTCAGAGATATCGTGCTGCTCAACGCAGCGGCGGGCATGGTTGCGTACCGACTCGAAGAGGATCCCGCGCAGGCTGAGCGCAAGATGGTCGATCGGTTTGCCGAGCAGCTCGAGATTGCGACGAGGGTGGTCGATTCTGGGGCCGCCAGTGAGAAGCTCGACGCGTGGATCGCGGCATCCTCACGCCGTTCCTGAAGGGTCTACCCGAACCTGCGCCGACAGCGTAGTTTGAGTAGGTAACGGCCCCATTCGCCCCGTTCCTTGCTGAAGGAGAGTTCCAATGAAGAAACTCATCAATGATCCGAAAGACGTCGTAGCCGAGTCCGTCGCGGGCTTCGCTCTCGCACATTCCGATATCGTGCGGGCGGAATTCGACCCGACATTCGTCGTACGTACCGATGCGCCTGTCTCCGGAAAGGTAGGCATCGTCAGCGGCGGCGGCAGCGGACATGAGCCGCTTCACGCGGGCTTCGTCGGTTTTGGGATGCTCGATGCTGCGGTACCAGGCGCAGTGTTCACATCTCCGACCCCAGACCCGATCGTCGAGGCGACGAAAGCGGTCGATTCCGGCGCTGGCGTGCTGCACATCGTCAAGAACTACACGGGCGACGTGCTGAACTTCGAGACTGCCGCCGATCTGGCCGAAGCTGAGGGGATCACTGTCGCGTCGGTGGTGACTGACGATGATGTAGCGGTTCAAGACTCCCTCTATACGGCGGGCCGGCGCGGGGTCGCGGGAACAGTCCTAGTGGAGAAGATCGCTGGCGCGGCTGCGGAGCGTGGCGATTCACTGGATGCGGTCGCCGACGTTGCTCGTCGTGTGAACTCGAACGTGCGCAGCATGGGAGTGGCGCTCACGCCGTGCGTCGTTCCACACGCGGGGGAGCCGAGCTTCGAGCTCGCCGAGGACGAGATTGAGATCGGCATCGGCATACACGGTGAGCCCGGGAGGGAGAAGATCGCCCTCGAATCCGCGGACGCAATCGTCGATCGCCTGCTCGAGCCGATCCTCGCGGATCGGCCATTCGAATCAGGTGACGACGTGCTGCTTCTGGTGAACGGCATGGGCGGCACTCCGCTGAGTGAGCTCTACATCGTCTACCGGCACGCGGTCGCTGTGCTGGAGAAGCGCGGTGTGAATGTCGTGCGACAGCTCGTCGGTGACTACACGACCTCTCTGGAGATGCAGGGGGCGTCGATCTCAGTGTTGAAGCTGGATCCCGAGCTCACAGAGCTTTGGGATGCACCGGTGCAGACCGCTGCGCTCCGCTGGGGTCGTTGAGCAGAGAATGACCGTCGATGGTCGAAGTCAAGGAGGAGACGATGGTTAATGCCGCATGGGCGCGCGCTTGGCTGCGGGACAGCACGGAAGTTATCGCTGCCAATCGGACTGAGCTGATCCGGCTTGATCGTGAGATCGGAGACGGGGATCACGGCGAGAACATGGACCGTGGTTTCCAAGCGGTTGCAGCGAAGCTCGCAGACCTCGGCGACGATGCGACCCCGTCTGATCTGCTGAAGGCGGCGGCGTCGGCCTTGATCTCAACTGTCGGCGGTGCTGCTGGTCCGCTCTACGGAACTGCGTTTCTGAAGGCGGCCGGCGCTGTCAAAGACAAAGTGGAGCTCGAAGCGCAGGACCTCGTTTCGCTTCTGACGGCTGCGCGCGACGGAATCGTTCTACGCGGAAAGGCAGAGGTCGGGGACAAGACGATGGTGGATGCGTGGTCGCCTGCCGTCGATGCAGCGGCAGCGGCGGCAGAGGCAGGGAGATCGCCAGCAGAGGTGCTCTCCGCGGCAGCTGACGCCGCAGAGAAAGGCGCAGCGGACACAGACGAATTGGTCGCGCGTAAGGGACGCGCCAGCTACCTCGGGGAGCGAGCGGTGGGCCACCGTGACCCAGGAGCTCAATCGACCGCATTGATCCTGCGGGCGGCCGCAGATGCCGTGAAGGGTGTGTCATGACCGTCGGCCTGGTGCTCGTGTCTCATAGCTCAAAGATCGCTGAGGGAACCGCTGAACTCGCCGCCCAGATGGCGCCCAATGTGGAGTTGGTGCCCGCGGGGGGAACTGAGAGCGATGGGATTGGGACGAGCTTCGAGAAAGTGTCGGAGGCTATCGCGAAGGCGGACTCGGGCGACGGCGCTGTGATTCTCTGTGACCTGGGGTCGGCTGTGCTGACGGCCGAGACTGCGCTCGACTTTCTCGACGACGAACAGCGGGAACGTGTGGCGCTCGCTGATGCTCCGATCGTGGAAGGTGCTGTTGCGGGCGCCGTCGCTGCTGAAACCGGAGGCGACCTTAACGCGGTATTGAGCGCCGCGTCGCATGCGGGCCAAGGTGGACTGAGTAGCCCAGTGTCGTCAGAGCCTCTAGATTCTTCTGGACCAGACGGTCCAGAAGGCGTGATTCAACGCACCGTCACGCTGATCAACCGCGATGGACTTCACGCCAGACCCGCAGCGGACTTTGTGAAGAAGGCGAGTGGGTACGACGCACGCGTGACGGTGAACGGTGTCGACGCGAAGAGTCTTCTCGGGATCATGTCGCTGGGTCTCGTGAAAGGGAAAGACGCCGATTTGGCCGCAGAGGGACCAGAAGCAGGAAAAGCGATCGAAGAACTGGCAGAGTTGATCGAGTCTGGTTTTGGCGAGAAGTAACTGCAGGAGGAAGCTGCCATGATCGATCGGGCTGATACAGGCCAGCTCGGAGGAATCATCCGCGATATCGCGCGACCCAGGGGAGACGTGTGGGCTCTTCTGACAGAACCGAAGTACATTCGTCAATGGTTCTGGGATTCCCAGCCTGAGACTGACGTGCAGTTCACTCCGGACGTTGGAACTCGGTGGAAGGTGAGCACCGGTCCCGCATCCATGGGAGGCCAGATTTTAGCCGTCGTGCCCTCGGAGCGCATTACGTACACTCTCCGCTGGACAGGAGACGATCGCACGCATGAGGTCGATATCCGGCTGCTCGATGATCCAGTCGGTGGGACGACCGTGGAGATCAGCGAATCAGGATTCGCCTCGACGGCCGAGCAGCAAGTGCGTGTTGCCGGATGGAACGCCAGCTTGAACCTGCTCGCGAAGACGACGCTCGCTTAATAGCACGACTCTAGCCAAATTGTCAAAACTGGCTAGACTGGGAGCATGGTCCCTACAGAGCAGGCCCCCGAGAATGGCCGCTACGGCCGATTCTTTCGGTGGGTGGATGAGAAGCTGGTTCCGGTTATCGGCCCTGCGAACATCGGGCCGTATGACGACGTTCGAGAGTACGAGCCGACGGATTCGTGCCCGATCTGCGGGCACGAGATGGAGCGACACTCTATCGACCGCACGACAGATAACCCGGTTCTGAAATGTCCGGTGCGTCCGCAGCCTGTCGAGACTGACACGTCGCCGCTCAACGAGTTGGGGATGCCGACGGAGGCGGCTCGAGAACGTGCAGAGAAACGGCAGGGGCGTCGGTGAGATATCTATTTCACAACCTGTAGCCTGGTCGAATGAGAGCGAGCGCGCGGGGGCGGCATGTCCGTCTGCGAGACGACCTCGCTCGTTGGCGACCCGCATCGCGGGCTCAGCGCGCCCTTGCGTCTGACTACGTAGACTTCATCGATGAGCGCGGTTCCACGGCGCTTACACGAGGGGGAGCGGAACACCTCACGGCGAGTATGTTCGTGTTCTCCGCCGACCTTTCACAGGTTCTGCTGTGCTTCCATAGAAAGGCGCAGTTCTGGGTTCAAGTCGGCGGGCATATCGAAGAAGGCGACATTGCGGTGGCTGACGCAGCGCTGCGCGAAGCTCGAGAGGAGACTGGACTCACCAGCATCCATCTGCTTCGGCATGGCCCTGTCGACGTGCACCGGCACAGTCTCGCGGCTGCGTTCGGTGCGTGTCGTGTGCACCGCGACGTGGGCTTCGCTGCCGTGGCGGATCCGTCCGAGCCGCTGGTCGTAAGTAAGGAAAGCGAAAATCTCGGATGGTTCTCGGTCGATGCTCTGCCTGCTCCGACACCCGGCGACTTCACCGAACGGCTCTCGATCGCGCGCGGTGAGCTTCTGCGCTCAAGACCTATCAGCTGACTCTGTCAGAATCGGCCAACTGACAGGCGAGCGATCGTCTGTCGGGAGAAGGCTGCCGAGCCATTCATTCGCCCAGCCGCTCCGATCGCGAGTTCCGTTTCGACGAACGCCTTCGAAATGGAAGCCGTTTCGTTGCGCCGCGCGTGCGGAGCGCAGGTTTCCAGCAATTGCATTCCACTCAAGGCGCACCAATCCGAGACTCTCGAACGCGAAGTCGGCGACGGCGTGTACCGATTCCGAGAGGAAACCCTGCCTACGGGCATCCGGTGCGAGCCAGAACCCGATTCGACCTTGCCCATTGTGTATGGGGTCGAGGCTGATCATCCCCACAAGCTCGTGTGAGGCGAGGGGGAACATTGCCCACGCAAGATGGTCTCCGGAGACCCAGCCATCGCGACAGTATTCGATGAACTGTGCTGCGCTGTCGCGTGTATAAGGGACGGGGACGGGGATGCGCTCTTGGATCTCCGCGTCCTGGCAGGCGTGATAGATCGCGTCTGCATCAGCGTTGGTCGGGCAAGAGAGCGAGAGCTGCGCTGTGTGCAGGTCGACCGGAAGCATGGATTCAAGCATATGTGCCGGACGGCGGTTCTCCGGGCGTGGCAACTGATTGACCGCTATGGAGGCACACAGTAAGTTATCAGGAAAGGCTGACGGTGTTGTCGTCGCCAGGCGCAAGCCTCAATGGGGAGGGGAGTAGCCGTGGGGGAGCAAGGGTCTTCGCGACCGGCTGATAAAACACAGGATCACCGCGAGGGCAGCCTCTGTGCGAGCGAAGGATTTGCACGAGCGGCGGCTGTCGTGGTTGGAATCGGGGGACTTGTTCTTCCGGTTCTCGGATGGATCATCGGCATCGTGATGATGTGGCAATCTCCGGCCTGGAGACGCGTGGACAAGGTTGTAGCTACGGTTACACCGCTGATGCTTGCCGCACTCGTTGCGGGGGCCGTCCGCGTGACATGGCTTGTGCACGATCGCAGCGAGGAAGCGGAAGGGCATGCCGTTGTCGTGTCGGCATATGACGTCGCGTGGCTCGGCTGCGCCGTGCTTGTCGTACTTACTGCAGCGCTTGGTCTCTGGCTCTTCAGGCGAATCGCGTCAGGCGCGCGTATCAGCTCGGCGTGAGCGTGCCGTAATTTGCTGTCTCGAACTGCGTTCTTCCGGGATGTGTTCTATGAGGGAGAGGCGTCGTTCCCGTTTAACTGACATAATGTGCATTATCGGCTTAACCCTGAGTTTGGGAAGACGGTGCGATGCACATTGATTTCGTGTGCCGCTGCTCGCGAATCGCTCTCGCCGTGGATGTGGTGTCCCGAGTGACCGCAACTCGCGTGTGGTTCGAATCGAGTCGAAGGTTGTGAATCCTTGCGCTGAGTTCTGTATGCGGCATCCTTACTTCAAGCGACATGTCGCGTTCAAGCTTTTGTCCTGGGCCGCAGCTGCTGACAGGCTGCGCTGAGTTCATCGTCTGTGATCTCCGCGCCGACGCAGACGACTTCGTTGGTGTATGTGACTCGTTCGTGGTCTCGTCAAGCACCTGTCTGCTGCGCTTCAGCTGATGTTGGGGCCTCTGGTGCTATCCAGACTCAACCGGCGCCACGTCACGGGTCCGCAATAAACGGCGTGATAATTGCTTTTACTTGACATAACGTGAGTCTGGGAATTGTTACGGCCCCTGACCCTCGTCAGGCTCTGTCCCCAGCGGTACATTGAGAGAACAATGACGGTCCGGCCCGCGTGCAACGGCGGCGGGCAGATCACGAAGGAGATGCGGTGTCTAAGACGTCAGCGAAGTGGGTCATTGATCATACGATGCTCTCCCCCAAGCAGATCCGAGGGGTTCGGGCAGCGCTCATCGTGGGTGGTCTCGTGGCAGTTCTGCTTGGGATTCTCATCTGGGCGTGGCCAGGTGTGACCCTGCTGCTGGTCAACTGGGCGTTCGGAATCTTCTTCATCGTGAGCGGAATCATCCGCGCGGTTCTCGCTTTCTCCGCCCATTCCACTTCGGCGGGACAGAAAGCGCTCGTTGTCGTGCTCAGCGTGCTTCTGGTGATCGCCGGAATCATCGTCATGATCAACCCCGGTCTTGGAATCAGCGTGCTCGCGACGCTTGTCGGAATCGTGTGGATCTTCGAGGGTGTGGCAGCGCTGACCTCACTGCCCAAGGGCTCGCTGAAATGGCTCGCAATCGTCTACGGCGTCCTGAGCATTGTCGGAGGGGTCTTCGTCGTCATTTCGCCCCTTTTCGCGGCCGGCGTGATGCTGATCTTCGCCGCCGTCATGCTGATTGTGGGCGGCATCTCTCAGACACTTGAGGGGATCGTGTTCGCACGCGGCCGCGACAAGCCCGTGACCGCAGGATAATAGGCAGAGAAACATGACGGGCGGCTCTTCGGCCGCCCGTCATGTGTGTTCGATGGCTGTCAGGACTCTGGAGTGAAGTCCGAAACGTCGCCGACAAGCCGGGTGTTGTCGCCCGGTACCGGCTCGACAGCGGCCGACGCGACCTCTGCGGCGAACTCCGCTACGTTGTAGAGCTTGCCTGCGGCCTTCTTGCGCTCTTCGATAGCGCCCGGGTTCATGCGATTGAGAAGCGTCGCAGTGATCGTGCCCTCGATCATGTCGCCGGAGACGACAACGAAACCGATGCCCGCCTTCTCGAGCTCAGGGATGCGCTCGCGAAGGGCGTCCTCCCCCGCGCGCTTTGACTTTGCGACGGGCTCGTACTCCGGCATCGTGGGCGTCGTTCGAATGAAGTGTGCCTGGTGACTCGTCACGAAGACGACGCGCGAGCCTTCGCCGAGCAGGGGCAGTGCGTCGTTGAGTGCACTCACCTGAGCGTCGCGGTTCAAGACCATGGCATAGTCCTCGGCGACACCCGACTCCATGCCGCCTGACGCGTTGAGCACGAGAATGTCCAGACCGCCGAACTCGCTCTTGATCGTCTCGAACATCGCCACAACGGAGTCCGCGTCTGTCAGATCTGCGCCGACGGTGATCGCGGATCCCCCTGCCTCGATGATGCTGTTCGCAAGCTTGACTGCGCGTGCCTCTTTATTGCGGAAGTTGATGGCGACCCGTGCTCCGGCTTCGGCAAAGTACCGCACCGTATCCGCGCCGACACCGCGGCTGGAGCCGGTGACAAGGACGCGCTTGCCAGTGAGTGAACCAGGCTGGAGGGGGTTGGACACGGGTGGGACTCCTTCACGGTCGGACGCGGCAGCGCCGCACGTACTCCACGAGACTACCAAGCCGCGGCATGAGCGCTGATAGATTCGGATGAGGACGCGCCGATCGGCGCTGCCGAAGAAAGGTCATGCGATGGAGTGGTATCGCGGTCACGATGCAGAGACCGTGGACAGGTGACTGTGGCATCCCGATATCTCGACCCACAGCCCGGCATACGCGTCTTCGCGCACCGCGGTCTGGCCCTCGGCGTGCCTGAGAACACACTGTCTGCCTTCAGCGCTGCGGTGGCAGCCGGAGCCGACTACGTCGAAACCGACGTCCATGTCACTCGGGACGGTGTGCCTGTTCTCCACCATGACGCAGTCATTGTCTCCGAGGAGAGCCGGATCGTCATTGCGGACGAGACCTGGGATGCTCTCAAACAGCATGATCTGGGTGACGGCGAGCATCTCGCGACACTGGATGATGCGCTCACGGCCTTTCCAGATGTTCGCTTCAACATCGATGTGAAGGCAGGTGCAGCCGCGGCACCTGCGGCCGGCGCTATTCTCTCGGCCAACGCAGTCGACCGTGTTCT
Organism: Paramicrobacterium salitolerans; assembly: GCF_051513965.1. Lineage (GTDB taxonomy): Bacteria > Actinomycetota > Actinomycetes > Actinomycetales > Microbacteriaceae > Paramicrobacterium. The sequence goes on from NZ_CP195847.1 coordinate 1,289,141, forward strand.
GGTCACGTCTTTCAATGAGAGTACGAGGCGGGATGCTGTCGAGCTGCTGCCCGGTGTCGCGACGAGCGCCTCGTCGGACCTGATCATCGCCGCACTCCCCTGGCTGTACTTGGGGCACCCGCGACGCGCGGCAGCTGTGTTCTCAGGAATACCCGCCGTGCAGATTCCGGAGCGGAAACGCGGTTTCCGGCTGGTTTCGCCTCGGATGGTCCGTCTCTTCCACGCCGCAGGGGTCGAAGTGCACGTGTGGACTGTCAATGAGCCAGGCGACATGCTTCGCCTTCGCGACTGGGGTGTCGACGGTATCGTCACGGACCGCTGCGATATCGCTCGAGGTGTGCTCGGGCATCGTAAAAATGCATCCGATTGAATAAAGATTTCTCGCCTCCGCTGGAAGCATTTGTCCAGCTTGTTGGTTTATACAAGAGGAAGCGGCGAGAAGGAGACCACACAATGGCAGATCGCAGTTTGCGCGGAATGCGCCTCGGCGCCCAGAGCTTGCAGAGCGAAGAGGGCGTCATTTTTTCCGAACGGGTTCAGCGCACATACCAGTGCACAGAATGCAAGAAGGAGACCACTCTCACGTTCGCTGCGGACGCGGAAGCGCCGGACACGTGGGAATGCAAGGCATGCGGGGCGGAGGCACTGCTCCTTGTCGGCACAGAGACCGTCACCGTGGATCACTCGGACGCGAAGGCTCCGCGATCGCACTGGGACATGCTGCTTGAGCGTCGCACACGCGACGAACTCGAGGTGCTGCTGCAGGAGCGTCTTGACTACCTCCGCGCGCGTCGCGGTGAGCAGAAGAGCGCCTGACCTACGAACGTCTACGTGGCCGCCTGGCACCTGTGCCGGCGGCCACAAGTGTTCCCAGGCCGAACCCGCAGATCAGGAATTCGATCTGTGCACCGAGCAGGATCGCCGGCGTCGTTCCCCGCATGAGCGGCATCGTCTCGAGCAGGTGTCCCGGCTCATATGAGGGGATGCTGGAGATCGTCGCCCCGTCCGGGCCGATCATCTGGCTCTCCCCCACCGTCGATATGTTCACGAGTGCGCGTCCTGATTCGATGGCGCGCATTCGGGCGATCGCGAGCTGCTGCTGGTTCTCGTCGGTCTGACCGAAGTCCGCGTTGTTCGTCTGGGCGATGATGATCTGGGCCCCGCGATCAACCGTGTCACGTACGAGACCGTCATCGACGATGTCGAAGCAGATCGAGATGCCGGCGATAGCGCCGTTGATGTCCATGACGGCATCCCTCGTACCCGGCGTATAGTCGCGCTGGATCAGCCCGATGAGGTCCGGTGCGAACGGCTCCCAGAACTCTCGGTCAGGCACATATTCGCCGAACGGGACCGGGTGCACCTTGTCGTAGTAGTCGAGAACCATGCCGTCGTGGAGAAGCAGCGACGAGTTGAAGTACTCGCCGTCGCGCTTGGTGATGGTTCCCGTGAGAATCGGAACGTTGCCGAGGCTCTTGCTCAGAAGATTCAGCGCCACCGCTGCGTTCGTGTCGCGAGTCGGGTCGAGATCGGTGCCGTTCTCGGGCCAGACCACAAGATCGACGTTCTTTCCGACAAGCTCCTTCGACGCTTCGAGCTGCGAGATCAGAATATCTCCGGGTTCCCGTTCGTCGAAGTAGCCCGCCTTTCCGTTGCCCTGCACAGCGGCGATGGTGAGACCGCCGAACTGCTGGGTCGACCACGTGGGCACGATGAGCACGGAAGCGATGAGACCGACCGGGACAGCGAGCCCCGTCACCGTGAGCGCCTTGGGTGAGAGCAGAACCTGAAGTGTGACCGCCACGATGAGCACAAGCACGAAACTCAGCCCTGATAGCCCGAGCCACGATACGAGGCCGGCGAAGGGGCTTTCCGACTGGCTCAGGGAAAGTCGACCCCAAGCGAAGCCCCCGTACGGCCACACGCTTGCAATCGCCTCACGCAGCGTCCAGAGCGCAGCGACTGTGACCGGGAGAAGAGCGAAGGATGCCGCTGTCGACGTCCATACTCGCGGAATCCATCGATACGCGAGCGTGATGAGCACGCTTCCGGCCGCGAAGAAGAGCGATTCGACGACAGAGAGTGCAAGCCACGGTATCGGACCAAGGTAGAGCGTGGCCCAGAAGATGTGCGTGAGGTAGAACGAGAGCCCGGCGATGAACCCGACGAGAAACGAGGTTCCGATTCTGCGCCCGATGAGGGTGAGCAGCACGATGCCTGCACCCACGAGGGCGAGCGGCCAGACGTTCTTGTCCGGAAAACCGGCGTCTATGACGGGGCCGGATGCTGCTGCGAGGACGAGCGCCGGTACGAGGGAAACGACGGGTCTTCCAGCACGAGACGGGGTCAGTGGGGATCGGGGCACGACGTCCAGCCTATGTCGTCGACTCTGTGAATCAGACGGAGGCGTAGCCCACGATGTCACGCCGGATCGCTTCAATCGCCTTTCTTGCGGTCTCTGCGACACGTGACTCGGCCACTCCGGAGACCTGATCCAGAAGATCGATGATCTGTCTGCACCACCGCACGTAATCACCCGCGGCGAGGTCCGCTTCGACCAGGACGCGATCGAGCTCCTCGCCGCGCGCCCACATGTAGATCGCGGGTGCAAGACCGGTTGACGGAGGCTCCGACTGCGAGAGTCGGTGGCGTTCCTCCGCGTCGTCGAGGACTTCCCAGACGCGCATCGTCTCAGTGAACGCTCGCCTGAACTCGCCTCGAGGCAGGTACTGCTGAGCGTACTCCTGAGTGTCGTTCCGCGGTTCGAATACGAGACAGCTGACGAGTGCGGCGAGCGAGGGGGCGTCGAGGTCACGCCACAGCCCGTGGCGAAGGCACTCGGCGACGAGAAGGTCACGTTCCCCGTAGACGCGAGAGAGCGTCTCCCCTGCCGGGGTCACATGAGGTTCGCCGTCTTCCGAGTACTCGACGTAATCGAGGGATGCGAGGACGTCCGTCACCCGATCGAAGACTGCGGCGACCGCGCTCGTTCGCGAACGAATGCGGCGCTTCAACTGGTCAGTCTCACGTCGGAGTCGCCACCAGCGCTCTGCCCAGCGAGCGTGCTCCTCACGATCCGGGCATTGGTGACAGGGATGCTGCCGAAGGTGGCGCTGCAGCGCCGCGATGCGCGCCTGGCGCTTCTCACGAGCGCCCCGGGGCATCGAATGCGCCTTGCCGCTCTTCCGCTCGAGGTCAGTGAGTTCGCGTCGCAGCTTGGAGTACTCCATGAAGTCTCCGCGATTGCACTCGAGTGCCTCGGCATAGCCCTCGAGAGACTCCTCCTGTTTTCGCACCGTTCGAGCGAGCTCGAGCACCGCACGATCCGCCTGGAACTGCGCAAACGACGATTCGAGGATTTCGCGCGTTCGCTCGCGCCCGAACTGTGCAATGAGGTTGACCGCCATGTTGTACGTCGGTCGGAAGCTGGATGTGAGCGGGTAGCTCCGCTTCGACGCGAGAGAGCCGACCTCCGCGGGTTGCAGCCCTTCATGCCACAGGATGACAGCGTGTCCCTCAACATCGATGCCACGTCGACCCGCACGACCGGTCAGCTGGGTGTACTCCCCCGGTGTGATGCGGACGCGTGATTCACCGTTGAACTTCTCGAGCTTCTCGAGAACCACTGTGCGAGCGGGCATGTTGATGCCGAGCGCGAGCGTCTCCGTGGCGAACACGATCCGCAGCAGGCGCCTGCGGAAGAGCTCCTCGACCACCTCTTTGAAGACAGGAAGCATTCCCGCGTGGTGAGCGGCAACGCCTCTCTGCAAGCCGTCGAGCCACGAGAAATAACCGAGGACCGCGCGGTCCTTGTCCGGAATGCCGCGGCACTTTTCCTCCGCGAACTCCCGAATCTCTCGGCGCTCGGCTTTGTCCGTGAGGCGGAGTCCCGACCTCAGCACCTGTTCGACTGCGGCATCGCAGCCCGCTCGGCTGAAGATGAAGTAGATGGCGGGCAGCAGCTGATGGTCGTCAAGGAGCTTCGCAACCTGGTCGCGACGAGTGCGACGCATGCGAGGGGCTGTGCGTGCGCGGGACGCCCGCTCTCGTTTGCTCAGCGGCGCACGGCCACCGTGCTTGGCGAGACGAATGACTTCGGGATTGACGTCTCGTCTCGGTGCCCCACCCTTGCCGTGTGCGAAGAGCTCGACGAGTGACCCCTGGATGAGAACGTGCTGATCGAGCGGAATGGGGCGGGTCTCGGAGACGATCACCTCGGTGTCACCGCGTACCGACTGCAACCAGTCCCCGAACTCCTCCGCATTGGAGACTGTCGCGCTCAACGCCACCATGCGCACCTGCCGGGGAAGATGGATGATCACCTCTTCCCAGACGGCGCCACGGAAACGATCGGCGAGGTAGTGAACCTCATCCATGATCACGAACGCCAGATTGTGCAGGAGATCTGACTCGGCATACAGCATGTTGCGCAGCACTTCGGTCGTCATGACGACGATGCGTGCTCGCGGGTTGATGTTTGTGTCGCCGGTGAGCAGCCCGACGGCATCCGAGCCATATCGCTCTGTCAGCTCTGTGAACTTCTGATTGCTCAGCGCTTTCATCGGCGCCGTATAGAACACCTTGGCGTTCGCCTCACGCATTGCGGCGAAGATGGCGTACTCTGCCACGATCGTCTTTCCGGCGCCGGTTGGCGCCGCTACCAGAACACTGTGATCGTCGTCGATCGATGCGCAGGCGGCGCGCTGAAAGCTGTCTAGTGCGAAGTCCACGGTGCCCGCGAAATCGGCAAACGCAGCCGAGGTTGGTTCGCGGGGTGCGGAGGCGTCAATCACGAACGGTATTCTTCCTCCAGTTTCGCCGCTCGCTTGGCGCGACGGCGGTCGTTGAAGTAGGCCACAACATACGCGGCGAAGTAGAGGATGATCATCGGTACGGCCAGCAGGAACATCGAGATCACATCAGCAGCCGGTGTGGCGATGGCGCAGAAGAGCATGATCACGAGAAGCGCCACTCGCCAGCCCTTGATGATTGCTTTCGCGGAGAGCACTCCGACGAAGTTCAACAGCACGAGGAAGACCGGCAGCACGAATGCGATTCCCACTGCGAGGACCAGCTTCAGAATGAAGTCGTAGTAGTAGCCGGCTTGGTAGAGGTTGGAGGCATCCTGCGGCGTGAATCTGGCCATGAGCTCGACGATGTGCGGCATGACGATCCAGCCGGCGAAGCACCCCGCGAAGAACAGCGGAATCGCGGTGAGGATGAAGCCGAGGATGTATCTGACTTCGTTGCGCTTGAGTCCTGGGACCAGGAACGCCCAGATCTGATAGAGCCACACCGGTGCAGAGATGACGAAGCCAATCGTCAATGCGACCTTCATATGAAGATCGAAGCCGCTTGTCACAGTGTCGAAGTTCAGGCTCGCGTTCTTCGTCTCCGCGATCTCCTCGATCGGAGCGGACATCAGCTCGATGACGATGTTTGAGAGGAGAAACCCGATGACCATGCCGACAACGATGGCGATGGCCGCGATGAAGAGTCGCTTCCGCAGCTCAAGCAGGTGCTCGCCGAGAGTCATACGACCCTCTGCGTTCTTCGCCTGCTTCTTCTTAGGGAATCTGACTGAGCGTTCGGTCACAGCGGAAGTCAGGATTTGGGCGTCGAGCCGTCTGACGGCTTATCAGGGGTTGTGCTCTCCGACGTGGAGGACGACTCCGTCTTCGTAGCACCGGGCTTATCGGAGCCCTCTTCAGCGTCATCGCCCTCGTTCTTGATCTCGCTCTTGAAGATCTTCATCGACTGGCCGACGCTGCGTGCCAAGCCGGGAAGCTTAGGAGCGCCGAACAGCAGCAGGATGATGAACAGGATGATGACAAGGTGCCATCCGGTCAAGTTACCTAACATCTCACGCCAATCACATTGAGGGTCGGATTATTCTATCGCCTTCAGGCGCGAGGCCTCTGCGAATCGTTCTCGTACCGTGACAGGGCCTCGCCCGCCCACTCCGCAACAGACGCTCGCGCCTCGGGAGGTTCGATCACTCGCGCGTTGCCGGGAAGCCCCGCGATGAGACGTCCGACCCCCGTCAGATGGGCAAGCCGAAGGGTCGCGATCACGCGGGCCGGGTCGGAACCGGCAGCGGTCGACGCCACGTACTCCTCGATCAGCGGGATTGCGTCGGCGGAGATGTCGACGACGACGTGTACGTCAGCGTCGGTCGACTGGAACAGTGAATCGGGCAGCGCGATCTCGCTCGCGTTGTGGGTGATCGGCTGATCAGTCACGGAGATCTCTGACATGCGGTCGAGCCGGAAGGTGCGCACGCCCTGGCGGAGATGGCACCACGCCCGTAGGTACCAGTTCTCGTCCAGGGAGTCGATGCGCAGCGGATCCACGGTTCGCCGCTCGCGGACGTCACGCGAGTTGAAGTAAGTGAACTCGATCTGGTGCCTGTCTGCGACGGCATCCCGAATCGAGGCCAAGGCTGCGTCGGCTTGAGGCTGTTCGATCGCCACTTCGAGCGGACTTCCGGTCGTACCGCGTGTGAGCTTGGCCATGAGCGAGCCGACGACGTCGCGATCGGCGTGCTCGGGAAGCGCGGAGAGGTACTGGAGTCCCGCGATGAGGGCCGCTGCCTCTCGCGAGGAGAATCGCGGCGAATCGTCGATCGCGACTCGGTGCGTGATGACGATCTCGTCGCGTTCGTCGAAGGCATCCCAGTCGATGTCGAAGAGGTCGTTGTGCTGATATTGGCTGCTCTCACCAGGGATGCCGGAGACGGCGATGAGCCGTACGGACTGGCGAACGTGCTCCTCGGGAACGTCGAAGTGCGCTGCCGTCTCGGCGACGGTCGTCTGATGCCGGTCAAGGACATACGGCACGAGTGAGAGAAGGAAAGCGAGTTTGTCGCGGGCTCCCGTCGCACGCCCCGTCATGACTCTCCCTCCGTGTGCGATGAGCGGATGCGGGTGAGCCGCTGGACGACGGCGGCTCGAAGCGTCGGCGGCGCCAGCACCTCTGCCTCGGGGCCGAACGAGGCGATCTCATCAGCGAGGATATTGACGTCTGTGAAATGCAGCCGGAGAAGGTCTTCGTCGATGATCTCAGCATTGTGGAGCCGCACGAGCCGAGACCAGGAGTGCGTATTCGGAGTCACGCGCACGGTGGCGCTGTTTCGCTCCCACAGCCGGTCCAGATTGCTCAACGCGGTATCGGCGAAACTCTCGCCCTCCGGCTGCTCGAAGGGGCGACCGGTCGAACGAGGAGCCTGCAGCATGCGCGACAGCAGGAATGTGCGTCGCTGATCGGTCTCGGTATCGATGCCGTAGAGGTGCCAGCGGCCGCTGTGCTGCACAAGCGCAAGCGGGGCGATGCTGCGCGTTCGTGCCGCGGCATCCCCGGGTTTCATGTACGGGAAAGTGACGATGTGATGCCGCTCGAGCGCCGTGCGAAGTGGCTCGAAGGCGGCCTCTCGTGTGCGCAGCCGCGGGGCCACTCCGATGACAGGGTCGATCTCGTCTACGCCGAGGGAGCGCAGCTTCATCAGCGCACGCTGAGACTCCCCTGAGAGCGTGCCTTCGCGCCAGACTGTCGCAGCGAGGCCGAGGAGTGTGATCTCTTCCGCTGTGAACGTGATGTCCTCGGGCAGGTCGTACTCACCCTTGGAGATGCGGTAGCGCGTGTTCTGGGAGTTTCCTTCCTCGTCAGGCGGCGTCAGGGTCTCCAGAGGGATGCCGAGGTCGCGGATATCGTCCTTGTCGCGTTCGAACTGCCGCTCGAGGCTCGCGTTGTCTCCCCCAGGCATGTAGCGCTGTCGATACCCCTGGACCGTCGAGAGGATCGCATCTTTCGCGAGGCCGGACTCGGTCGCGACGAGGGCGAGCACAAGACTAAAGAGGCGTTCCTCAACGGGTACGCGTGCGGGCTTCGGCGTGGAGTCGGACACGTGTTCATCCTAGTGTCGGCGTGTGCTTACGGCATCCGACACGCGTCGTCAGAGAATCCCGAGGACATCGATGACGTAGATCGTTGCGTCATCGTCGCCGTCTGGCTCGACGACGATCACCTGCGACCCGACAGTTGTGTCCGTGAGCGCCTTCTTCAGGGCTTCAGGTGCGTCACTGATCGTGATGGTCTTCGGTGTCTCATCCGACCAAGTCGACGAGGTCACACTCTGTGTGTCCCACGAGGCCTGGAGAATGTGCGCGACGATCGTGTCGTCCGTGGAGACGGTCGGGCCCTTTCCGAGCTTGAGCTGCGCCGCCTTCTCAGACGTCGGCGCAGGAGAGTTTGGGATGGTCAGGCCGGGTGTGCCGTCGGGTGCGCGCACGACAGAGGGAAGCCCCTGCTCGACGACGGGGAGGTTCGTGCCGTCCGCCTTGGCGCGGAAAGAATCAGCGATGTCGATCACAGCGATCAGAGTGTCTTTCGGCTCGACATCGAGCATCGCGTTGCCCTGCTCTCCGAACGCGTCTTCGGGGGCGATGGCCGCGACCACTCGTGAGCCGACGGTCTGGCACTCCAGCGCCTCGGCGATGCCCGGGATCAGACCGCTCTGAACCGCCGGCTTCGGATTCTCGTAGTCCGTCGAGAACAGCTTCTCCCCCGTTCGGCCGTTGAGGAGCGTCCACGAGATCGATACGACCTCATCACCGGTCAGCTCGGCACCGTCACCAGCGATGACTGTCTCCGCCTGCGTGTACTGGGCATAGAGGGGCGTGGGAATCGAGACCTTCGGTGCGCTGTCGAGCTTGCCGCTCACGCTCACCTGATCGGTCGCCTTCCCCGGCTGCAGGCAGTCCTGAGACGCGGGGGCGCTGCTGCACCCGGTGAGTGTTGCGGCCACAACTGCGGCGGACAGGATCACAGCGGGTGCGTAGCGCACGGTACCTCGTTTCAACATCGTGGACCTCGGGCTCATCAAGTTTAGTGCTCGGAATCAGTCGCGTCGTGCGCAGGGTCTGGGAGATCGCGCGCCTTCGACGTCTCAGCGCCCGATTCAGCGGCACGAGCGCGCTTGCGCAGGATCTTGTCGCTGACAGCTCGTTCGCCGAGCGCGCCAGGGGTCCACGCTTCGACGTCTTCCGCGGTGTAGTCGCTCTTCGACGCGCGGCGCTTGAGCTCGGGAAGCACCGTGCCGGGCGCCAGACGGCGCGCAGAGATGAGGAAGCCGGTGTGCCCGATCATCCGGTGGTCCGGGCGAACCGCCAGCCCCTCGACGTGCCAGCCGCGAACCATCGTCTCATTCGACTCCGGGTTCGTGTAGCAACCGCTGTCGCGGATCGCCTCAGCGACGCGAGACAGCTGCGTCACGGTGGCTACGTAGCAGAGCAGCACTCCCCCTGGCGTGAGAGCTGCCGAGACGGCATCCAGGCATTCCCACGGTGCAAGCATGTCGAGAACGACTCGGTCGACGCTCCCATCCGGCATCGACGTCGGCAGCTCGTCGGACAGATCCCCGACCTGGACGGTCCAGTTCTCCGGGTCGCGTCCGAGGAAGGTCGCGACGTTGCCCCGAGCGATGTCAGCGAACTCGTCGCGTCGTTCGAACGATGCGAGCCTGCCAGCCGGACCGATGGCGCGAAGCAGCCAGAGTGACAGTGCTCCGGAACCCACACCGGCCTCGACGACGGTCGCTCCGGGGAAGATGTCTGCCTGCGCCAGAATCTGCGCGGCATCCTTCGGGTACACGATCGCGGCGCCTCGCGGCATGGACATTGCAAAGTCCACGAGGAGAGGACGCAGCGTCAGATACTCGATGCCCGCGCTGTTCTGCACGACCGAGCCGTCCGGCTTGCCGATGATGTCGTCATGGCTGATGGCGCCCTTATGAGTGTGGAACTGCTTGCCCGGCTCCAGGGTGATTGTGTTGCGACGCCCTTTCGGGCCGGTCAGCTGCACGCGGTCGCCCACACGGAAGGGGCCGGTGTTCTGCGCGCGCTCGGACGGAAAGGTCATTCAGGTGAATCCGTTTCAGATCGGAAAGGAAGAGAGAAGAGGTCGTCTGCCGTGCGCCCTTCGAGCGTCGACCAGATGGTGAAGTCAGGCCCGGGCGGAATGGAGACGGCGTGCGGGATGGCGAGCGACCGAGCGCCGGACGCGACCGCGGATGCGAGACCGTTTCTGGAGTCCTCGATTGCGATGCAGTCCTCGATGGGGACGCCGAGACGGCGGGCGGCCTCGAGATAGGGCTCCGGGTGCGGTTTCGGCTGCGACACCTCATCGCCGGTGACGAGCAGCTCGAACGCGGGGAACGGCAGATGGCTCACCACGTGCTCGGCCATGCTGCGCACGGACATCGTCACGAGTGCTGCTCGCATTCCGCGGCTGTGAAGCTCTCGCAGCATCCGCTCTGCCCCAGGTCGGAATGGCACTCCGTCTCGCGAGAGGCGCTCGACGACCTTCCCCGTCAAGTGCGAGACGATGGCGTCAGACTCCATCTCGACGCCGTGTGCTCGGAGGATGCCCGCGGACTCCCAGAGCCCGGCACCCACGAGTGTCATGGAGTCTTCGTACGTCCAGGTCTGTCCGAACGACTCGACGAGGTCGGTCTCGGCCTGAATCCAGTAGGGTTCGGTATCGACGACGGTGCCGTCCATGTCCCATAGGACGGCCGCCGGGGCTATCGCAGTCACGGGTCACCATGCTACCGGCTTCGGGTTCCGCCTATTCTGGGATGAGCCTCCGGAGTCGCGGAGGCGGATCAAAGGACAGGATGCGAGTGACAGACGGACAGGATCTACTGAGCGGACGGCTTCTCGTCGTCGCGTTCGAAGGCTGGAACGACGCGGGTGACGCCGCGACGGGTGCGGTGCGTATGCTGAAGGACCAGCTTGAGCTGACCCAGCTGTTCGAGGTGGATCCGGAACTCTATTTCGACTTCCAGTTCAACCGACCGGTCATCTCGACCGACGCCGAAGGCAAGCGCCGTCTGACCTGGCCGAGCGCCAAGCTTTACGGACCCGCGCACCCGGGCGAGCCGGTCGGGCAGCTCGCCGATGATGCCGAGATGAGAATCAGCGCGGCCAACAACGACAACGTCTACCTGCTCGTCGGGACGGAACCGTCGAGAAGCTGGAAGGCATTTTGCGCTGAGCTTCTGGATGCTGCGCTCACGCACGACGTCTCCGCGATTATCTTCCTCGGCGCGATGCTCGCCGACGTTCCGCACACTCGACCGATCAGTGTCTTCACCAGTAGTGAGAACCCTGAGGTGCGTCAGTCGCTTGACATCGAACGCAGCACCTACGAAGGACCGGTCGGAGTGCTGAGCGCGCTCGCTGACGCCGCTGACCTTCTCGACATTCCGACACTGTCGATCTGGGCGTCAGTCCCCCACTACGTGCAGCACTCTCCGTCTCCAAAGGCGATGCTCGCACTCATCGATAAGCTCGAAGAGCTGATCGACGTTGTCATCCCGCGAGGCGAGCTCATGGAGCAGGCAGCCGAGTGGGAGCAGACGATCGACTCGCTCGCCGCTGAGGACGAGGAGATGGCGATGTACATCCGCCAACTTGAGGCCGCGCGCGACACAGTCGAGGCTCCCGAGGCCAGCGGAGAGGCGATCGCTCGTGAATTCGAGCGATACCTGCGCACCTCCGACGTGAAGAAAGGGCCGGGGGTCGCGAGCGAGGATCCCAAGCGCACCGCCGGAACTGACCAGCCGCGACGCGCGGCGGGTGAGGAGCGCGCTGACGACTCGTCGAAGGCCACGCGCGACGAGAAGCCGGGAGAGCACACGGGCGGAGACGACGAAGGCCGAGACGCCGAGGACGACTCAGAGAAGGACTGATCTTCCCGGTCAGCTGTTGAGGCGGATGCCGAGCAGCAGCTCGATCGCGGAGCGCAGAACGCTCGGCTCATCGACCCCGTGCTCGGCTGCGTCGTCGAGGATTCGAACAGCTTCGGGCGTGTCGAGATCCATGCGAAGCGCGTCGCGAAGGTGACGTACGACGGAGGCAGCGATCTCGCCGTTATCGACGGCTGAGATGAAGCCTGTGTTCCAGCGCTCGAGCCGCTGCGCTGCACGAGTCAGCGTCTCGGAGGTCCACTCCCAATCGCTCCGATAGTGGTTCTCGAGAATTGCGAGCCGTATCTGGCGAGGATCGACACCGTCGCGTCTCAGGGCTGAAACCAGAACCAGGTTGCCCAGCGACTTCGACATCTTCTCGCCCTGGTACGCGACCATGCCGGTGTGGCTGAACACCCGCGCTAGGGGCTTGCCCGACAGCGCCACGGCATGCCCGGCGCTCAGCTCGTGGTGAGGGAAGATGAGGTCGCTCCCTCCGCCCTGCACGGTGAAATCGGCGCCCAGCTCACGCAGCGCAATGACGGAGCATTCGATGTGCCACCCAGGGCGCCCGTCGCCCATGGGCGATCGCCAGCTCGGCTCTCCCTCACGTGCAGCTCGCCAGAGGAGCGGGTCAAGAGGATCGCGCTTGCCGGAACGCTCGGGATCGCCCCCACGCTCCGCGGAGAGAGCCTCCATCGTCTGCCGGTCGTAGCCGCTCTCCTCCCCCAGCGTCCAGGGCACGGAAGCCTCAGCCGCCGCGATGTCGAAGTAGACGTCGTCGCCCTCGTCTGATTCCGGAGTTGCGACCGTGTAGGCGGTGCCCTCGCGCAGCATCCTGTCGACGGCTGCGGCGATGGGTGCTATCACCTCAGTCACGGCGACAAATTCGTCCGGTGGGATGACGGAGAGGCTCTCCATGTCGGCGCGGAAGAGCTCCACCTGCTCGTCCGCGAGGTCGCGCCAGCTCACTCCCGTGTCAGTGGCGCGCTCGAGGAGCGGGTCGTCGATGTCAGTGATGTTCTGCGCGTAGTGCACCGTCAGCCCGGCATCCCGCCACACACGCTGAAGAGTGTCGTACGCAACGTAGGTCGCAGCGTGCCCCATGTGCGTCGCATCGTACGGCGTGATGCCGCAGACGTAGAGCCTGGCAGTGTCCCCTGTCACGGCCTCGATCAGTGATTGGGAAGCGGTGTCGAACAGGCACGGGGCCGATGATTCGCCGGGGAGAGAAGGGAGCTCGGGACGGGGCCAGGCATGCATGAGTCCAGCCTATCGGCGGCTCACGGTGTCATCACGCCAGTGGCCAAGAGCACGATGAGTGCTCCGCCCAGCAGAATCCGGTAGATCACGAAAGGCAGGAAGCTGTGGCGTGAGATCCACTTCATGAAGAACGCGATGACGACGAGAGCGACGGCGAAGGCCACGACGGTGGCGACGAGCGTCTCCAGCGGGCCGAAGATATCCGGCGTGCATCCACTCATGCCGGCCTCGCACGGTGCAGCGATCGATTTGGCGACCTGGTAGAAACCGCTGCCGAGTACCGCGGGAATGGCGAGCAGGAACGCATAACGCGCGGCCGCGGCGCGCGAATAGCCGAGGAAGAGCCCTGCGGTGATGGTGCCGCCTGAGCGGGAGACGCCCGGGATGAGCGCCATCGCCTGTGCGAAACCGTAGATGATGCCATGCCCGTAGGTCAGGTCGCCGAGCTCTCGTCGCTTCGCTCCGACCCAGTCGGCGATGCCGAGGAGGATGCCAAAGACGATGAGTGTCGTCGCCGTGAACCAGAGCGAGCGCAGCACCGTCTCGATCTGGTCTTGGAACGCGAGCCCCAGGACGACGATCGGGACACTGCCGATGATGATCAGCCATCCCATGCGTGCGTCAGGGTCGTTCCGCGGGATCTTTCCGCCGAGAGCGCGGAACCAGGCGGTGATGATTCTGACGATGTCGCGCCAGAAGAAGATGATGACGGCGGTCTCCGTGCCGATCTGCGTGATGGCCGTGAAACGAGCGCCGGGATCCTCCCCGGTTCCGAGGAACTCCCCCACGATGCGCAGGTGGGCGCTGGAGGAGACGGGCAGGAATTCTGTGAGTCCCTGGACGATGCCGAGGATGATCGCGTTGATGAGGTCCACGTTCGGGATATCCGCCTGGTGATGTGAGGTGTCAGTAGGTGCGAAGCAGGTCGGTGAGAACCTGCCTGCCAAAGACTAATGCGTCCAGAGGCACTCTCTCATCCACGCCATGGAACATTGCTGGGAAATCCATATCGGCGGGCAGGCGGAGCGGTGCAAACCCATACCCGGTGATGCCGAGCTTGGACAGTGCCTTGTTGTCCGTTCCTGCGGGCATCAGGTACGGCAGAACCGGGGCATCGGGATCGTGGCGGTGCAGCGACGCCACGACAGCGTCGATCAGGTCACCGGAGAACGGGTTCTCCAGTCCGACGTCGCGGTGGTTGACCTCGACTTCGATCTCGGGGCCGACGAGCTCCGTGATCTGCTGGATCACGTCGTCCTCTTCGCCCGGCATCGCTCGCACGTCGATACGTGCCTCCGCGACATCGGGGATGACGTTGCTCTTGTAGCCCGCATTCAGCATCGTCGGGTTGGTGGTCGTGCGCAGTGATGCCTGCAGGAATCCCGACGCGGTTCCTGTGGCGAGGAGGAGCTCGGACGGTGAGACCTCTGTGGGATCGGCCCCGGTGATCGCCGCGATCTTCGCAAGAAGCGACGAGGTCGTGTCAATCAGGCGAACCGGCCAGTCCTGACGACCGATCGTCGCGACGGCTTCGGCAAGCGCGGTGAGGGCGTTGTCGTGCATGACGCGTGAGCCGTGCGATGCGGTCCCGCGGGCACGGAGCGTCAGCCAGACGAGGCACTTCTCCCCCGTCTGCAGGAGGTACGCGCGGCGCCCGTCGACGTCGATCGAGTAGCCGCCGACCTCGCTGATCGCGGATCCCGCTCCGGCGAACAGCTCGGGGTGCTTCTCCACGAGATGGTGTGACCCGAGGACGCCACCGTTCTCCTCGTCGGCGAAGAAAGCGATGATGAGGTCCCTCTCCGGCTGTCCGTCTGCGAGGACGTCAGACAGGCTCGTGAGGATCATGGCATCCATATCCTTCATATCGACCGCCCCGCGCCCCCACAGCATCCCGTCCTTGATGACGCCTTCGAACGGATCCACACTCCAGTTCCGCGGATCTGCCGGGACTACGTCCAGGTGGCCGTGCACGACCAGAGCCGGTTTGCTCGAGTCTCGGCCCTCGACACGCGCCACAAGGCTCGTGCGGCGCGGTTCGGAGTCGAACAGCTGGGATTTCACGCCGAGACGGTCCAAGTAAGCCTCGACGTACTCGGCCGCTTCGGTCTCCCCGTGGGCCTTTCCCCCGCCGTAATTGGTGGTGTCGAATCTGATGAGGTCGCGCGTGAGACGGGCCGTCTCCTCCAGTCTTGCGGTCTGATCTGGGGAGTTCACCGGTTCACGTGATGCGGTCGTCATGCTTCAACGGTATCGAACGGTGCGGCGCGGATGCCGAGTGGTAAAACGTGCCGAAAAATCGTGCTAGAGTCTTACCTCGGCGCCGGAGAAATCCGGAACCGAGACACCACGCGCGGGTGGCGGAATTGGTAGACGCGCTAGCTTGAGGTGCTAGTGCCCGCATATAGGGCGTGGGGGTTCAAGTCCCCCCTCGCGCACGTGGAGAAAGAGCCGGATCTGAGGATCCGGCTCTTTTCATTTGTGCGGACCGCTGGAGGGCGTGGGGCTTATCAGCCGACAGCGGTCGCTGTCAGCGCGTGCTGCCAAGCTTTCGACGAAGAAAATCGATGCGTGCCTGCAGCTGTGTGACACTCGCCTGAGGTACCGCGGGGCCGCCGCACGTGCGACGGAGCTCAGCGTGGACGAGGCCGTGCGGCTGGTTCGTGTTCTTGGCATAGAGCCCGACGAGGCTGTTGAGCAGGCTGCGCTGCTCCTTGAGCGTGCGGTAGAGCGGCTTGTTCTCTTCCTTCTGCTCCGGTGTCATCGTCTTCTCGCGGGCGTCGATGCGACGGGCCTGACGACGGTGCCGTTGGGTGAGGAGTTCGTGCACCTGTTCAGGTTCGAGCAGCCCCGGAAGCCCGATGAAATCCATTTCCTCCTCGGTCTCCGGCTGTGCGTAGCTGCCGAACTCCTGACCGTCGAAGACAACCCGGTCGAACTGGGCGTCGCTCGAGAGCGCCTGATAGGTGAACTCGGCAGAGAGCTGATCTGATGCGGAATCGGGCCTGTTCGCTTCGGCGACCATGGCGTCTTCCGGGTTCCACAGGTCGCCCTCACCGTCTCCCGAGTCTGGCCGGTCGAGCGCGTGATCGCGCTCACGCTCGAGTTGGTTCGCGAGCAGCATCAGCTGAGGCACGTTGGGCAGGAAGACGGATGCGGTCTCGCCGCGTCGCCGAGAGCGCACGAAACGTCCGATCGCCTGCGCGAAGAACAGGGGCGTCGATGAGCTGGTCGCGTATACGCCGACGGAGAGTCGGGGAACGTCGACGCCTTCGGACACCATTCGCACAGCGACCAGCCAGCGACTGTCGTTCTCTGCGTATTCGGCGATGCGGTCGCTCGCCTCTTTCTCGTCGGAGAGCACGACGGTCGGCTTCTCCCCCGTGAGCGATTCGAGGATCGTCGCATAGGCGCGAGCGGCGAAGTGATCGGTCGCGATGACGAGGCCTCCCGCATCGGGAACCGACTGCCTCACTTCGCTGAGCCGACGGTCCGCCGCCGCGAGCACCTGAGGTATCCACTCCCCCTCAGGATTCAGGGCGGTACGCCATGCCTGCGACGTGATGTCTTTCGTGTTGTCTTCGCCGAGCCGTGCCTCCATCTCGTCGCCGGTCTTGGTTCTCCAGCGCATGTGTCCGGCGTAGACCATGAAGATGACGGGCCGGACGACGCCATCCGCGAGTGCTCGCCCATATCCGTAGCTGTAGTCGGTGAGCGAGGTGCGGATGCCTTCCCTATCGGGGGCGTACGTCACGAACGGGATGGGGGCTGTGTCCGATCGGAAAGGAGTTCCCGTGAGTGAGAGGCGCCGCGTGGCTCCATCGAACGCCTCACGGATCGCGTCGCCCCAGCTGAGCGTGTCTCCGCCGTGATGTACCTCGTCGAGGATGACGAGAGTGCGAGCTGAGAGAGTGATGTCTCGGTGGAGGGATGCTCGCACGGCGACCTGCGCGTAGGTGACGGCAACCCCGTGGTAATGGCTGCCGTATCGCCCCTGCCGGTTCGTGAATGTGGGGTCGAGACGGATGCCCGCACGATGCGCGGCTTCAGCCCACTGCTTCTTGAGGTGCTCCGTCGGCGCGACGACGGTGACACGCTCGACGGTGCCTCGCGAGAGGAGCTCAGCGGCGAGACGAAGGGCGAACGTCGTCTTTCCGGCGCCGGGCGTAGCCGCCGCGAGGAAGTCGCGAGGTTCGTCGGTGAAGTAGGCATCCATCGCCTCGCGCTGCCACGCACGGAGCTTTCCCACGGTTCCCCACGCCGCGCGCTCCGGGAATGTGGGCGGCAGATGCTCGGCTGCAGAAGTGCCGATGCGCGGGGTTGGAGATGCTGCTTCAGAACTACTCACGACCTAGGTACTGTACCCGACGCGACTGACGCCGGAGATGATCTCCGACGGCTGTCTCAGCGAAGAGAGGGTAGCGTGTGACCGGGACGAGTGAAAGGACCACGAGGTGGCAGTCGAGCAACCCGCGAACAGCGAGAGCAACACGGCGGACCCAGAGCAGCGGCATCCCTGGTCGCGTTATGTTGCGATCGGTGACTCATTCACCGAGGGGATCGGCGATCCCGAGCCCTCGCTCCCCGGAGGTCATCGCGGCTGGGCGGATCGCGTCGCTGAAGTGCTGAGCCGCGGCTCTCATGACTTTGCCTACGCGAATCTCGCCGTCAGAGGAAAACTGATCCAACAGATCTCCGACGCCCAGGTTGAGCCCGCACTTGATCTTCACCCCGATCTCATCACGATCTCGGCTGGCGGCAATGACGTCATCCGTCCGGGAAGCGACCCTGATCGCATCGCTGAGCTCTTCAACGACATGATCGAGCGGCTCAGCCGTGATCGGGCCACAATCGTGGTGTTCACGGGCGTCGACGTCGGATTCTCCCCGGTCTTCCGCGGCATCCGTGGAAAGGTTGCGATCTACAACGAGAACATCCGCGCGATCGCCGAGGCTCATGACTGCATCGTCGCGGATCAGTGGGCGCTGAAGAGCGTGCAGGACACCCGGATGTTCGCGCCCGATCGCCTCCACATGAACTCATACGGGCACCACGAGGTGGCTCGAATGGTCCTGCGGGCGCTGAACGTCGAGAACGACCTGAAGCCGATGGAGCCGGAACCGCTGCCCGTGCGCAGCTGGCGGCAGGCCCGCGCCGAAGACCTGGTGTGGGCACGTGAGTATCTGGTGCCGTGGGTTCTTCGCCGGATCCGCCATCAGTCCTCCGGCGACAATGTGGCGCCGAAGCGCCCGGAGGCCAAGCCGTTCGCGCTGCCTGACGAGACTCAGCGCTGACGCAGCTCCCACAGAGCGACAGCGCTCGCCGCAGCCACGTTGAGCGAGTCGACCCCGTGCATCATCGGGATGACCACCGTGGTGTCTGCGGAGGCAACAGCTCGCCGGCTGAGTCCATCGCCCTCGGTGCCGAGGCACAGGGCGAGGCGGTTCGGCATCGCGCGGGAGAACTCGTCGAGCGGCACAGCGTCGTCACTCAACGCGAGAGCGGCGATGTGGAAACCGGCGTCGTGCATTGCGTCGACCGCTGAGGACCAGTTCGCCATTCGCGTCCACGGCACCTGCAGCACAGTCCCCATGCTCACACGCACGCTGCGCCGGTAGAGCGGATCAGCGCAGCGCGGTGACACCAGAACGGCGTCCGCGCCGATCCCGGCGACAGCGCGGAAGATCGCGCCGACGTTCGTATGGTCGACGATGTCTTCCAGAACGACGACTCTGCGAGCATCCTGAAGAATCTCACGCACCGATGGGAGTGCAGGCCTGTGCATCGCCGCGAGAGCTCCCCGGTGCATGTGGTACCCGGTGAGCTGCTCGAGAATCTCCTCTGAACCCATGTAGACCGGAAGGTCCGGAAACTCATCGAGAGCCGGTGCGATGTCGTCGAGCCACTTCTCCTGCAGCAGGATGGAGCGCGGTCGATGCCCCGCGGCGATCGCGCGACGGATCACCTTCGGCGACTCCGCGATGTACAGCCCGCCCTCGGGTTCGAGCTTGCGACGCAACGCAACGTCGGTGAGGCGCGCGTAATCGTCAAGTCCGGGAGCCGCGAGGTCGGTGATGGGTGTGATCTGCACAGAGGTCCTCTCGTCGTGCGTCGCCTGCGAGGCATCCAGACTCGATTGCGGCTGCGTCTACTATCGTCGCAGGTGTGGATGCCGTCATTGACCCCGCCTCACCTCCTGACCCGCCCGAGGGTTTCGAAACCGCGCTCGAGCACCTTGAGGGCAGACGCATCGCATTTCTGACCGGAGCGGGTGTGAGCACCGATTCGGGCATTCCTGACTATCGCGGTGATGGGGCTCCGCGTCGCACTCCGATGACGGTGCAGCAGTTTCTCTCCGACGAGCTCTCGCGCAAGCGCTACTGGGCGGGCAGCCATCAGGGCTGGAAGATGTTCGATGCGGCCGCGCCGAACGAGGGGCATATCGCGATCGCTCGATTCGAGGATGCCGGCAGGTCGACGGGCGTCGTCACTCAGAACGTCGATGCGCTGCACCTTCGGGCTGGCACACGCCGTCTGATCGAACTTCACGGCACGCTGCATCGCGTGCTCTGCCTGCGCTGCGGACAGGTCTACTCCCGCGAGGCGCTCGCGCGGACTCTCGACGAGCTGAATCCCTGGCTCGAGGACCCGGGCGAAGTCAGGATCAACCCAGACGGGGATGCCGAGGTCGCCGACCCCAGCCAGTTCGTCGTGCCCGACTGCGCGCGTTGCGGAGGCATCCTCAAACCCGAGGTGGTCTTCTTCGGCGAGTTTGTTCCGTCGGCGATCTTCAGGCTTGCAGCGAGCGTCGTGGAACGCGCTGATGCGCTGGTGGTGGCGGGATCGTCCCTCGTCGTGAATTCGGGAATCCGCATCCTCGAGATCGCTCGTCGCAGAGGAAAGCCGATCGTGATCATCAACCGGGGCGAGACGAAGGGAGATTCGCGCGCCACAGTTAGGCTTGAGGGCGGGACGTCAACGACTCTTGCGGCATTCGCCGAGCATCTCATCCCGTGAGCTCCGCCGCGCGGGCAGAAAGGCAGACGCGTGACCCTCATCACCTTCGTTCGGCATGGTCAGACCGATTGGAACAAGCAGCGCCGCATTCAGGGGCGCACGGACATCCCCCTGAACGACATCGGACGACGTCAGGCGAGGGATGCCGGAGCGGCGCTCGCCGCGTTGGCACCGTGGGACCTCATCGTGAGCAGTCCTCTCGGACGCGCCCGTGAGACGGCGGAGATCATCGGCGGGTCGCTCGACTTAGCCTCTCCCCTGCTCATCGACGGCCTCGCCGAACGTGCGCACGGAGAGATGGAGGGAATGACCTTCGACGAACGTCAGGCGGCCTTCCCGGGCGACGCGGTCGTACCCGGTCTTGAGAGTCGCGAAGAGGTCATCGAACGGGTGCTCGCGGCGCTCCGCGCGAGCGCTCAGATCGCGGAGGCGTCCCGCGTTCTCGCGGTCACTCACGGCGGAGTGATCGGCTCGCTCGTGCGTTATGCAACGGACGGCGAGCAGCCTACCGCGGGCCAGCTCATCTCGAACGGCTCATTCCATGACTTCACGTGGAGTGACGACTCTCTCGAGCTGACGACTCTGCGCACTGTGACGATGGACCGAGACCTCGGTCATACCAAGCTGCCTCAGCGCTGAGCTTCGCGACGAATCTGAGTCTGGCGGTCGCGATGCACCTCGTAGAACAGCGACATCAGCTGCTCCGCCTGCGCCTCCCAGTCGTCGCCTGATGTGCTGAGGACGTTCTGCGGGTCAAGCCGGATGATCGGCTGGCCGGGGCGCGTCGCGGTGACGGCATCCCTCTGCCCTGCCCCTGCGACGGCGACGACGGCGTCAGCGCCACGCTGGAGGAGGCGGTGGAACATCGCGCGGAGCGGCCGCAGAAGACGGCTCCCGATCGAGGCGAACGAATCCGGTGCGCTCGGCGAGGCAGAGCCGACGACGAGGCCGTACCGTCGGCCGAGGGTGCTCCACACAGGGGCCGGGGCGAAGACGATGTCAACGCCCGCCTCAGAGAGTCCCATGGGAGTGACGACATCGCGCAGATCGTCGATCGGGCGTAGGAGCTGCCAGGGCAGCTGCGGCAGGTAGGCAAGCTGGCGGTAGTCGCTGATGAGCATGGTGAGAGGATGCCGCGAAGCCAGTGCGGCGACGAGTCCACGTACGGTGGTGCTCACCGGGTCATCGTCCCGATCCGTGACGAAACGGCAGTCGACGATGAGTCTCACGTGACCCTCCTCAGGAAGTCCCGAACATATCTGGCGGCCTCCGTCGGCGCCTCGTAATGGATCAGATGACCGACGTTCGCGATCACGCGAAGGACCGCCTGGGGAAAGAGGCCGGCCAGACGTCGCTGCGCCGCGATCGGTGTCAGATCATCGCGATCGGAGGCTATCAGCAGCGTCGGCTGCGCGATCTTCGGCGCGTACTCGGTCACGTCGTGGCTCACTGATGCTCGGAAGGCTTCGAGCACCACATCACGATCGGCGAAGCTGCTGAAGTAGGCATCATGCTCGCCATGGATCCACCGCCGCGTACGGGCATCTCGAGTCTTCGCCATCGTGATGCTCATGACACGCACGATGATTGGATTTCGGAGGAGCGCGAAACCGAGAGGCGCCGGTAGGAGCGCACCGAGGCGATAGTAGAGAACCGCCAGTCTCGTCAGCACGCCGCGTGGTCCCTCTAGAGCGGGGGCGCCTATCGGGTTGATGAGCACGACCCGTGCACAGGGCAAGCCGCGGGCGACCGCAGCTGAGGCCACGATCGAGCCGAACGAATGCCCGAGAATCACCGTGGAAGCAGCGGTGAGCTGAAGAGCATCCGCGAGTTCGATCAGCCACTCAGCGTAGGACTCGACGTTGTGCGCAGCATGCGCGAACGGATCAGACTCCCCGAAGCCCGGCAGGTCGGGAACGATGATGCGCCAGCGAGGCAGTTGAGCGACCACCGGCTCCAGCCCGTGGTGGTCACCTCGGAATCCGTGAACGACCAGCACAGTGGTCTCGGCATCCGGATCGCCGTACTCCCAGTAGCGCGTGGCGGATCCGCGCACGACGACACGGGAATCGCCGACCTGCATTCGCCTCAGGTCTTCTGCATAAGGGGACGTCTCTGGCATCAAGGCTCTAGTTTACGGGCGTCCTGCCAGGATTCCCGGACAGATCGTCTTAGACTCGGGAAGACATCACGCTCCTGTCTTGAGTCGAGAGGTTTCCCTCGTGACGTTCACTGCTCCGATCCAACTCCCCGGACTCACCCGAGACCCGCTCTGGCACCGTCGTGCCGTTTTCTACGAGGTCATGGTCCGCTCATTCGTCGACAGCAACGGCGACGGCACAGGCGACCTCGCAGGTCTGATCTCCAAACTCGACTACCTGCAGTGGCTGGGGATCGATGCGCTCTGGCTTCCGCCCTTCTTTCAGTCGCCGCTGCGCGATGGCGGATACGACGTGGCCGACTACCGGGCGATCCTGCCCGAATTCGGCACGATCGACGAGTTCGAAGAACTCGTCACCAAGGCGCACGAGCGGAACATGCGCGTCATCATCGACCTGCCGCTCAACCACACCTCCGATCAGCACGAGTGGTTCCATGAGTCGCGAAGCGACCCCGAGGGCCCCTACGGCGACTTCTACGTCTGGAGCGACACAGACGAGAAGTGGCCGGACATCCGCATCATCTTTACCGACACCGAGGATTCAAACTGGGCGTTCGACGCAGAGCGGCGCCAGTTCTACTTCCATCGCTTCTTCTCCCATCAGCCCGACCTGAACTACGCCAATCCGGCAGTTCACGAGGCGATCTTCGAGATCGTGCGCTTCTGGCTGGACAAGGGGGTCGACGGATTCCGCCTCGACGCGATCCCATACCTCTACGAATCGGATGAGGGCAACGGCGAGGGCGAGCCGGAGACCCACGAGTTCATCAAGAGGCTGCGGGCGCTCGTCGACGCCGAGTATCCCGGCCGCATCATGCTCGCCGAGGCGAACCAGTGGCCGCGCGAAGTCGCTGCGTTCTTCGGAACCGATGAGGAACCGGAATGCCACATGGCATTCGACTTCCCCGTCATGCCGCGGATCTTCTACGCGCTTCGGTCGCAGCAGGCAGAGGAACTGGTCCGCGTGCTCTCTGAGACGACGGAGATCCCGTCATGGGCCGGGTGGGGCGTATTCCTGCGAAACCACGACGAGCTCACACTCGAGATGGTAAGCGAGGAGTACCGGCAGGCGATGTACGGGTGGTACGCCTACGACCCGCGGATGCGTGCGAATGTCGGCATCCGTCGTCGCCTCGCCCCGCTGCTGGACAACTCGCGCGCCGAGCTCGAGTTGGTTCACGCACTGCTCTTCTCCCTGCCGGGAAGTCCCTTCCTCTACTACGGCGATGAGATCGGAATGGGTGACAACATCTGGCTGCCGGACCGCGACTCTTCCCGGACGCCGATGCAGTGGACGCCGGATCGCAACGCCGGGTTCTCGACGGCAGACCCAGGAAAGCTCTACCTGCCCGTCGTGCGCTCGCTCGTATACAACTACACGCTGGTGAACGTGGAATCACAGTTGGCGCAGTCGCGCTCGCTTCTTCACTGGATCCGAAACGTCATTCACGTACGCAAGAGTCACCCCGCATTCGCGCTCGGCACGATGCAGGTCGTCAGCGGAACCCACGATTCGGTGCTCGCGTTCGTTCGAGAGTTCCCCGGAGACCCACGTCCCGGTGGAGCACGTCCTGAGCGAGTCCTCTGCGTATACAGCTTCGCCCACTACGCCGTATCCACCACACTTCAGCTGCCGGGATTCGCTGGCTGCAAGCTCAACGATCTCTTTGGCGGTGCTGACTTTCCCGAGATCGACGAGGACGGCAGTGTGACGCTCACAATCGGAACCCAGAGCTTCTTCTGGCTCTCGATCTCGGACCCGGCGGAGCGTCAGTAAGTGCGGCGGGGCTCGACGGGCGTGTCAGTGGGGCACCGTATGGTGAGAGCGTGACAATGAACGAGCAGCATTGGGCCGAGGCGATCGGAGTCTTCGATCTGGAGACTACCGGAATCGACGTGACCTCGAGCAGGATCGTGAGCGCGAATGTGAGCGTTCTCGACAAAGACGGAGTCATCACATCTCGCACCGATTGGCTTGCCGACCCCGGAGTCCCGATTCCAGAGCAGGCTGCGGCCATCCACGGCATCACGACCGAGCGGGCTCGGGCGGAGGGGCGGCCCTCGTGCGACGTCGTCGGCGAGATCGTCGATGCGCTCAACGCCCTGTTCAGTGCAGGAACGCCGGTTGTCATCTACAACGCCCCCTACGATCTCAGCCTGCTGCGGCACGAAGCAGAACGTCATGGCATCCGACCGATCATCGAGCCGAGGCCGGTTATCGATCCACTCGTGATCGATAAGGCTGTAGACCGGTACCGAAAGGGCAAGCGTACGCTCGATATCGTGGCGGCGCACTACGGTGTAGAGTTGCTCGACGCACACGAGGCATCCTCCGACGCCACGGCTGCAGGGCGGGTCGCTCAGGCGCTCGCGCGGCGGTTCCCCGAGGCCCTCAGCATTTCCGCCGCCGACCTCCACGATCTCCAGGTCGGCTGGTGCGATGCTCAGGCGAAGAGCTTCGAAACGTACATGCGGACGAAGCGCGGACGCACGGACTTCGTCGCGTCCGGAGAATGGCCGCTTCGACTCTGACGACGTGCGCAGAGGCAGCGTTGCCCTTGCACCTGACTTAACGACATCGGCCCGGTTCCTCGCGGAACCGGGCCGATGTCGTTGCTGTGTCTACTTGCCGAAGCCCTTGAAGCGCTGGTTGAAGCGCTCGACGCGGCCGGCCGAGTCGAGAATGCGCTGCTTGCCCGTGTAGAACGGGTGGGACTCGGACGAGATCTCGACGTCGATCACCGGGTAGGTCTCACCGTCGAGCTCGATGGTCTTGTCGCTGGAGACCGTCGAGCGAGTGAGGAACGTCGCGCCCGACGACAGGTCGCGGAAAACGACCGGTGCGTACTCAGGGTGAATGTCA
The DNA here is from genome assembly GCF_051513965.1 of Paramicrobacterium salitolerans. GTDB lineage: Bacteria > Actinomycetota > Actinomycetes > Actinomycetales > Microbacteriaceae > Paramicrobacterium. The sequence goes on from NZ_CP195847.1 coordinate 1,314,191, forward strand.
GTCTTCATAGGAAATCCTTATGTCTACAGAGTTCAGGGGCTCATCTGCGGATCGCGTAAGCGTGCAGAGAAGTCTGAGGCGTGCGCCAGCTGTCTACTTTACCAGATGCTCGGGTGATTCATCGCGCCCGCGCGGCGTAGCGTCCGTTCGTGTGCGTCAGCTCGATCGGCATCCCGAAAGTCTCAGTCAGCGTCTCGGAGGTGAGCGCCTCTTCGAGCGGGCCTGACGCGACGGCCTCGCCGTGATTGAGGAGAAGCGCGTGGGTGAAGCCAGTGGGAATCTCCTCCACATGGTGCGTCACCATCACGATCGCAGGCGCATCCGAGGCCTGTGCGTAGCCGCTCAGCAGCGCGAGGAGCTCTTCGCGGGCTCCGAGGTCGAGGCTTGCCGCAGGTTCGTCGAGCAGAAGCATTTCGGGGTCAGTCATCACGCCGCGAGCGATCTGGACGCGCTTCTGCTCCCCGTCACTCAGTGTTCCGAAACGTCGCTCCGACAGATGGTCGAGCTTCCATTCCGCGAGCACGCGGTGAGCTCGTCGCTGATCGAGCGTCTCGTAGTCTTCGTTCCACCGACCAGTGACGGAGTAGGCGGCCGTCATGACGACGTTGAGAACGGTTTCATCGAAGGGGATGCGCTTGGCCATTGCGCTGGAGGCGAAGCCGATGCGCGGTCGCACATCGAACACGTCGACTCGCCCGAGATTCTCCTCGAGGATGGTCACCGAGCCTCGCGTCGGATACAGGAATGTCGACGCGACCTGCAGAAGAGTCGTCTTGCCCGCGCCGTTCGGCCCGAGGATGACCCAGCGCTCCGAGTCGTCGACGCTCCACGTCACATCGTCGAGAATTGACTTGCCATTGCGCACTACCGAGACACCGGAGAAATCGAGAACCGTCGACATGCCCCCAGCCTAACGGCGTTTGCGCTCCGCACCGGTCAGCGCTCCGTGCTTCGAACCTCGTGTCACGGGCATTCGAGAGCAGACGACGTCGCCCCGTGCCATGATCGAGGGTGGTGCCCCTCGGGCTCACAACATGTCACGCGAACGGGAGCGAACACGAAGTATGGCGCACATCGAAAAGAACGACGAGATCGCGAGATTCCTCGTCGTGCTGGACGCGGATTCCACGCTGATCCAAAACGAGGCGATCGAACTCCTCGCCGAGGAGGCGGGGACGCGTGAGCAGGTCGCTGAGGTCACCGAGCGGGCGATGCGCGGCGAGCTCGACTTTGCAGCGAGCCTTCGAGAGCGCGTCGCGACGCTCCGGGGCGTGGACGTGAGTGTCTTTCCTCGGGTGACGAAGCGAATGCTCCCCACCGAGGGTGTCGAAACGCTCATCTCCGGTGTCCAGCGAGCAGGCGGGCGCGTCGGAGTCGTCTCCGGGGGATTCCACGAGCTGCTCGACCCCGTCGCTGAGGCACTCGGAGTAGACGTGTGGCGCGCCAATCGCCTTGCCGCTGAGGGTGGTGCTCTGACGGGAGCCGTCGACGGAGACATCGTCGACGCGGAGACGAAGGCTCAGACGCTGAAGGAGTGGGCAGAACGTTTCCGAGTTCCCGTGCACCGGACAATCGCAATTGGAGACGGTGCAAACGATCTCCGCATGATGGCCGTCGCGGGACTGAGCGTGGCGTTCAACGCCAAGCCTGCCGTCCGAGCGGCCGCAGATGTGGCTCTGCAGCGCACCGATCTGAGCGATGTTCTTCCGTTGCTCGGCTTACGCGGCTGAGCGCCTCAGTGCCCCATCCCGAGCCCGCCATCGACCGGAATGACAGCACCTGAGATGTAGCCTGCGTCGTCGCCAGCGACCCAAGTGACGACCCGTGCGACCTCGTCGACCTGCGCGAAGCGGCCGGCGGGAATGCTCTTCTTGTACTCCGCCTGGGTAGCCTCCGGGAGCTCGGCCGTCATATCGGTCTGAATGAACCCCGGAGCGATGACGTTCGCGGTGATGCCGCGCGAGCCGAGCTCGCGCGTGATGGAGCGCGCCATGCCGATGAGCCCGGACTTCGACGCTGCGTAATTGATCTGACCCGCAGAGCCGAGGAGCCCGACGACGCTTGAGATGAGGATGACCCGCCCGAAACGGGCCTTCAGCATCCCCTTGGATGCGCGCTTCACAACACGGAATGCGCCGCCGAGATTGGTGTCCACCACTCGGTCGAAATCATCCTCGGTCATGCGGAGAAGCAGGGTGTCCTGAGTGATTCCCGCGTTTGCGACAAGCACCTCGACCGGTCCGAGCTGCGACTCGACCTCGGTGAAGGCAGCGTCGACGCTCGCGGCATCCGTCACGTCCGCGCGAACGGTGAGGGAGCCTGCAGGGCCCTCACCCGAGCGTGCCGTCACGGCCACGCGGTGCCCCTCCGCCACGAACTGCTCGGCGATCGCGTAGCCAATTCCTCGGTTTCCTCCGGTGACGAGCACAGTGCGGGACGTGGTCATGCTGTTCCAATCGACGGTACGTGTGGGACTCGGGCGAAATTCGGACCAAGGGCCGAAGCGCGCTGAAAGAGACGGACAGTGTCAGCTTACGAGCATACAAAAGACGTAGTCTTAAGGGGATGAAGAAGGCCACGATCACCACACTCGGAATGTCGCCCGAGCAGGAGCGCCACCACCGCGTTGTCAAATACACGGTGGCGATGGTGATCCGTGTGATCTGCATCCTACTGATGCTCTTCTCCCACGGCTGGTGGCTGCTCGTCTTCGCGCTTGGTGCGATCGTGCTCCCCTACTTCGCAGTCGTCATCGCGAACACCCCGTTGCGCACCCGTGACGATGTCGAGCGTCCAGGCGGTGTGGTCGTGATCCCAGAGACACGACAGCCGCACGCCACGGGTTACTCTGAGCGGCATGAGGACTCATGATCGGAATCGGCGCGGAGCCCGGGGTGCACGAGTGCTCGCGAGCAGGATGCCGCGAGACTGCGATGTGGCGTATCGGATGGCGGAATCCGCGCATTCATTCGTCTGACCGCGAGAAGGTCTGGCTTGCGTGCGACGAGCACGTCGACTTCCTGCGCGAGTTCCTTGAGGCCCGCAGCTTCCCCGTATCCGTCACAGCGTTCGCAGAGGAGGGCGACTGATGGGCCGTCCCGCCAAAGTGCGTGCTCTATGGCGCTGGACAGGCTATCTCGCGGTCGCCACCGTGTTCGCCATCGCCTGTGGCTTCCTCTCGAACTGGCAGGTCAATAGGCTTCACGAGAAGGAGCACATCCAGAACCTCATCACGAGCAACTGGGATGCTGATCCCCTCCCACTCGCGGAGGTTGTTCCGACTGCTGGCGCTTTCGAAGCCTCCCGTGAGTACCAACCGGTGACGATGGCGGGTGAGTACTTGGCGGATGAGCAGGTTCTGGTCAGGAACCGACCGCGATCAGGTCAGCCTGGCTTTGAGGTGATCACGCCCCTGAAGCTCGATTCCGGCCTGATCTTCATGGTGGATCGCGGGTGGGTGCCGACGGGAAGCGCTCAGGACCTCCCCGACCACGTGCCCGCTCCCCCCGAGGGCGAAGTCAGCGTTACCGCACGCCTCAAGCCCGGCGAACCGGAGCTGCCAGGACGTAGCGCGGGCAACGGACAGATTGCAACGGTGCACCTTCCTGATCTGGCCTCGCGCGTCGACGGCGAGAGCTACACAGCGGCCTACGGGCTTCTCATGTCGGAGCATCCCGCGCCAGCTGAAGCGCGTCCGCTCCCGGCTCTGCAGCCAGAGATCAATGAGGGGATGCATCTCTCCTACGCGATTCAATGGGTGCTGTTCGCAGTGCTGGCGTTCGCCTTCCTGGGCTACGCGGCGCGTCAGGAATATCTCGCGCACAACGCCGACGACCCCAAGGTGCGTGCGAAGCTCGAGAAACGCGAGCAACGCCGACGCGAGCGCAAGACGGATGCCGACGCCGAAGATGAGATCCTCGACTCGGTGCTCTGACGGTGTACGCTACGCGAGCGAGATGAGCTCCGCGTAGTCCTTGGTCCAGAGATCTTCGACACCGTCGGGCATGATGAGCACGCGTTCCGGGTTGAGGGCTTCGACGGCGCCCTCGTCGTGGCTCACCAAGATCACTGCACCCTCATAGTGCGCGAGCGCATCGAGGATTTCGAGTCTGCTCGCGGGGTCGAGGTTGTTCGTCGGCTCGTCGAGCAGCAACACGTTCGCGCCGGACACGACGATCATGGCGAGAGCGAGCCTCGTCTTCTCCCCGCCCGAGAGGACGCCTGCCGGCTTATGGACATCGTCCCCTGTGAAGAGGAACGAGCCGAGCACCTTGCGCGCCTCAGTCTCGGTCAGACTCGGTGACGACGACATCATGTTCTGCAGAACGCTCCGCGCAACGTCGATCGTCTCGTGTTCCTGCGCGTAGTAGCCGATGCGCAGTCCGTGACCGGCCTCGATCGTCCCCGTGTCGGGTGCGTCGACGCCCGCGAGAATGCGCAGCATGGTCGTCTTGCCAGCACCATTGAGCCCCAGAATGACAACCCGCGATCCGCGGTCGACCGCGAGATCGACCGCGCTGAATACTTCGAGCGAGCCGTAGCTCTTGCTGAGGTGCGTGCCCATGAGCGGCGTGCGTCCGCAGGCCTGGGGTGTGGGAAACCTGAGCTTCGCGACCCGATCGGCCTGGCGCACATCCTCAAGTCCGGCCAGGAGCTTCTCTGCGCGGGCGACCATCTGGTGGGCGGCTGCCGCCTTCGTCGCCTTGGCTCCGAAGCGAGCGGCCTGCTGTTGGAGCGCCGTCGCCTTCTTCTCTGCGTTCGCCCTCTCTTTCTTGCGGCGCTCCTCGTCGGCCTCACGCTGGCGCTGGTAGTTGCGCCACGACATGTTGTAGATGTCGATGACAGTCCGGTTGGCGTCGAGGTAGAAAACACGGTTCACCGTCTCGCCGACGAGATCGATGTCGTGGCTGATGACGATGAAGCCGCCCTTGTACGACTTGAGAAACTCCCGCAGCCACACAATGGAATCCGCATCGAGGTGGTTGGTCGGCTCGTCGAGGATCATCATCTCGGCATCGGAGAACAGGATGCGGGCGAGCTCGATGCGCCGGCGCTGACCGCCCGAGAGCGTCTTGAGTTTCTGATCGAGGATTCGATCGGGAAGATTGAGATTGCTGGCGATGGATGCGGCTTCGGCCTCGGCCGCGTAGCCGCCGAGAACGTGGAATCGTTCCTCGAGGCGGCTGTACTTCTTCATTGCGGCCTCACAGGCGGAGGCATCCTCACTCGCCATAGCGTCGGTCGCGCGGCGCATACCGAGAACGAGGTCGCCGATGCCGCGGGCATTGAGGATGCGCGTGCGAGCTGTTTCCTCTGGGTCTCCGGAGCGCGGGTCCTGGGGTAGGTAACCGAGCTCACCTGAGCGTTCCACCGTTCCGTTCGACGGAAGCAGATCGCCCGCCAACACCTTCGTGAGGGTGGTCTTTCCGGCGCCGTTTCGCCCGACGAGACCGATCTTGTCCCCCGGCTGCACGCGGAAGCTCACATCCTGCATCAGCACGCGGGCGCCGACGCGGATCTCCAGATCTTGCACGTTGAGCACGAGAGTTCACTTTCTGCCACTTCGGGCATCATGACGGACAGCATTGTGGCTCGGACCTGTAGGTCCGAGCCACAATGCGATGAGTGAGCTAGATGGCGAATCCGAGAGCGCGCATCATGTCGCGCCCGTCGTCGGTGATTCGCTCCGGTCCCCACGGCGGCATCCATACCCAGTTGATGCGGTATGAATCCATGACGCCCTCGAGTGCTTCGCCAATCTGCTGTTCGATCACGTCTGTGAGCGGGCAGCCAGCACTCGTAAGGGTCATGTGGATGATGAGCGAATCGGTCTCGTCATCCCAGCTGAGGTCGTAAATGAGCCCCAGATCGACGACATTGACGCCGAGCTCAGGGTCCATGACGTCCTTCAGGGCCTCTTCGACCTCGTCGAACTTTTCAGGGCTGAGCGTTGTAACCATACTGTTATGATACGGCTGTTTCGGTCAGGAAGCGATCGTAGCCCTCTTCCTCAAGGCGATCCGCCAGCTCGGGGCCGCCTTCTTCGGCAATGCGACCCGCGACGAACACGTGCACGAAGTCAGGCTTGATGTAGCGAAGGATGCGCGTGTAGTGCGTGATCAGGATGATGCCGAGACCGGTGTTCTCCTTCGCGCGGTTGACGCCCTCAGACACAACACGGAGAGCATCCACGTCAAGTCCGGAGTCCGTCTCGTCGAGAACAGCGAACTCCGGCTTGAGCAGCTCGAGCTGCAGGATCTCGTTGCGCTTCTTCTCACCGCCGGAGAAGCCCTCGTTCACATTGCGCGCCGCGAAGCTGGTGTCCATACGCAGGTTCTGCATGGCCTGCTTGACGTCTTTCATCCAGCCACGGACGGCGGGAGCCTCGCCGTCGATTGCCGTCTTGGCGGTGCGAAGGAAGTTCGTCACCGTCACGCCGGAGATCTCGACGGGGTACTGCATTGCGAGGAAGAGGCCCGCACGAGCGCGCTCGTCGACCGACATCTCAAGGACGTTCTCTCCGTCGAGCGTGATGCTCCCGGAGTCGACGGTGTACTTCGGGTGACCGGCGATCGTGTAGGCGAGGGTCGACTTGCCGGAGCCGTTCGGCCCCATGATGGCGTGCGTCTCGCCCTTCTTGATCGTCAGGTCGACGCCGCGGAGGATGGGCTTGGTGCCCTGGTCGGTCTCGACGCTGACGTGCAGGTCGCGAATCTCAAGTACAGACATGGACTAAATCTCTTTCGTTACGTTCGGGTCAATGAAGATGGCGCCGTCGATGATCTCGACGGAGTACACGGGAACGGGCTCGTAGGCCGGCAGAGTGAGCGGCTTACCCGTCGTGAGGGAGAATTGCGAACCGTGAGCCCAGCACTCGAGGGTCCCGTCTTCGACGAATCCCTCTGATAGCGAGATGTCTCCGTGAGTGCACGTATCGCCGATCGCGTGTACGTCGCCCGCGGAATCGAGGACGACGGCGATCGGCACGCCGTCAAGCACGCAGCGCTTCGCCTCGTCGACGTTCAGCTCGCTGAGGTCGAATGCTTTCTGGGATGCCACGTCAGCGCGCTCCCCCAGTGATCGCTGTGCTGGCGAGCTCCTGCTCGACTGCCGCCTCGAGGCTCTCCTGCAGGTCAGCGTCGCCGATCTGTTGGATGATCTCCGTGAGGAATCCGCGGACCACGAGACGACGAGCCTCGTCCTCGGGGATGCCGCGAGCCTGCAGATAGAACAGCTGCTCGTCGTCGAATCGACCCGTTGCACTCGCGTGTCCTGCGCCGGCGATATCTCCGGTCTCGATCTCGAGGTTCGGCACCGAGTCGGCTCGCGTGCCGTCGGTGAGGACGAGGTTGCGATTCTGCTCGTAGCTGTCGGTTCCGGTCGCGTCCGGGCCGATGAGGACGTCGCCGATCCACACCGTGTGCGCTCCCTCGCCCTGCAGTGCGCCCTTGTAGGTGACGCGGCTGCGGGAATACGGAGCGTCGTGGTGGACGTAGACCTGGTGCTCCAGGTGCTGCCCGGCATCGGCGAAGTAGAGACCGAGCGCCTCGATGTCCGAGCCCTGCTCCGCGAGGTGGTGCGAGGGATTCACACGGACGAGGCTTCCTCCGAGCGTGACGAGAACGTGCTTGAGGCGTGCGTCACGGCCGATGCGCGAGAAGTGCGAGCTCAGCTGGAGAGCCGAGTCCTCCCACCACTGAACGCTCACGACCGTGAGCTGTGCGCCCTCCTCGACGTTGATCTCAAGGTTCTCGGCGAGCAGAGCGTCACCGGTGTTCTTGAGGATCAGAAGCGCCTGACTGTTCGGCTTGGCGGTGATGACCGTGTGCGCGGCGCGAGCATCGGAGCCGAGTGCGCTGCGCTCGATCGTGACCGTCTTCGCCTCTTCACCAGAGATCGTGACCGCGTAGGCCTTCTTCGTCTGGGTCCAGGCGTTAGCGGCCGGGCGATCCTCCGGCATGCCAGCCTGCCCGATCCGAGCGTCGTCCATGTCGATCCATTCGACGCTGACGCCCTCGACATCTGTCGTTGCGATCTCGTATTCGCCGCCGTCGAGCTCTCCCTCGCTCAGCGCCGTCAGACGCTCAACCGGGGTGTATCGCCACTCGGCCTCTCGGCCTGTCAGCGCAGCGAAATCCTCGACGTTCGTCGAGCGGAACCGCTCGGAACGGGTCTGCACGGGGACGAGTCCCCAGCCGCCGTCCGAGTGCTCCTTGAAACCGTGCTGACCAGGCTGAGCCGAAGCTGCTGTGGTGTCTGTGACTGTCATTGTTAGCCGACGGATCCTTCCATGCCCATCTCGATGAGTTTGTTGAGCTCGAGTGCGTACTCCATGGGGAGTTCGCGCGCAATCGGCTCGATGAAGCCGCGCACGATCATCGCCATGGCCTCTGTCTCCTCGAGACCGCGGCTCATGAGATAGAAGAGCTGCTCTTCGCTGACCTTCGACACTGTCGCCTCGTGTCCAAGCTGGACATCGTCGACGCGGATGTCGATGGCTGGGTAGGTGTCGGATCGGGAGATCGTGTCGACCAGCAGGGCGTCACAGACCACCGAGTTGGAGGAGTGGTGTGCAGATGGGTCGACGCGGACTTCGCCACGGTACCCTGCACGGCCTCCGCCGCGCGCGATCGACTTCGAGACGATCGATGACTGCGTGTACGGAGCCATGTGGATCATCTTCGCGCCAGCATCCTGGTGCTGACCAGGGCCCGCGAACGCGACCGAGAGCGTCTCGCCCTTCGCGTGCTCGCCCGTGAGATAGATCGACGGGTACTTCATGGTGACCTTCGAGCCGATGTTGCCATCGACCCACTCCATGGTCGCACCCTCTTCAGCGATCGCGCGTTTGGTCACGAGGTTGTACACGTTGGTCGACCAGTTCTGGATCGTCGTGTACCGGACGCGCGCGTTCTTCTTCGCGATGATCTCAACGACTGCCGAGTGAAGCGAGTCGGACTTGTAGATGGGCGCCGTGCAGCCCTCGATGTAGTGCACGTAGCTGCCCTCGTCGGCGATGATGAGCGTGCGCTCGAACTGGCCCATGTTCTCCGTGTTGATGCGGAAGTACGCCTGCAGCGGGATGTCGACGTGGACCCCCGGCGGTACGTAGACGAACGAGCCTCCCGACCAGACGGCCGTGTTGAGCGCTGCGAACTTGTTGTCGCCCGCCGGAATCACGGTTCCGTAGTACTCCTCGAAGAACTCCGGGTGCTCGCGGAGCGCAGTGTCGGTGTCCATGAAGATGACACCCTGGCTCTCGAGGTCCTCACGGATCTGGTGATAGACGACCTCGGACTCGTACTGCGCGGCGACGCCGGCCACGAGGCTCTTGCGCTCGGCCTCGGGGATGCCCAGTCGCTCGTAGGTGTTCTTGATGTCGTCCGGAAGCTCTTCCCATGAGGTGGCCTGCTTCTCGGTGGACCGAACAAAGTATTTGATGTTGTCGAAGTCGATCTCAGAGAGGTCAGCGCCCCACGACGGCATCGGCTTGCGTTCAAAGAGCTGGAGTGCCTTGAGCCGGCGTTTCAGCATCCACTCGGGCTCGTTCTTGAGCCGCGAGATGTCGGTGACGACGTCGGAGTTCAGGCCACGACGGGCTGATGCTCCGGCTTCGTCTGAATCGCTCCAGCCGAACTCGTAGACGCCAAGGCTCTCGAGTTCCGGGCGGTCGATCAGAACATCTGACATATCTACCTCTCTTACCGCTAAGAAACAGGATCTCTGTTCACGGCCTGACCTCACAGTCTGCAGAGCAGAAAGCGAGGAAATGTGGTTCGCATCCGCGTGAACCTACAATTGTTCGTGACGTCATCGAAACTGCGAACGTCGCGCAGTCTTCGAGTTGATTACTTGAACAATGCAATTCTACAGGTTGTATCGGCCAAAGCGCTATGAACTCAGCCGACACTCAAGCCGGGGCGCCTCCCCGACGCGTACAGTCAGGAACTCAAAGTGAGCAGTGTGTCCTCCAGACGCCAGCCAGAATCCCGTGAGGCGGGCAGTGTCAATATCTTCCACCGTTTTTGGCGGTGGTTGCCCGACAATGCGGATGACCGCCGCGTGCGTCTCGCGGTATGGCTGAACGTCATCTTCCAAACCGTCCTCGTGGGGACCGGCGGCGCCGTACGTCTGACCGCGTCCGGCCTCGGCTGCCCCACGTGGCCTAAGTGCACGGCGGAGTCCTTCGTCACGACGCCCGAGATGGGAATCCACGGAGTCATCGAGTTCGGCAACAGAACGCTGTTCTTCGTCCTCCAGATCATCGCGATCTTCGCGCTGCTCTGCGTCATCAAGTACCGGAAGGAGCGCCGGGATCTCTTCGTTCTCGCACTTATCCCCGCGTGCAGCGTGCTTCTCCAGGCTGCCGTCGGCGGCATTACCGTCCTCTCAGACCTCAACCCCTACGTCGTTGGCCTGCACTTCGTTCTGAGCGTCGTTCTGGTGGTTCTCGGAGCGGTGCTCGTGATGCGCGTGTACACGGAGCCGGGGCCGCGCGAGCTCGCAGTGCCGGGCTGGTTCGCCGGACTCACACACGTCGCGTCCTTCTTCGTCGCGGTGTCGGTCATCATCGGCATCCTGACAACCGGTTCGGGGCCGCACGCCGGCGATCAGGGTGCCGCGCGCAACAACCTTCCACCGGAGATCATGCAGCACGTGCACTCGTGGCCCGCATACGTCATGCTGGCGCTCACTCTCGTGCTCTTCGTGGCGGCGTGGACTCGCGGAATCACTCCTCCACGGCCCTGGCTCACCTGGCTCGTCATTGTTCAGGGCCTCCAGATCATCATCGGCGTCACGCAGTCCCGGATGGGGCTGCCGGAGATTCTGGTGGGTAGCCACATGGTGCTTGCGTGCGTGCTCGCAGCGTTCATGTCGGCCGTGATCTTCAACCTCAAGAAGCCAGTGGCAGAGACCGTCTGATCTGCGCAGAAACGAAGAATCGGGCCCTCCGCGAGTGCGGAGGGCCCGATTTCCGTATGGGGTTCGGTCAGAACGGCAGAAGTGGATCGACGCCGACCGCGAGGAAGAGCAGCGACAGGTAGGTGATCGACCCGTGGAAGACACGCATCGGCGACGCATCCTCCTCCCGGATTGCCTTGTTGTACAAGCGGTGTGTCTCGTAGACGAACCATCCGCCCGCGACCAGGGCGATCGAGGTGTAGGTGATTCCCATCGGCGCGATCGGGATCAGCAGGAGCGAGCAGGCGACGGTCGCCCACGCGTAGAGGATCGTCTGAAGCCCGACGACGGCGCGGCCGCGGACGACAGCGAGCATCGGAACGCCCACTTCCTTGTAATCCGAGCGGTACTTCATGGAAAGCGGCCAGTAATGCGGCGGAGTCCACAGGAAGACCACAGCGAAGAGAATCCACGCCTCCCAGTCGAGGGAGCCGGTAACGCTTGACCAGCCGATCAGTACGGGGAAGCATCCGGCGATTCCGCCCCAGATGATGTTCTGCTCGGTTCGACGCTTCAGCCACAGCGTGTAGACGCATACGTAGAAGAAGATAGCCAATACCGAGAGCCCTGCTGCGAGCAGGTTCGTTGTGAGCGCGAGCCACACCGTTGAGGCGATCGCCAGGGTCCACGAGAACACGAGCGCCTCACGCGGCGTCAGCTCCCCCGTGACAAGCGGGCGATTCACAGTCCGCTTCATATATCGGTCGATGTCCCGATCGATATAGCAGTTGAATGCACCCGCAGATCCGGCGCTCATCGCGCCTCCGATGACAGTGGCGATGATGAGCCAGACGTTGGGGATGCCGCCTTCGGCCAAGATCATGACGGGAACCGTCGTGACCAGCAGAAGCTCCATCACGCGAGGCTTGGTCAGAGAAAAGTATGCGGCTGCTTTACGACGGAATCCGATCGTCCGTGTCTCGGCAGACGTGTGTGTGGCGACGTCCATTGCTCCTCAACTACTGGGTACCTCTCAATTCTAGGCCATGGGCTCCGCAACCGTCTGGGAGGGAACATCACGGGAACGTCAGACGTTGTCACAGATGTGCGCTTGGCAGGGTCGCTTTCCCTATACTGGGGGTGCTCGCCTACCATCGCGGTGCTCTGATCAGTACGCACAGTCTCCGACAGCATCGCGACGTGCCAATGTAGCCAAAGTGCGTGTAAACGCTTCGGCGGGCCGTCAGGCCCGGACGAACAATCAGAAGGGTCAAACAACGTGGCAGCACTGCAATGGGATTCCATTGACGACAAGGCAGTAGACACCGCCCGTGTTCTCGCGGCGGATGCTGTTGAGAAGGTCGGAAACGGCCACCCCGGCACCGCGATGAGTCTCGCTCCCGCCGCTTACCTCCTCTACCAGAAGGTCATGCGGCGCGACCCGCACGACGAGAAGTGGCTCGGACGCGATCGATTCATCCTCTCCGCCGGCCACAGCTCGCTGACGCAGTACATCCAACTCTATTTCGCCGGTGACGGCCTGGAGCTCGACGATCTCAAGGCGCTGCGCACGTGGGGCTCGCTCACGCCCGGGCACCCCGAGTACGGGCACACGAAGGGTGTGGAGATCACGACCGGACCGCTCGGTCAGGGGCTTTCCTCATCAGTCGGCTTTGCGTATGCATCGCGCTACGAACGCGGACTGTTCGATCCGGATGCCCCGCAGGGTACGAGTCCCTTCGACCACTTCATTTACGTGATCGCGAGCGACGGCGACCTGCAGGAGGGCATCACGAGTGAAGCGTCCTCGCTCGCCGGCCACCAGCAGCTCGGCAACCTCATCGCGATCTACGACAGCAACCAGATCTCCATTGAAGACGACACTGACATCGCCTTCACCGAAGATGTCGCCGCCAGATACGAGGCATACGGCTGGCAGGTCATCACTGTCGACTGGAAGAAGACGGGCGAGTATGTCGAAGATGTCGCCGAGCTCTTCGAAGCCATCGAAGCTGCGAAGGCCGAGACATCGAAGCCGACGCTCATCGTCCTGAAGACGATCATCGGATGGCCCGCACCTAACAAGAAGGACACAGGAGCGATCCACGGCGCGAAGCTCGGTTCCGAGGAGCTCGCTGGCGTGAAGGAGATCCTCGGCTTCGACCCGGACAAGACCTTTGAGGTCGATGAGGCCGTCATCTCTCACACTCGCGGCGCGATTGAACGCGGTGCCGAGGACCGCTCGGAATGGCAAAAGTCATTCGACGAGTGGAAGAACGCGAACCCGGAACGCAGCGCACTGCTCGATCGCCTGCTCGCGCACGAGCTGCCCGCAGATATCGAAGACGCACTGCCCGTCTTCGATGCCGGCAGCGATGTCTCGACTCGTGCGGCGTCCGGCAAGGCGCTCTCCGCGCTGGGCGCGAAGCTCCCCGAACTCTGGGGAGGCTCCGCGGACCTGGCCGGATCGAACAACACGACCATCGACGGAGCCGCCTCGTTCGTGCCGAGTGAGCACTCGACTGACAGCTGGGCAGGCAACCCGTACGGGCGCGTGCTCCACTTCGGCATCCGCGAGCACGCCATGGCCGCGATCCTCAACGGAATCGTTCTGCACGGACCGACGCGCGCGTTCGGCGGAACATTCCTGATCTTCAGCGACTACCAGCGCCCATCGGTTCGACTCGCCGCTCTCATGAACGTGCCGAGCGTGTTCGTCTGGACCCACGACTCCGTGGCTCTGGGTGAAGACGGCCCGACGCACCAGCCGATCGAGCAGCTTTCCTCGCTGCGGGCGATTCCGAATCTCGCGGTCGTCCGCCCCTCCGATGCGAACGAGGTCTCCTATGCATGGCTCGAGATCCTCAAGCGTCATGACGGACCGACCGGCATCGCGCTGACCCGCCAGAACCTCCCGGTGTTCGAGCGTGGTGAAGGGGATGCCGAGGGCGAGACGCTCGCCGCAGCGTCGAACGTTGCCAAGGGCGCCTACATCCTCGCCGAGGCACCTGGCGGAACACCGGACGTCATCATCATCGCGACCGGTTCGGAAGTTCAGCTCGCTCTCGAAGCACGTGAGACGTTGAAGTCCGAGGGCACGAACGCCCGTGTCGTCGCCGCGCCATCACTCGAGTGGTTTGCCGAGCAGTCGCCGGAGTACCGCGAGCATGTCCTGCCTTCGGCGATCACGGCTCGCGTCTCTGTTGAGGCAGGGCTCGACCTCAGCTGGAGAGGAATCGTCGGCGATCGCGGACGGTCAGTCTCGATCGAACATTTCGGCGCATCCGCCGACTACAAGACGCTGTTCCGCGAATTCGGCATCACGGCCGAAGCCGTTGTCAGCGCAGCACACGAAACGCTCGGCGCGAACTGAGCCGGGCACAGGAGAGACATCATGACTGAAACACCCACTGCACAGCTTTCCGCCGCCGGCGTGAGCATCTGGCTCGACGACCTGTCTCGTGAGCGCATCGAGACCGGGAACCTCCGTGAGCTTATCGACAACCGTGATGTCGTCGGAATCACCACGAACCCGACGATCTTCGCGAACGCCATCAAGAACGGCGATCGCTACGCAGCGCAGGTGGCCGAGCTGAAGGCCGCCGGCGCAACCGTCGATCAGACCGTGACCGAACTCACGACGAAGGATGTGGCGGATGCCGCTGACATCTTCCGTCCGATCTTCGACAAGACGAACGGCGTAGACGGCCGTGTCTCGATCGAGGTCGAGCCGGGCCTGGCGCACGATGCGGCGGGCACGACCGCTCAGGCGCAGGAGCTGTGGGAGAAGGTCCAGCGTCCGAACACACTGATCAAGATCCCGGCGACGGTCGAGGGACTCGAGGCCATCACTGCGACGATCGCGAAGGGCATCAGCGTCAACGTGACCCTGATTTTCAGCCTGACTCGCTACCGCGAGGTGATCAACGCTTACCTGACCGGTCTCGAGCAGGCGAAGGCCGCTGGAATCGACCTCTCGACGATTCACTCGGTGGCGTCGTTCTTCGTCTCGCGCGTCGACACTGAGATCGACAAGCGACTGGACGGCGTCGGAACCGAGGAAGCACGCGCACTCAAGGGCAAGGCCGGCGTCGCGAATGCGCAGCTGGCGTATCAGGTCTTCGAGCAGGAGTTCGCGTCGGAGCGGGCGAAGACGCTCCTCGCTGCTGGAGCTAACGCCCAGCGTCCGCTGTGGGCTTCCACCGGTGTGAAGGACCCCTCGCTTCCGGATACCCTCTACGTGACGGGTCTTGTCGCTGATGGAGTGGTCAACACTATGCCGGAGAAGACACTCGAGGCGACGTACGACCACGGTGAGGTGGTTGGAGACACAGTGACCGGTGCATACGACGAAGCGAATGGCGTCCTCGACGCGATCGCCGCTCTCGGCATCTCCTATGACGATGTCACCGCCGTCCTCGAGAAGGAGGGCGTGGAGAAGTTCATCGTCTCGTGGAATGAACTTCTCGACGACGTCAAGGGTGCGCTCGAGGAGGCACGATGAGCATCAAGATCCATGTGAGCGGCGCTGCCGAGGAGGCCGTCCGCTCTACGGTTCCGACCCTCGTCGCCGACCTGGTCGCATCGTCTATCACTGACCAGAACTCGACCCTCTGGGGCCCGGAGGCGGAGTCAGAGGCAGCGAAGCGTCTCGGCTGGACAGAGGCCGTTGCGGTCTCTCGTCCCCTCGTCGACGAGATCGTCGCGCTGCGTGACAAGCTTCAGAATGCTGGCGTGAACCACATCGTTCTCGCCGGTATGGGAGGCTCCTCGCTCGCGCCCGAGGTGATCACGCGGACCTTCGGCGTGGAGCTCACGGTTCTCGACTCGACGTCGCCGGGCCAGGTCAGCGCCGCGTTGAATGATCGCCTCGAGAGCACGGCGCTCGTCGTGTCCTCGAAGTCAGGATCCACCGTCGAGACGGACAGCCAGAAGCGCGTCTTCGAGAAGGCCTTCTCGGACGCAGGCATTGACCCGCGTGAGCGAATCGTCATCGTCACGGATCCGGGCTCTCCTCTCGACACCTCAGCGCGTGAGGCTGGCTTCACCGTGTTCAACGCTGACCCAAACGTCGGCGGTCGCTATTCCGCTCTGACAGCGTTCGGCCTCGTCCCGTCCGGGCTTGCCGGCGTCGACATCGCCGCTCTCCTCGACGAGGCGGATCAGATTCTGACGGAGCTCGCGGTCGACGATGAGAGCAACCCAGGTCTTGTGCTCGGAGCTGCTATCTCAGCGACCAGTCCGCGGAAGGACAAGCTGGGCATCGTCGCAGACGGCACTCACATCGTCGGGTTCGCAGACTGGGCGGAGCAGCTTATCGCGGAGTCGACGGGTAAACAGGGCACGGGAATCCTGCCTGTGGTTCTGGACACCCTCTCCCCTGAGCTCGAGAACGTTCCGGCGGACCTTCAGATCGTTCGACTGGTTGACGACGCTGACGCTCTCCACCTCCTGCCCAGGGACCGTCACCACGGTGAGATCCTGGTGAGCGGCTCTCTCGGAGCGCAGCTCATGGTCTGGGAGTACGCCATTGCGGTGGCCGGTCGTATTCTCGGCATCAACCCGTTCGACCAGCCGGACGTGGAATCCGCGAAGGCCGCTGCACGCGGTCTTCTTGACGAGCGTCCGGAAGCGGCATCCCCAGCTTTCACCTCAGGCGGCATCGAGGTTCGCGGAGATTCTCAGCTCGTCGAGGGGACGGACAGCGTGCACGAGGTCATCTCTCGTCTGCTGGCAGCGCTTCCGGAGGATGGATACGTGGCCGTTCAGGCGTACGTGAACCGTCTGGAGCTCCCGCAGCTGGAAGGCATCCGCAATATGCTTGCAGCTGTCGCACAGCGTCCGGTCACCTTCGGCTGGGGGCCTCGATTCCTTCACTCAACCGGTCAGTACCACAAGGGCGGTCCCGAGCAGGGCGTGTTCCTGCAGATCACACAGCGTCCTGCTGCAGACGTGGAGATCCCCGGCCGTCCGTTCACCTTCGGACAGCTCATCGAAGCTCAAGCGGCTGGCGACGCTGGCGTCCTGCGCGAGCATGGTCGACCCGTCCTGTCGCTCACACTGACCGACCCGCAGAACGACGTACTCGCTCTGTTCGAGGCCATCAACTAATCACTGAGGCTTCCGTCACGGAAGTCATCTAGGAGCCGAATGTCCCCGGTGGAGATCACACCTGAATACAACCCGCTTCGATTGAGCATTGATCGACGGCTGAACCGCATCGCTGGTCCCAGCGGCCTTATCATCTTCGGGGTGACGGGAGACCTGTCACGCAAGAAGCTGATGCCTGCCGTGTACGACCTCGCGAACCGGGGGCTTCTGCCCCCGGGGTTCGCCCTCGTCGGATTCGCGCGGCGTGACTGGGAGGATCAGGACTTCTCTCAGGTTGTGCACGACGCGGTCAAGGCGCACGCGCGCACCCCATTCCGGGAGGAGGTCTGGGAACAGCTCGCCCAGGGCATCCGCTTTGTCTCCGGTGAATTCGGTGACGACGAGGCGTTCGAGCGTCTCGGGAAGACAATCGAGGAGCTCGACCGCTCACGTGGCACGATGGGCAACCACGCGTTCTACCTCTCGATTCCGCCGAAGGCGTTTCCACAGGTCACCGCTCAGCTGAAGCGCTCAGGACTGGCGGAGCAGACCGAGGGACAATGGCGCCGCGTCGTGATCGAGAAGCCTTTCGGCAGCGACCTCCAGTCGGCTCGTGAGCTGAACTCGGTCGTCGAATCAGTCTTCCCGCCGGATTCCGTCTTCCGCATCGATCACTATCTCGGCAAAGAGACGGTCCAGAACATCATGGCGCTTCGCTTCGCCAACCAGCTGTTCGAGCCGATCTGGAACGCCAACTACGTCGACCACGTTCAGATCACCATGGCTGAGGACATCGGTGTGGGCGGCCGAGCAGGGTACTACGACGGAATCGGCGCCGCCCGCGACGTCATCCAGAATCACCTCCTTCAACTCCTCGCGCTCACCGCGATGGAAGAGCCGAACTCTTTCGACGCGGCGGACCTGCGTGCGGAGAAGGAGAAGGTGCTGGCGGCCGTGCGGCTTCCCGAAGACCTCGGCCTCGCTACCGCGCGCGGTCAGTACGCGGGTGGTTGGCAAGGCGGAGAACGTGTGCGCGGCTTCCTCGAAGAGGAAGGCATGAACCCGCAGTCGACGACTGAGACGTATGCTGCGATGAAACTTCACGTGAATACGCGGCGCTGGGCGGGAGTTCCCTTCTATCTTCGATCGGGAAAGCGTCTCGGCCGCCGTGTGACGGAGATCGCCGTGGTCTTCAAGCGTGCTCCGCAGTACCTGTTCGCTGAGTCCCAGACGGCAGAGCTCGGCGAGAACGCCCTTGTCATCCGAGTGCAGCCCGATGAAGGAGTGACGATCCGCTTCGGGTCGAAGGTGCCGGGGGCTGGAATGCAGGTCAGAGATGTCACGATGGACTTCGGCTACGGGCACGCTTTCACTGAAGCGAGCCCCGAAGCGTACGAACGTCTGATTCTCGATGTTCTCCTGGGCGACCCTCCGCTGTTCCCGCGGCATGAAGAGGTCGAGCTCTCGTGGAAGATCCTCGATCCGATCGAGGAATTCTGGGCCGAGCAGGGAGGGCCCCTCGAACAGTACGAACCGGGAACGTGGGGGCCGCAGTCTGCGGATGAACTCCTCGCCCGCGATGGCCGAAGCTGGAGGCGTCCATGATCATCGATATGCCCGACACGACGACTAGCGCGATTTCGAAGCGCCTCGTCGTCATGCGTGAAGAGGGCGGCGTGGTCGCGCTCGGTCGCGTGCTGACACTCATCATCGTGGCTAACCACGGGGATGAGGAAGACGCGATCGAGGCTGCCAACGATGCGTCGCGTGAGCACCCGATGCGAGTGATCGTGATCGCCCGGTCGCTTGAATCAGACTCGAGCGAGACGCGGATCGATGCACAGATTCGTGTGGGTGGAGACGCCGGCGCGAGTGAGGTGATCATCCTGCGCGCATATGGCGATGCTTCTGAGAACAAGGTCAGCCTTGTCACAGCGCTTCTGCTCCCCGACGCTCCCGTTGTCGCATGGTGGCCAGGCGATACGCCTCAGGAAGTGGCGTCCTCGCCAATCGGACAGATCGCTCAACGCCGCATCACGGATGCCTCTGCCCATGACGACCCGCACGAGGCTCTTGAACACCTTGGCGAAGGCTACAAGCCCGGCGACACCGACTTCGCCTGGACCAGACTCACACTGTGGCGCGCTCAGCTGGCCGCGGTTCTCGACCAGCCTCCGTATGAAGCGATCACCGGAGTCCGTGTATCGGGGGCGGCTGATTCGCCGTCGACGACGCTGCTTGCGGCCTGGCTCCAGCATCAGCTGCAGGTACCTGTCGAGTGCGAACTGACCAATCCGGTCAGCGGGATCGGTGGCATCCACGGAGTCGAGCTGGATCGCGCCTCAGGAACGATCTCACTTGAGCGCCCCCTCTCCAGCACAGCGACACTGCGTATCCCCGGTCAGCCGGTACAGGACATCGCACTGCCGAGACGAAGCCTGCGGGACTGTCTTGCCGAGGAGCTTCGCCGACTAGACCCGGACGTTCTCTATGGTGAGGTCATCACTGAAGGGCTTCGCTCACTCAACTCCGAATCGACGTCGATGGAGGCACAGCAATGACCAATGAGCGACGAGTACTCGTCCACACCGACAAGGCCGCGCTTGCGGCCTCCATTGCGGCTAGGGCATTGACCAAGATCGTGGATCTGCTCGATGAGCAGGACCGCGTGAGCATCGTGCTCGAGGGCGGCCGTGTAGCCATGGACGTTCTGACACAGATCAACGAGAATCCGGCACGGGACACCGTGGACTGGAGCCGCGTTCACTTCTGGTGGGGTGACGAACGATTCGTTCCGTCCGGAGACGATGAGCGCAATGATCTGAAGGCGCGACGCGCGCTCCTGGATCACATCTCAGTTCCAGAGTCGAACATTCACCCGATGCCCGCTGCAGACGCTGGGTTGAGCCTCGATGAGGCGGCCGTTGCGTACGCGGATGAACTCGCCCGTTTCGGGGACGGCGACAGCGGTCTGCCGCGGTTCGACATCACGTTCCTCGGAGTGGGACCCGACGGACACACAGCGTCGCTGTTCCCTGATCAGCCACAGGTGTTGGAGAAGGACGCGCATGTCGTCGCCGTGCGCGACTCGCCGAAGCCTCCGCCCGAGCGACTGTCGCTGACTCGTCCAGCACTGAACTCCTCTCAGCGTATCTGGGTTGAGATCGCCGGTGCCGAGAAAGCATCGTCCCTCGGTCTCGCGCTTGCCGGTGCGGCCTACTCGGAGGTCCCTATCGCAGGGATCAAGGGCCGCAAGCGCACTGTGTTCTTCGTCGATCGAGAGGCGGCTGCTGAGGTTCCCGAGAATCTCATCGCCCAGTCTTACTGACACTGAAAATGCCGGAGGGCTCCGCAATCGCGGAGCCCTCCGGCATTTCTCTGGCGTTACGCCGTCGCGGTTCCGCGGCGTTCCCGCAGCTGGGTCAGCGCGTTCTCAAGAAGCTCTGCGGCTTCTTCATCAGTGCGCCGTTCCTTCACGTATGCCAGGTGAGTCTTGTAGGGCTCATTCCGAAGCGCGTGAGGCGGATTGTTCTTGTCACGTCCCGCCGGAAGGCCCGACATCGGACAGTCGATCGTCTCCGGGATGTCCTCGGCGGGAACATCGGCCGCAAAATAGCGGACCGTCTTGTTTCCCAGTGCATCCCAGTATTCGACTGCGACGCGCTCCGCGTGGTGACCATGGTCCTGCTCCCCCATCGGCCCGGCGCCGACGCGCGAGCCGCGGATTGAGCTGCCTCCGAGTGCCATTCACTACCTCCTAGACGCCAGCTTGGAACTTCGTGATCAGACCAAGTGCCACAATGCAGACGAACCAGACGAGCCCGAGGCTCACCGTGATCGCGTTCAAGTTACGTTCTGCGACACCGGATGCACCGAGGTTCGAGCCCATTCCTCCGCCGAACATGTCGGAGAGACCTCCCCCGCGCCCCTTATGGAGCAGGATGAGGAACGTGAGGAGCAGGCTCGTGATGCCGAGCAGTACTTGAAGAATGACCTGGAGAATATCCACGAAGGACCTTTCGCTGGGTGTGTGGCGCGGCGGGGCCACGACGATTATACGTGAGCCCCCGCCGCGCGAGTCGAATCAGACTCCGACGTGCTTCTGATACCTGACGATGTTGGAGAACTCCGTGACGTCGAGGCTCGCCCCGCCGACGAGCGCGCCGTCGACGTTGGGCTCGCGCATGAAGCCAGCGATGTTCGCCGCCTTCACGGATCCTCCATACAAAATGCGCGTGCGAGCGGCGGCATCTTCACCGAGGGATTCGGCAATGACCTTTCGCAGCTCGGCAGCGACCTGTTCGGCCTGGTCGGGTGTTGCAGCTTTGCCCGAACCGATCGCCCACACAGGCTCGTACGCCACGACGATGTCGGCATCGGAGGAGACGGCTTCGAGAGCCGCGCGGAGCTGCGACACGGGAACAGCGGCAGAGCCGTGCTTCTCGAGGTCCTCCGCGGTCTCCCCCACGCAGATCACGGGAACGAGCCCGTGCTTCAGCGCGGCGACCGTCTTGCTGTTGACGATCTCGTCCGTCTCACCGTGGAGAGAGCGACGCTCCGAGTGACCGATGATCGCGTAGCGGCACTCAAGCTGGCTCAGAAACGCACCCGAGATCTCTCCCGTGAACGCACCGGAGTCCTGCGATGAGACATCCTGCGCGCCGTAGGCGAGCGGAAGCTTGTCCGCGGCGACGAGCGTCTGCACGCTTCGCAGGTCGGTGAACGGCGGGAAGACGGCGACCTCGACGGCATCGAAGTCGTGCTTGGCATCCTGCAGGCTCCAGGCGAGCTTCTGGACGAATGCGATCGCCTGAAGGTGATCGAGGTTCATCTTCCAGTTGCCCGCGATGAGTGGGGTGCGAGTCACTGCTGCCATCCGAGTACCTCCAGTCCGGGAAGCGACTTGCCCTCGAGGAATTCGAGGCTCGCTCCGCCGCCCGTTGAAATGTGTCCAAACTGATCGTCGTTGAATCCGAGCGCACGCACAGCCGCAGCCGAGTCGCCGCCTCCGACGACACTCAGTCCATCGACCGTGGTGAGCGCCTCGGCTACGGCCTTTGTGCCGGCCGCGAATGGTGCGAGCTCGAAGACGCCCATCGGCCCGTTCCAGAACACAGTCGAAGAGGACGCGATCCGGTTGGCGAAAGCCTGGGCGGTGCGAGGACCGATGTCGAGGCCGAGACCGGATGCCCCGAACTCGGTGTCTTCGATGGAGTCGACGTCTCTCACCACATGCTCTGCATCGGCGCTGAAGGATGCCGCGACGACTACATCGACGGGCAGGACGATCTCCACGCCCTTCTCCTCAGCGGCAGAGAGGTAACGCCGCACGGTTTCGATCTGATCGCTCTCGAGAAGGCTCGACCCCACCTTGTGCCCGAGAGCGGCGAGGAATGTGAAGAGCATCCCTCCTCCGATGAGCAGAGAATCGACCCGCGGAAGCAGGTGCTCGATCACGCCGAGCTTGTCCGAGACCTTTGAGCCGCCGAGCACGACGGAGTAGGGCCGCTCAGGCTTCTCCGTCAGTCGCTCGAGGACGTCCAGCTCTCGGGAGATCAGAGTTCCGGCCGCACTCGGCAGAAGCGTGGCGAGCTCATAGACGCTTGCCTGCTTGCGGTGAACGACGCCAAAGCCATCGGAGATGAACGCGTCGCCGAAGGCCGCGAGCTGCTCTGCGAACGCCCGTCGCTCGGATCCGTCCTTGCTCGTCTCTCCCGGATTGAACCGAAGGTTTTCGAGAACAGCAATCTGTCCGTCCTCGAGCCCGGCGACAGCATCCTGAGCACCCTGGCCCACGGTGTCTGCCGCGAACGTGACGGGCGACCCGAGGAGCTCGCTGAGGCGCTGCGCCACAGGCGCGAGGCTGTACTGGGCATCAGGGGCGCCTTTGGGGCGTCCAAGATGCGAGATGACCACGACGCGAGCGCCCTGGTTGAGAAGTGCGTTGAGGGTCGGCAGAGACGCGCGAACGCGTCCATCGTCGGTGATCACTCCGTCCGAGAGAGGGACATTGAGATCACACCGAACGACGACGCGTTTGCCGCTCAGCGAACCCAGCGATTCGAAAGTGCGAAGCACGCTGAAATACCTCGCGGGGTCAGAGGCGCTCGGCCACGTACTCGGCGAGGTCGACGAGGCGGTTGGAGTAGCCCCACTCGTTGTCGTACCAGCTGGAGAGCTTGACCTGGTTGCCGATGACGCGGAGAAGGCCGGCGTCGAAGATCGACGAGTGCGGGTCGTTCACGATGTCGCTCGAGACGATCTCGTCCTCGGTGTACTTCAGGATTCCCTTCAGCGGGCCCTCTGCGGCCTCCTTGTACGCGGCCTTGACCTCATCGACCGTGACCGGGCGGGATGCCTCGACCGTGAGATCGGTGATGGAGCCGGTGGGAACGGGAACGCGGAGTGCGAAGCCGTCGAGCTTGCCCTTGAGCTCCGGAAGAACGAGACCGATGGCCTTCGCTGCGCCCGTCGAGGTCGGGATGATGTTCACAGCTGCGGCACGAGCCCGGCGAAGGTCCTTGTGAGGACCGTCCTGCAGGTTCTGGTCTGCCGTGTAGGCGTGCACGGTCGTCATGAGACCACGCTCGATGCCGAAGGTGTCGTTGAACACCTTCGCGAGGGGGGCGAGGCAGTTCGTGGTGCAGGAGGCGTTCGAGATGATGTTGTGGTTCTCGGGGTCGTAGTCCTGCTCGTTCACGCCGAGAACGAATGTGCCGTCCTCGCCGGTCGCGGGAGCGGAGATCAGAACCTTCTTGGCTCCTGCATCGATGTGCTTGCGAGCGTCAGCGGCATTCGTAAAGCGTCCGGTGGACTCGATCACGATGTCGACGCCCAGATCGCCCCACGGGAGGTTGGCGGGGTCGCGCTCCTCGAAGACCTTGATGGACTTGCCGTCGACAGTGATCTGCTCACCGTCGAAGGAGACCTCAGCGTCAAGACGACCGGTGATCGAGTCGTACTTGAGGAGGTGTGCGAGTGTCTTGTTGTCGGTGAGGTCGTTGACGGCGACGATCTCGAGGTTGCTGCCCTTGGCGAGGGCTGCACGGAAGAAGTTGCGGCCGATGCGGCCAAACCCGTTGATGCCGATCTTTACTGACAAGGATGACTCCTGTAATTCGGCGCAGTGTTGCGCGTTTTCAATTAGTCTCGCGAACGAGCTGGGGAGGGCTGTCCCAGACAGGAGTCCGGGACAACCCTGTCTGCATTACGACAGTACCAGCAAGCCTGAGGTCTTCTCACGAGCAGTCGCGAAGCGCTTCTGGACGTTCTCCCAGTCCACGATGTTCCAGAATGCCTTGACGTAGTCGCCCTTGACGTTCTGGTAGTCGAGGTAGAAAGCGTGCTCCCACATGTCGAGGAGCAGAAGCGGAACGGTGCCCGCGGGGAAGTTCGACTGGTGGTCATAGAACTGCTGCACGAAGAGCTTCTGGCCGATCGAGTCCCACATCAGCGCGCCCCAGCCCGAACCCTGGATTCCCAGAGCAGCCGCGTTGAACTGAGCCTGGAACTTCTCGAATCCGCCGAACTGCTCGTCGAGAGCAGCCTGCAGGTCACCCGTCGGGCGGTCCCCGCCCTCCGGCGAGAGGTTCGTCCAGAAGACCGAGTGGTTGACGTGACCGCCGAGGTTGAACGCGAGGTCCTTCTCGAGCTTGTTGATGTTTGCGAAGTCGCCGGACTCGCGTGCCTCAGCAAGCTTCTCAAGAGCGGTGTTCGCTCCCGTCACATAAGCCTGGTGGTGCTTGGAGTGGTGCAGCTCCATGATCGTTCCCGAGATGCTCGGCTCCAGTGCGCCGTAGTCATACGCAAGGTCGGGAAGCGTGTATTCAGCCATGTATATCTCCTCGTTTCTCTCATGCGCGATAGGTCCGCGCATGGCTCTGAGTGACGTTCCCCAGTCTAGTCGCCGGTGCTCGTTCGGCTAGTGGGCTTCGCTCTCAGATGACAGAGGAAGTCAGTCCGCCGAAGGGGGAAGCGAAGCCTGAGTGTCGGGCACATCGGTCTCGTGCGCGCGCTTGTCGGCCATGGCGAGAAGACGACGGATGCGGCCGGCGACAGCGTCCTTGGTCATTGGCGGTTCGGCGAAGTGTCCGAGCTCGTCGAGGCTCGCGTCTCGGTGGTCCAGACGCAGTTTGCCGGCGTAAGCCAGGTGATCCGGGACATCCTCACCGAGGATCTCGAGGGCGCGCTCGACGCGCGCGCAGGCGGCGACGGCAGCCTGCGCGGAGCGGCGCAGGTTCGCGTCGTCGAAGTTCACGAGGCGGTTCGCTGTGGCGCGCACCTCGCGCCGCTGGCGCATCTCTTCCCACTCCGTCACGGTCTTGTGGGCTCCCATGGCCGTGAGCATCGCGCTGATTGCTTCGCCATCGCGGATCACGACACGGTGGACACCTCGAACCTCGCGCGCCTTCGCTGAGATGCCGAGACGACCCGCAGCGCCTACGAGGGCCATTGCGGACTCATTCCCGGGGCAGGTCACTTCGAGAGCGGCGGAACGTCCCGGGTCGCTGAGTGAGCCGCGAGCGAGGAAAGCTCCTCGCCAAACAGCAGCGAGGTCATCACGTGAGCCCGTGGTGAGACGGTTCGGGAGGCCCCGGACGGGTCGGCGTCGAGAATCAAGGAGGCCCGTCTGGCGAGCGAGTGTCTCTCCCCCGGCCATGACTCTGACGAGGAAGTATGGGGCGCGACGTCCGCCCGAGGGTGAGACGGCGCTTGCCTCGCTGCGTACTCCGTACAGCTCAGCGAGGTCTTTGCGGACCCGACGAGCGGTGCGCGGCGAGTCGACCTCGGCCTCAATCGCGATGCGACCCGAGATGATGTGGAGACCTCCGCTGAAGCGGAGAATCGAAGCGAGCTCGGCCGCCCGAACCGTATTGCGCGTTTCGTCGACGGCGGTCAGTTCGTCTTTGACATCGGCTGTGAGAGCCAATCGGAGTCCTATCTGCTCGGGTGCCCGGCGGTCATTCGCGACCGAGGTCGCGGTGTTTGACGTTGACGACGACGTCGGGCTGCGTACTGAGGAGGGAGGCGAGACGCTGCGCCATGGCGACGGAGCGGTGTTTTCCGCCTGTGCACCCGATCGCCACGACGGCATGCCGCTTGTTCTCACGCTGATATCCAGTCAGGACCGGCTTCAGCGCGGATGCGTATGCGTCGAGGAATTCCTCGGCGCCGGGCTGTGTGAAGACGTAGTCGGAGACCTCGGTATCGAGGCCCGTGTGCGCACGCAGGTCCGGCACCCAGAACGGGTTTGGGAGGAATCTCGCGTCTGCAATCATATCTGCGTCTGTGGGGATGCCGTACTTGAACCCGAAGCTCATCACCGTGATCTGTACGCCAGGTGTCGCCTCGCTCTTGAAGATGTCGCGCACGGTCGAGCCGAGCTGGTGAACATTCAGGTCTGTCGTGTCGATGACGAGATCGCTCAGCTCGCGAATGGCGGCCACACGCTGGCGCTCGATGGAGATGCCGTCGAGGATCGTGCCATCCCCCTGCAGCGGGTGAGGTCTGCGCACTGCTTCGTACCGGCGAATCAGCGCCTCGTCTGCTGCGTCAAGGAAGAGCACTCGGAGATGTGTGCCCTCGCGCAGGCCCTGCAGCATCGACCGGAGGTCAGCGAAGAAGTCTCTGCCGCGAACATCGACCACGACGGCGAGCTTCTCCGTGCCCTCGGCTCGCTCCGCCAGATCGACAAGCGGACGCAGCATCTGAGGCGGAAGATTGTCGACCACGTACCAGTCGAGATCTTCGAGGGCGTTCGCGACGGTCGAGCGCCCGGCACCTGACATACCGGTGACGACGAGGACTTCCTGCTCGGAAGTGTGTTCATCGGTGGTCATCGTCTTGGCCTTCGTTCGTAGTTTTCGGGTGATACCAGGTTACCGAGTGTGGAGGCGAGCGTGGATCGCCTCTGCAAGCGCGGGGCCGACACCGGGCACTTCGGTGATCTCCGCGGGGTCAGCGGCTTTCAAGCGGGCAACTGAACCGAAGTGCGTCAGCAGCTTCTTGACGCGTGCGGGTCCGACGCCGGGGATCTCGGAGAGAACAGTCGAGATATCGCGCGATCGCCGTTTCCGCTGGTGCCTGATCGCAAATCGGTGTGCCTCGTCTCGGAGGCGCTGGACGAGATAGAGCGCTTCGCTGTTCCGCGGCAGGATCACCGGGTATTCATCGTCTGGAATCCAGAGCTCCTCAAGGCGCTTCGCGATCCCCGCGATCTGGATGCCGCTGCGCTCGGAGTCTTCGAGGGCGCGCTGCGCCGCGGCCACCTGAGGCTGGCCTCCGTCGACGAGGAGGAGCTGAGGTGGATAGGCGAATCTCTTAGGTGACGAGTCTTCTGGTCCGTCATCGTCGAGATGCGCCAGCCGACGCATAAGCACCTGGTACATCGCATCCGTGTCGTCACGTGCTTCCGAAATGGAGAACGACCGATACTGGTCTTTTCGTGCGAGGCCATCCTCGAAGACGACCATCGACGCTACGATGTTCGTTCCGCCGAGGTGCGAGATGTCGTAGCACTCGATGCGGAGAGGAGCCTCGTTCATGCCCAGGGCATCCTGGATGTCTGCGAGAGCTTCGCTCCGCGTCGCGAAGTCTGCGCTTCGGCGTGTCTTGTGGCGCATGAGAGCCTGCTTCGCGTTGAGCACCGCTGTCTCCATGAGGGCGGCCTTCTCGCCACGCTGCGCTGTCTTCAGCTGCACGCGACCGCGCCCTCGGATCTCGGTGAGCCACTCCCCGATCTCACCGGCGTCGTCGGGAAGGACGGGGACGATCACTTCACGCGGGACATCCGCACCTTGGCGGGAATACGCGGTTCGGATGACGCCTTCGACCAGATCGCCCGTCGAGACGTCGAGCTCCTTGTCGACTGTCCATGAACGCACACCACGGATGCGTCCGCCTCGGACGACGAACTGCTGCACAGCCGCCGAGAGCTCGTCGTGCTCGATTCCGAACATATCGGCGTCGACCGACTGCTTCATCACGACGCGGCTTTTCTCGAGAACCGCCTCCAAAGACTGGAGCTGATCGCGATAGCGCGCTGCCGCTTCGTAGTCCTGCTCGGCTGCGGCATCCTTCATCTTCGCTGTGAGCTCGCGAGTGAATCGTTTGTCGTTTCCGCTCATGAAGCTGACGAAGTCGTCGACGATTCGGCGGTGCTCGTCAATGGTGACCTTCATCGAGCACGGGCCGCCACAGCGCCCAATCTGACCAGGAAAGCACGGTTTGCCGGACTGCATGGCGCGTTTATAGCTTGAGTCGGAGCAGGTGCGGATCGGGAACGCCTTGATCATGAGATCGATCGTGTCGTGCACAGCCCAGACTTTGGGGTACGGACCGAAGTACGCGGCTCCCCTGATGCGAGGGTTGCGCGTCACCATGACGCGTGGAGCCTCGTCGCCGAGAGTCACGGCCAGGTACGGGTAGGACTTGTCGTCTCGGAACTTGACGTTGAACGGAGGGTCGAACTCCTTGATCCAGGTGTATTCGAGCTGGAGAGCTTCGACGTCGCTGCCGACGACAGTCCATTCGACGCTGGTCGCTGTCGTGACCATGCGTCTCGTCCGCTCGTGAAGCGTGTGCAGGGGTGCGAAGTAGTTGCTCAGTCGCGCCCGCAGATTCTTTGCTTTACCAACATAGAGCACACGCCGATTCTCGTCGCGGAAACGATAGACGCCCGGCTGGGTCGGGATCTCACCGGGCTTGGGACGATAGGCGAGGTGATGCGCCATCGTCACCCCGCCTTGCGAGCGCTGTCTCGTTCAGCGGCGAAGATCTCCTTGAGGAACGCTCCCGTATGGCTCTTGGATGATTTCGCGACCTGCTCCGGTGTGCCCGTGGCGACGATCTGGCCGCCGCCGGCCCCGCCCTCGGGACCGAGGTCCACGATCCAGTCCGCCGATTTGATCACGTCTAAGTTGTGCTCGATGACGATGATCGTGTTGCCTTTGTCGACGAGGCTGTTCAGCACGAGCAGAAGCTTCCGAACGTCTTCGAAGTGCAGACCGGTCGTGGGCTCGTCGAGCACATAGACGCTGCGGCCGTTCGACCTCCGCTGTAGCTCTGTCGCGAGCTTGACGCGCTGCGCCTCTCCGCCAGAGAGGGTCGTGGCACTCTGCCCGAGACGGACATAGCCGAGGCCGACATCGACCAGCGTCTTGAGATAGCGGTGAATTGCGGTGATGGGTTCGAAGAACTCCGCGGCTTCGGCGATCGGCATGTCAAGGACCTCAGCGATGTTCTTGCCCTTGTAGTGCACCTGGAGCGTGTCCCGGTTGTACCGCGCTCCCCCACACACCTCGCATGCGACATACACGTCGGGGAGGAAATTCATCTCGATCTTGATCGTCCCGTCACCGGAGCACGCCTCACAGCGCCCGCCCTTGACGTTGAAGCTGAAGCGTCCGGGGAGATAGCCACGAGCCTTCGCCTCGGGTGTCTCCGAGAAGAGAGTGCGGATGCGGTCGAAGACGCCCGTGTACGTCGCGGGGTTCGATCGCGGTGTTCGACCGATGGGAGCCTGATCGACGTGCACGACTTTATCGAGGTGCTCCGTGCCGGTCACACGTGTGTGTTTGCCCGGAACCTTGCGCGCGCCGTTGAGCGAGTTTGCCAGCACGCGGTAGAGGATGTCGTTGACGAGGGTCGACTTGCCGGAACCGCTCACCCCGGTGACCGCCGTGAACAGTCCGAGGGGGAAGTCCACTGACACCTTGCGGAGATTGTTGGCGGATGCTCCCACGACCGAGAGCATCCTGTCCTCATCGAGCGGACGCCGTCGAGACGGCGTCTCGATCTGCTTTCGACCCGCGAGGTAATCGGCGGTCAGGGACTCGCGGTTCTTCAGGAGGTCGGAGACCGTGCCGGAATGGACCACGTGACCGCCGCCCTCGCCAGCGCCCGGTCCGATGTCGACGATCCAATCCGCTGTTCGGATGGTGTCCTCGTCGTGTTCGACCACGATCAGCGTGTTTCCGAGATCGCGCAGGGCCACCAGAGTGTCGATGAGCCGACGGTTGTCGCGCTGATGGAGCCCAATGCTCGGTTCGTCGAGGACGTACAGCACTCCGGTAAGACCGGAGCCGATCTGAGTTGCGAGACGGATCCGCTGGGCCTCGCCTCCGGAGAGCGAGCCCGCCGACCGGGACAGCGTGAGGTAGTTGAGTCCAACCTGTATGAGGAAGTCAAGCCGAACCTTGATTTCGCGGAGGACCTGCGCTCCAATGCGAGCGTCCCGCTCGCTCAGTGTCAGGGTCTCCATGAAGTCACGAGCATCCGCGAGGCTCAGGTCGGAGACATCCGCAATGCTCGTGCCGTTCACGAGCACAGCGAGAACTTCAGGCTTCAGTCGCTTGCCATCGCACACTGGGCATGGAACCTCGCGGAGATATTCCGACCAGCGCGCGCGCTGCACGTCGGTCTCCGCCTGCATGTACTGTCGCTCGATATAGGGGATGACCCCTTCGAAGCCCGACGTGTAGGAGACTTCACGCCCGTAGCGGTTGCGCCACTTCACTCTCACCTTGAAGTCTTTGCCGCGCAGAACAGCCTCGCGCACGCGCTTCGGCAGCTTCTCCCACGGGGTCTCGAGAGAGAAGTCGAGATCTGCGGCGAGACCGACCAGGAGTTTCTCGTAGTACTGGTAGAGCCCCTTCCCCTGCGTGGTCCAGGGCACGATCACACCTTCGCTGATGCTCAGCTCCTCATCACCGAGGAGCAGGTCGGCATCGACCGACATTCGCGTGCCGAGACCGGAGCATTCAGGGCATGCGCCGAAGGGAGCGTTGAACGAGAACGTCCGTGGCTCCACCTCGGCGAGTTGGATGGGGTGGTTGTTCGGGCACGAGAGCTTCTCAGAGTAGGTGCGGAGCTTCTCGTCGCCCTCGGCATCCACAAAGTCGATCTGGACGATGCCATCGGTGAGTCTGAGTGCCGTCTCCAGCGAGTCAGTGAGACGAGAGAGGATGTCCGGTCCGGCGACGAGCCGGTCGACGACCACGGAGATGTCATGCTTGTAGGACTTCTTCAGCGTGGGTGGGCTGCTCAGCTGCACAGTCTCGCCATCGACGACGGCCCGTGCATAGCCCGAAGCGCTCAGCTCGGCGAAGAGATCGACGAACTCGCCCTTCTTCTGCGAGACCACGGGGCTCATCACCATGTATCGCGTACCCTCGTCGAGCTCCATGAGCTGGTCTGCGATCTGCTGAACGGTCTGGCGCCCGATCGGCTCACCGCACGTCGGGCAGTGAGGTACGCCGATGCGCGCCCAGAGCAGGCGCATGTAGTCGTACACCTCGGTAATAGTGCCCACCGTCGACCGAGGGTTGCGGTTCGTCGACTTCTGGTCAATTGAGACGGCGGGGCTGAGACCCTCGATGAAGTCGACGTCGGGTCGATCGACCTGCCCGAGGAACTGTCGCGCATACGCGGAGAGCGACTCGACGTATCGGCGCTGCCCCTCCGCGAAGATCGTGTCGAACGCGAGGGAGGACTTCCCCGAACCGGACAGGCCCGTGAAGACTACGAGAGAGTCCCGAGGGATGTCGACGCTCACGTTGTCGAGGTTGTGCACGCGAGCGCCGCTGACGGAGAGCCTCGTGTTCGCTGAAACTGCAGAAATCGTCACCCGTCCAGCCTAATCGCCCCCACCGACATCAGCCTGTGAACAGGGGGTTCCCATGTGCGCTTCCGCGGGACACAATGGCGCTATGGGGAGGCATACGGACCCGGTGGAGCAGATGCTGCGATACCACCTCCGCGATCGGGGCATCATCGACGAGCGTGTCCTCCGAGCGATGGCGCAGGTGCCACGCGAGGAGTTCGTGCCGTCGTCATTGCGCGCGGAGGCCTACGCGGATCATCCGCTGCCACTCGCGCAGGGGCAGACGATCTCGCAGCCGTTCATCGTCGCCCTCACTCTGCAGGCTGCGGCGCTCGAGCCGAGCGACACAGTCCTCGATGTAGGAACCGGATCGGGGTATGCCGCAGCCGTTGCCTCGCTGCTCGCAGAGACCGTGGTCACCATCGAACGCTTCGACTCGCTCGCGCAGTCTGCGGAAGAGACTCTTCAGCGGCTCGGCTACTCGAACGTGCTGTCGGTCGTCGGCGACGGTTCCCGCGGCTGCCCGGAGCATGCGCCCTACGATGCGATCGTCTCCGCTGCAGCCGCTGAGAACGTTCCGGACGCATGGCGCACGCAGCTCGCCCCACGGGGGCGGATCGTCGCGCCCGTCGGAGGCACATGGGGGCAGAGGCTGCGTGTCCTCCGCGCGGACGGGTCAAAGGAGAAGGATCTCGGCGGGGTCCGCTTCGTGCCGCTGATCAGCGACGAATCCGTCGGCCCTCCGCATGACGCCTGACCGGTATGAGGAGCGCGATCGCGATGCCGATGAGCGCGAGCACGGCGATCGCGGCCAACCATGGAACGGCGGACGGCGGCATCCACACCGACATCAGTGCGAGCGCAAGCGCGAGAATCGCCTGACTCGGAACTTGGATGATGACGTAATCGCGAAGCGACCGAGTCAGGATGCCGCGGGCCACGCCGCCGCGTGCCGGGGCAACGGTCGAGAGCGTGCAGAGCACATGGAGCAGATGGAGGCCGGCGAGTAGGACATACGGGCGCCAATCCCCCACCTCGGGGTCGCGCGCGAGCTGGGTGAGGGCGAGCACCGCCACAGCGACCCAGCCCGTTCGCCACTTCGGAGAGACCCCGGCGCCCAGGCCCAGGAGGACCGCGACGACGCTCCACACCTGAGTGGGCGCGAAGAGGAACGCGAGGACTCCGGTGAGAAGAACGATCGAAGCGCGCAGCAGAACCGAGGGAACAGCCCGCGGCGCATCCATTCGATAGTCCCGCGCGCTCACTGCGGTGCTCGCTCTCGTGATAGGGCGTAGAGGCGGCCCGACCGCTGCTCTCCGCTGTCGTCGTGCCACCGCACGATGCGAACGCCCGAGGCAGCCGTGACCGTGAGTCGATCGTCGCGCTCCAGCATCAGCATCCGATGCGCCGTCATCTGCTCTGGACTGAGTCCGGACAGATCACCGTGCGGCAGCACATCGATTGCGATCACACGGTGCCCGGTCGCTGCCCAGATCCCGGCGAGATCGGCGGCGTCGTCGTCGAGGAATGTCGAGAGGACGAAGACGAGGGCGCCCGGCGGAAGGACTGGCGCGCGGCGCCGATACGAACTGGCCCCACTCGCGCGGGTCGCCGCGATAGCCGCGTAGAGCCTCTCCGCGTGCTTGCCCCCTGAGCCTCGACGAACCGGGCGTGCACCGGCCGTCAGATCGTGCAGTCCGACGTTGTCTCCCGCGCGAGTGTACGAGGTGGCGATCGCGGTCGCGCACTCGCGCGCGAGGTCCATTGATGTCACTCCGACGCCATCGCGTCTGCCGCTGGCCCACTCGACCACGCTCTCGCCGACATCGTCGCTCGTGTCCATGACGATCATGACGGTCGCGTCGCTCACTGCGTGGGTGCGGCGTACGAAGATGTCGCCCGGTGCACGAGCCAGACGCGCTGTCGCTCTCCAATCGATGCGCCGCAGTCGGTCGCCGGGCGCATACGGATGGATGTCTCGGAACTCGCCGCCCTCCCCCGGACGCGTCGATTCATGTGCACCCGTGAGACCGGTCAGGTGGCGCGGAAGGAGCAGATGCGGGAGCGTTCCAATGCGTGGGCGGATCGTGTGCTCCTCGCGCGACTCAGGACTCGCCTCCGTCATGAATGCGCCGTCATCTGAGCAGGCGCGGTAGCGGAAGCGAATCGCTTCTGTCGGGCCTGAGTGCTCGAGAGGCATCCGAATGCGCACCTCCGCGCCGTCTGACGCTTTGAGCAGGGCAAGACGCCGTTTGGCCTCCCCCACATAGGCACGAACATGAAGGGATGCCGCGGCACCGCCCGTCTCGAACGTGAGACGCCCACTGAGCTCCTCCGCCTCGCTGCTCAGCGCCTCGAACTCGACCGTGTGGGAGATCGTGGCGGGGTGTGTCGGGCGCGTGCTCCAGCGATACGCGGCCCACACGATCAACGGCAGACCGAGCGCCGCGACGTCGGCGCGTGACCAGAGCACTCCCGCGAGCATGATGACGATGCCGCTGACGGCGGCGCCGCCGAGGGCGGCGGTCGGGGCCCAGCGGAGCGAGTGCGACGAGGACGTCACGCGGCGCCGCTCCCCACAGTCGGCGGAACCGGCACCGACCCGAGCGCCGCCGTGACGATGGCCTCGGGACGCACACCGTTCGCCCACGCCTGCGGGGTCAACGTCAGCCGATGTGCGAGAACGGGGACGGCGATGCGCTTGATGTCGTCCGGGGTGATGTAGTCGCGTCCGCTCATGACCGCGATCGCGCGGGCGAGAAGCATGAGCCCCTGAGAGCCACGTGGCGATGCGCCCACCTGCACTTGCTGGTCACGTCGTGTCGCTGCGGCCAGATCCACGCAGTACCGCGCGACGTCGGGGTCGACGTGCACTGCTTCGACAGCGGTTTGCATGTGCAGGAGCTGCTCGGCGTTCAGCACCGGTTCGATCTCGCGCGCGTCATGCTGGCGGTGCGCGCGTGAGAGCAGCATCCTCGTCTCGTCGTCGGCGGAGAGATAGCCGACGGACAGGCGCACCATGAAGCGGTCGAGCTGGGCCTCGGGCAGCGCATACGTACCCTCGAACTCGATGGGGTTCGACGTCGCGATCACATGGAACGGCCGGGGCAGCGGGAACGGCGATCCTTCCACGGTGACGCGACCTTCCGCCATCGCTTCGAGAAACGAGGACTGCGTCTTCGGGGTCGTTCTGTTGATCTCGTCGGCGAGCACAAGCCCGGCGAAGAGCGGGCCGGAGCGGAACTCGAACGTTCCCGTCGAGGGAATGTAGACGAACGACCCCGTGATATCCGATGGGAGCAAGTCGGGGGTGCACTGGATTCGGCTGAACTCCAGCCCGAGAGCACGAGCCAAGGTGCGGGCTGCGAGCGTCTTGCCGAGACCTGGGACGTCTTCGAAAAGCACATGACCTCCGGCGAGCACGGTCGCAAGAGCGAGCTCGAGAGGCTCGGCCATGTCAACGACGATCTCTCCCACACGGGACAGCACAGCTCGGCTGAGTTCTGAGACGTCGGAAGTCGTCATCTGCTCGGTCATGTGGTCTCCTTTTCGTCGAGGCGGGCAAGCGCCTGCAGGGCGATGTCAACGTGGATCCGGTTTGGCTTCAGCGTCGACCGTGGCGTCAGCGCCGCATAGGCGGAGTCGCCGAGCAGCGCCCTGATGCGCTCCTCGTCGGCGCCTTCGGCGAGGCTGAGACCGCGGCGAGCGAGGCGCACGGAGGCGAGATCGCGGAGTCGCGTGACGGCGGCGTCGCTCACGGCATCCCCCTCTCGTCTGTGGGATTGGAGGGCCCAGGACAGCCGAGTGAGGTCTTTGCGGGCCCCCGGCGATCCGGTGGGCGCGGCCGGGTCCCAGAGCGTACCGTCGTCCCCGGACGAGGTGTCGAGCAGGATGCCGATGAGTAGCGGCACTGCCGCGGCCGCTGCGACGAAGGGCACGTCGACTCCGACGAGCCACAGTGCGGCCCCGAGCAGGACTCCCAGGAGGAGGCATCCCGCGATACGCCGACCCGTCATGACCACACTTCCTGGACAGCTCGAAGGGATTCGCGTGCCCGCGCGACGTCGGCGCTCGATGCGCGGTGCCCACCGAATCGGACATCGAGGTACAGCCTCAGAAGCGTGCGCACATCCGTCGCAGCGTCGGAGTGGCGGGCGAGGAGACGAATCGTGAACTCTGACGGAGTCTCGGACGGGGCTCGTCGGTGCCGGTGTCTTCTGCCGACTGCTGCAGGCCGAGCCATGCGGCGATGATCGCATTCGTGGGCTCAGCTTCCGCCTCAAGAACCTGGAGCGCATGGGCGATGCCTCGCGTGAGAGCTGGAACGACGTCGGGCTCGTCGGTCTCGCCTTCATCGGTGGCGCTTGCGGTTCCGAGCGAGACGGATGCCTGCCCGACAGCGTTGCGCCTGCGACGACGAATCGTTCTGATGATAAGCGCCACAAGGGCGATCGCCGCGGCCGTCGCGATCAGAACGAGAGCGATCATGAGTGGAGTGAGGTCGGTTCCAGGGATGTCGTCAGGAAGTTCGCGCTGTTGTGGCGGCAGATCACCCTCGCCCGCCTCAGAGGGCGCGGGAAGCGGCTTGTCCCGATGCGGAATCAGGAGATCGATCCGAGGGGCCCCGAGCGTCAGCGGACCTTGAAGAGCAGTGGCGCCGACGACCCCAAGCGCCAGAACGATGACGAGCGCGAAGCGAACACGAGATGTCATGCGTCGACGCACTCCAGTGCGACGACGACGGTGCTCGGCATGCCCTCACACTATCGTGTGGCGCAGACGTCGATGAGCATAAGTCAGATGTGCCCGGCCTTCTCCATCGCGCGGAGCTCGCGCTTGAGCTCCGAGACCTCGTCACGCAGTCGTGCGGCGAGCTCAAACTTGAGCTCTTCGGCGGCTGCGAGCATCTGCGTGTTGAGATCTGCGATGATCGCCTCGAGGTCGTTCGCGCCCTCGCTGGCAAGGCCTTCGTGCGTGCGCAGCTGAGGTGTCGGCGACGAGGTGCGGTCTGCGCCGCGCTTCGCGAGCAGCTTCTCGGTGTCTGCACCCTCTCTGATGAGAACATCGGTGATGTCGGCGATCCGTTTGCGCAACGGCGTCGGGTCGATCCCGTGCTCCGTGTTGTAAGCGATCTGCTTCTCACGGCGACGGTTAGTCTCGTCGATGGCGTACCGCATGGAATCGGTCATGTTGTCGGCATACATGTGGACCTGGCCCGAGACGTTTCGAGCGGCGCGACCGATCGTCTGAATGAGGGAGGTCGACGAGCGCAGGAAACCCTCCTTATCGGCATCCAGAATCGCAACCAACGAGACTTCGGGAAGATCGAGGCCCTCCCGGAGCAGGTTGATACCGACCAGTACGTCGTAGACGCCGGCGCGAAGCTCGGTGAGGAGCTCGACGCGACGGAGCGTATCGACGTCTGAGTGGAGGTATCGGACTCGGACCCCTGCCTCCGTCAGGAAGTCGGTCAGCTCCTCCGCCATCTTCTTCGTCAGCGTCGTGACGAGCACACGCTCGTCACGTTCCGCGCGCGCACGGATTTCCTCGAGAAGGTCATCGATCTGACCCTCAGACGGCTTGACGACGATCTCTGGATCGACGAGTCCCGTCGGCCGGATGATCTGTTCGACGACACCGTCTGCGACGCCCAGCTCGTAACGCCCGGGCGTTGCAGAAAGATACACCGTCTGCCCCACACGGTTCTTGAACTCATTCCAGGTGAGCGGTCTGTTGTCGAGTGCACTCGGAAGCCGGAACCCATGCTCGACAAGGGTGCGCTTGCGGGAAGCATCCCCCTCGTACATGGCGCCAATCTGCGGAACGGTGACGTGGGACTCGTCGATGACGACGAGGAAGTCGTCGGGAAAATAATCGAGCAGGCAGTGCGGCGCTTCGCCGGGAGAACGACCGTCAATGTGGCGCGAGTAGTTCTCGATTCCGGAACAGAAGCCGATCTGCTCCATCATCTCGAGGTCGAAGGTCGTCCGCATGCGCAGGCGCTGAGCCTCGAGGAGCTTGCCCTGCTTTTCGAGCTCGGACAGGCGTTCTTGAAGTTCGTCTTGGATCGTTCCGATAGCCCGGCGCATCGTCTCCGGACTGGCCGCATAGTGGGTCGCCGGGAAAAGCGACACTGCATCGAGCGTCTTGACGATCTCACCTGTGAGCGGGTGCAGCGCGTACAGAGCTTCGATCTCGTCTCCGAACATCTCGATGCGGATCGCGAGCTCCTCATAGACAGGAATGATCTCGATGGTGTCCCCGCGCACACGGAAGTTCCCGCGCGAGAAATCAACGTCATTGCGGTTGTACTGCATGCCGATGAATCGCCGGATGAGCTCGTCGCGCGACACACGCTGACCGATCTGCAGTGCGACCATCGCGTCCAGGTACTCTTCCGCAGCTCCGAGGCCGTAGATGCAGGAGACAGTGGAGACGACCACCACGTCGCGCCGGCTCAGGAGCGAGTTGGTCGTCGAGTGCCTCAGCCGCTCGACCTCAGCGTTGATCGACGAGTCCTTCTCGATGAACGTGTCTGTCTGCGGCACGTATGCCTCAGGCTGGTAGTAGTCGTAATACGAGACGAAGTACTCGACCGCATTCTCCGGGAGCAGCTCGCGGAACTCATTCGCAAGCTGAGCGGCGAGCGTCTTGTTGTGGGCGAGGATGAGCGTCGGCCGCTGCACTGCTTCGACCAGCCACGCCGTGGTCGCCGATTTGCCGGTCCCCGTCGCGCCAAGCAGCACGACGTCGGTTTCGCCGGCGTTGATGCGGTTCGCGAGCTCGGCGATCGCCTTGGGCTGGTCGCCGCTCGGCTCATATTCACTGACAACGGTGAACGGATGAACGGAGCGTGTCGGTTCCATGGTGCGAGTCTATGCTCTGCCACTGACGTTCTACTGTGTTCAGTCTTCTCGGCCGCCGACGGCGGTGATGTCCGAGCTTCCGCGAGCATCGGTGACACGGATGACCGTCTCAATGCCGCGGACAGCGAGCGCTGTGGGCATCGTCGATTCCACGGGTACGTGAACAAACCCGGCGGCACGGATCGACGGGGTCGCGTCGGCGAGGTGCATGAGCGTGTAGAACACGTGATTGCAGACATAGCTTCCGGCAGACAGGGAGAGCTCGGCAGGAACAGCGTCCGCCTGCAGAGCCTCGACGATCGCTTTTACCGGGAGCGTCGACTCGACGGCGAGCGGTGCATCAGCGACGATGATGCGGTCGGTCGGCTGCTGACCCGAATTGTCGGGAATGCGCGCGTCATCGCGATTGATGGCGTATCTCTCAAGAGAGACGCATGAGCGGCCGCCTGCTTCACCGACGCAGATGACGATGTCGGGAGCATGATCGCGCACGGCGTGCCGAAGGAGCTCGCTTGATCGTCCGAAAACACAGGGCAATATGCGCGTGATGATTTCAGATGAGCCGACGCGATCGGAGAGCGCGCGCACGGCCTCTTCCGACGCGTTCGATGCGGAGTTCGCGAAGGGATCGAACCCCGTCACGAGGACTCGGGTCATCTCGCGCCCAGTCTGTCCCACAGCTCGGCGACGGCCGTCTCGGTGTCCTCAAGAGACCCAGACGTGTCGATGATGACATCAGCGATCTGACGCCGCTGCGCATCACTCGCCTGCGAGGACACACGTCGTTCGGCGTCTTCTCGGCTGTGACCTCGCAGCTCGACAAGGCGCTCCACACGGAGATCCGCGGGTGCGTCAGCGACGACGACGAGGTCGAACTGATCGGCGATCCCTGTTTCGGTGAGAAGCGGAACGTCGTAGACGATGACCGCATCAGGATCTGCTTCCCGCGCGAGGCGAAACTTCGTCTCGGCGAGGGCACGCACAGCGGGATGCACTATGGCGTTGAGATCGTTGCGGGCTGTGGGGTCGCTGAACACAAGACCGCCGAGGCGCTCCCGGTCGAGAACGCCTTCGTCAGACGCGATATCCGCGCCGAAGCGCCTTCGGATGCGGTCAAGACCGTCGCTCCCCGGCTCCACGGCCTCACGGGCGAGCTGATCGGCGTCGACGATGACGGCTCCTCGCTCCGCGAGCATGGCCGCGATCGTGGACTTTCCGGAGGCGATGCCTCCTGTGAGCCCGACGAGCAGGCTGCTCACGACCGGTTCTCGAGATACGCGGTGAGGTACTGAATCGGGACGCTGCTCGCCTCACGGATCAGATCTGGATCGCCCTTCGGGTCCGCGTCGAATGCAAGCCTCTGGATCGTGCGCGAGAGTTCGATGGACACAGAAACCTTGTCGCGCCACTCACCTCCGGTTCCGGCGCCGTCGAACTGCGAGAACAGCTCGACGACGGCATCTACATACGCTGCTGTCCGCTCTCGGTACTTGTTCTCATTCGAACCATCCGGGAGGATCCGGTAATGGGTGGCTTTGTAACCGGGAATCGTTCTGCGTGCGGTGCACGTGCTGTCCACGAGCGTGGCAAACGCCTCCTGCCAGGTTTCAGCTGGCTTGTCAGCGAACCGATCGATCGCAATCTCCACATACCTGGAGATCATGTAGTCGTATACACCGAGTAGCAGTGCAATGCGATCGGGGAAGAACCTGTAGACGGTTCCGATCGCCATATCTGCACGCTTGGCAACTTCCGCCGTGGTCACTCCGGAGTGGCCGGACTCGTCGATGATCTCGCCGCACGCGCGGAGGATCGTCTCCAGGCTCTGCTTGCTTCGACTCTGCTGAGGGCTGTTGCGCAGGAGGGACGCATCTGCGTACTCGATTGACAGAAACTTTGTCAATGGATCAACGTTCACTGCACACCTTGAAACTGTTGCGGGCCGAATCGAAGATCGATCGGCGAATCGGTCGATAGGAAAAACACTAGCAGGATGTTTCGCGGCTTCCACGGCACGAAACTCATCGCCGGAGAAACGACAATGGTCGGCTCAGCGGAGCTGAGCCGACCATTGAGCAGAGACGATTAGTTGTTGCTGGACAGCTTCTCCCGAAGTGCCGCGAGCGACG
Organism: Paramicrobacterium salitolerans; assembly: GCF_051513965.1. Lineage (GTDB taxonomy): Bacteria > Actinomycetota > Actinomycetes > Actinomycetales > Microbacteriaceae > Paramicrobacterium. The sequence continues at coordinate 1,354,780 of NZ_CP195847.1, forward strand.
CGTCGTCTGCGAGTGTTCCGGCCGACTGAGCCTCGCCAGCGAAGTTCGCGTTCGCGGCCGGAGCGTCGCCCTCGGCCTCGTCTGCGAGTGCAGCGGCGACCTGCTTCTTGTGAGCCTCCCAGCGAGCCTGGGCAGCAGCGTAGTCCTGCTCCCACTTCTCGCGCTGAGCCTCGAAGCCTTCCTTCCACTCGTTCGTCTCGGGGTCGAAGCCCTCGGGGTACTTGTAGTTGCCCTCTTCGTCGTACTCCGTGGCCATACCGTAGAGCGCGGGGTCGAACTCAGTGCCCTCGGGGTCGACGCCTTCGTTGGCCTGCTTGAGGCTCAGCGAGATGCGACGGCGCTCGAGATCGATGTCGATGATCTTGACAAAGACCTCCTGGCCGACCGAGACAACCTGGTCAGCGAGCTCGACGTGCTTCGAGCTGAGCTCGGAGATGTGGACGAGGCCCTCGATGCCGTCGGCGACGCGAACGAACGCGCCGAACGGTACGAGCTTGGTGACCTTGCCCGGCGTGATCTGGCCAATCGCGTGCGTGCGAGCGAAGACCTGCCACGGGTCTTCCTGGGTTGCCTTGAGGGAGAGCGAGACGCGCTCACGGTCGAGGTCGACCTCGAGGATCTCGACGGTGACCTCCTGGCCAACCTCGACAACCTCGGAAGCGTGCTCGATGTGCTTCCAGCTGAGCTCGGAAACGTGGACGAGACCGTCAACGCCACCAAGATCGACGAACGCACCGAAGTTGACGATCGACGACACGATGCCCTTGCGAACCTGACCCTTGTGCAGGTTGTTGAGGAACGAGGTGCGGCTCTCGGACTGCGTCTGCTCAAGCAGGGCGCGGCGCGACAGCACGACGTTGTTGCGGTTCTTGTCGAGTTCGAGGATCTTGGCCTCGAGCTCCTGACCGAGGTACGGGGTGAGATCGCGAACGCGGCGAAGCTCGATGAGCGAAGCGGGCAGGAAGCCGCGGAGCCCGATGTCGACGATGAGGCCGCCCTTGACGACCTCGATGACCTGGCCGGTCACGACGCCATCGGCTTCCTTGATCTTCTCGACATCGCCCCAGGCGCGCTCGTACTGCGCACGCTTCTTGGAGAGAATGAGGCGGCCCTCTTTGTCTTCCTTCTGCAGGACGAGAGCCTCGACGGTGTCGCCGACCTCCACGACCTCGGTCGGGTCGACATCGTGCTTGATGGAGAGTTCGCGAGAGGGGATGACGCCCTCGGTCTTGTAACCGACGTCGAGCAGAACCTCGTCGCGGTCGATCTTCACTACGGTGCCCTCGATGAGGTCTCCGTCATTGAAGAACTTCAGTGTCTTCTCGACCGCTGCGAGGAAATCTTCAGCAGATCCGATGTCGTTGATGGCGACCTGCTTGGCGGTCGTTGCGGTTGTCATATAGGTAAATGCTCCAGGGTGGACAATTGGTCAGGCCCGGTCACGAGTCGTGCATGTGCGTGATGGGCAGGCGGATAGGACGTCACAAATGTGACATTCAATCTTAGCGCGCTGACGAGCTCAGAATCAACTGCGCGGAGTGCGCTCCTCTGCGGCCTCTCACCGCAGCAGCTCGGTGCGTAGGGTATCCAGTCCTACTCCCCCGAGAGACAGTGCGCGGGTGTGGAAATCCTTCAGCGAGAAGGACGATCCCTCGCGCTCGCGACTCTCATCCCGAAGCTGCTCCCAGATTCTCTGTCCGACCTTGTACGCGGGTGCTTGTCCAGGCCATCCCAGATACCGATTCACCTCGAACCTGACGAAGCTCTCATCCATGTTGACGTTCGACTTCATGAACTCGAAGGCGTACTCAGCAGTCCAGGCACTCCCGCCTCCGGGAACGGTCTTTCCGAGGTGAACGCCGATGTCCAGCACGACTCGTGCTGCCCGCATCCGCTGCCCATCCAGCATCCCGAGTCGATCCGCTGGGTCGTCCAGGTACCCGAGGTCCTGCATGAGCCGCTCTGCATAGAGCGCCCAGCCCTCGGCATGCCCGGAGGTTCCCGCGAGCAGGCGGCGCCAGCTGTTGAGCGTCCGCCTGTTGTACACGGCCTGGCCGATCTGCAGATGGTGGCCGGGCACGCCCTCGTGATAGACGGTGGTCAGCTCACGCCACGTGTCGAACTCCGTGACCCCTTCGGGCACGGACCACCACATCCGCCCAGGTCGCGAGAAGTCGTCAGTCGGGCCTGTGTAGTAGATTCCGCCCTCTGTCGTCGGGGCGATCATGCACTCAATGGTTCGGATCTCATCCGGGATGTCGAAATGCACTCCGGCCAAGTCTGCGACTGCGCGGTCGCTCGTCTCCTGCATCCACGTCCGCAGTGCCTCGGTGCCATGGAGCTTACGGCTCTGGTCGGTGTCGAGGTGAGCTATGGCTTCGAGAACCCCAGCCCCCGGCAGGATCTGTCGTGCGATGGCCTCCTGCTCGTCGACCATTCGCTCGAGCTCCTGGATTCCCCACTCGTACGTCTCATCGAGGTCGATCTTCGCCCCGAGAAATTCCTGGGAGCGAAGCTCGTAGATGTCGCGTCCTACAGCGTCGCGTTCAGGGGCATGCGGCTCCAGCTCGTCGACGAGGTAGGAACGGAACCTACCGTAGGCCTCCGCAGCCTCGGCCGCGTAGCGACGAAGGTCATCCGCGAGGGCTTCAGGAACTGAGGCGCGGCTGGTGACGCCTCGCTCGGCGAGCTCAGCGAAGAAGCCGTCGGATGCCGCGAGCTTCTCGGCCTGAGCAGCGACCTCCCTCACCTGACGCTTCGCAGGAACGGTTCCGCGTTCCACACCGACGTGGAGTGTCTCGACGTAGCCCTCGAGCGCCTGCGCGACTCGAGACAGGCGCGTGGACACAGCAGCCCAATCGTCGGTGGAGGACGTCGGCATGAGGTCGAACGCTTCGCGGACGTGCTGAGCAGGAGAGTCGATGACATTGAGATCTCGGAATGGCAGTCCAGCATCGATGCTCTGGAGCGTGAGAGCGAGTTCACGACCGAGATCATCCTTCGTGACTCGATCGACGTCGTCGACGGGAGCCGCGGCTTCGAGCTCGGCACGCACTGTCGATACGGCGTCAGCGAGAGCATCCACCCCCGAGGGTGAATAGTCTGCGAATCGGTCGTTGACCTCATCGCGGCCGATGTAGGTGCCGACCGTCGGCTCTAACGAAGCGACGGTGTCGACCCATCGCTCAGCGATGGCATCGATGGCGGTTGGTTCACGTGTCTGCTCTGACGTCATGATGCGAGCGTATGCCACGCGACCGAGCAACGGTAATCAGTGCGCCGCAGCGTCCCAGTTCGCGCCGTAACCGACCTGAACCTCGAGAGGCACGCTCAACTCTGCGGCATCCCCCATGCGTGTGCGGACGATGCGCTCGAGCTCGTCGTGCTCGCCGTCACCGACTTCGAAGACCAGCTCGTCGTGCACCTGCATGAGCATCCGACTCGTCATGTCCGCGGACCGGATGTCGTCTTCGATGTGGATCATCGCGATCTTGATGATGTCTGCCGCGGAGCCTTGGATCGGCGCGTTGAGGGCAGCGCGCTCGGCGTTCTGCCGCAGCGTGCGGTTCGGGCTCTTCAGATCGGGGAACGGCCGCCGGCGACCGAAGATCGTCGTCGTGTAACCGTCGACTTTGGCCTGCTCGACGACGTGGCGCAGGTAATCACGGACCGCTCCGAATCGCTCGAAGTAGTCGGACATAAGCTGCTTGGCCTCGGCGTTGTCGATGCGCAGCTGACGGGACAGCCCGAATGCACTCAGACCGTAGGCGAGCCCATACGACATCGCCTTGACCTTGGTTCGCATCTCGGCGGTGACGTCAGCGGGCTCGACTCCGAAGATGCGTGCGCCGACGAAGCGGTGGAGGTCCTCTCCGGTTCGGAACGCCTCGATCAGCCCGGGATCCTCTGAGAGGTGCGCCATGATGCGCATCTCGATCTGTGAGTAGTCCGCGGTGAACAGACTCTCGTGATCAGAGCCGACGCAGAACGCCTCACGGATGTGCCTGCCCGTCTCGGTGCGGACCGGGATGTTCTGGAGGTTGGGATCCGTGGACGAGATGCGCCCGGTGGAGGTTCCCGTCTGCACGTAGGAGGTGTGGATGCGTCCATCCTCGCCCGTGGCTTTGATGAGCGAGTCGACAATCTGTCGCAGCTTCGTGGCGTCGCGGTGCTCGAGCAGCAGGCCGAGGAACGGATGCGGATGCGACGCCTGAAGATCGGCGAGCGACGCGGCATCCGTCGAGTACCCCGTCTTGGTCGCGCGCGTCGTCGGCATCTCGAGCTGAGTGAAGAGGACCTCTTGGATCTGCTTCGGCGACCCGAGGTTGATCTCTCGTCCGATCTCCGCGAACGCGCTCTCGGCAAGGCCACGAGCACGTTCCCCGAGATCGTTCGACAGCGATGCGAGGTGGTTGGAGGCGACAGCGACGCCGCGGAGCTCCATAGACGCCAGCACGTCGACGATCGGCATCTCGATGTCGCGGAATACCCGTTCGGATCCCGCATCGAGTCGTTTGAGCAGAGGCTCGACGAGGCGCTGCACGAACCATGCATCGGTGGCGGCGTCTGTCGGCTCCACCTCGGGGACAAGCTGGTTCGGGTCCGAGACGGGGAGCGTCTCATCCAGGTAGCGCGAGACGAGATCGCTGAGAGTCTTGTCCTGTCCGCCGGGTCGCAGGAGCCATCCGGCGATGAAAGTGTCGACCGCGATGCCGGCTACGGTGAGCCCCGCCTGTCGGAGCGCCTTGATCTGGTGCTTCGCGCCGTGCATGATCTTCGGCTTGCTCTCGTCGGCCAGCCACGTTTCGAACGGTGCGTAGTCGGCACGGCCAGGCTGCCAGGCAAGCGCAACGGTCTCCGAAGCTCCGGCGATGCCGATCGCGATCGGCGTGCCGGGCGTGAGATCGACTTCCACGGCCAAACCTTCGGGCGCCGCAGCGCTCTGCCGCGCGAGCCACGCCTCGAGCTCTTCGTCGAGAAGGTTCTGCGGCTCGGGGGCGGCCACCGTCGGCTCAGCGGGTGCTCCCCCTTCGATGCCCTCGAGCTTCATCACGCGATCAAGCAGAGTGCGGAACTCGAGCTTCGCGAACACGTCGCGCACGGCGTTCTGATCGATCGGTTGCTTGCTGAGAGACTCGACCTCGCACGGCAACGCCACATCCGTCACGAGACGATTGAGACGACGGTTGCGAATCGCGTTCTCCTTGTGCTCGCGGAAGCTCTCCCCCACCTTGCCGGTGATCTCGTCGGCGTGAGCGATGATCTCGTCGAGACTGCCGAAACGGTGCAGCCACTTCACGGCGGTCTTCTCGCCCACCTTGGGGACTCCTGGCAGATTATCGCTCGTCTCCCCCACCAGCGCGGCGATCTCAGGGTACTGGTGCGGCTCGATGTCGTAGCGCTCTTTGACCTTCGCCGGGTCGTAGCGGGTGAGGTCAGAGACGCCCTGCCGTGAGGGATAGAGCAGCGTCACATTGTCATTGACGAGCTGGATCGTGTCGCGGTCACCGGAGACGACCAGGACGCGGTATCCCTGTTCGGTTCCCTGAGCAGCCAAAGTCGCGAGGATGTCATCGGCTTCGAAGTCCTCGATCGAGATCGTCGTGATGTTCATTGCCGCGAGTGCCTCCTGAAGCAGAGGAATCTGCCCGATGAACTCCGGCGGTGTCTCTCCTCGCGTCCCCTTGTACTCGGGGTACTCTCGCGTGCGGAACGAATAGCGTGAGATGTCGAACGCCACGGCGATGTGGGTCGGCTTCTCATTCTTCAGAAGGTTGATCAGCATCGCGATGAAGCCGTGGATGGCGTTCGTATGCTGACCTTCGCTGTTCTGGAAGCTGTCGACAGGCAGCGCGTAGAACGCGCGGAACGCCAGCGAGTGGCCATCGATCACGAGCAGGGTAGGCTTTTCGTTGTCCGACACAGTCCCCAGCCTACAAGTCGCCGACGACATCGGGCGGGTAACCAGAGCGCGAAGGTGTTCATGAGCCAGACAGCATCCGATCCCCTCGAATACGTACGCAAGCGCGGAGTCGGTGCCCTCGCCGAGAAGATGGGCATCGAGATCACTGAGATCGGCGTCGATCGCACAGTCGGCACCATGCCGGTCGAGGGCAACACACAGCCAGCGATGCTCCTGCACGGAGGCGCGTATGTCGTCCTCGGAGAGTCTCTCGGATCGATGGCCGCGAACTACTACTCCGGCGAAGACCGTCTTGCGGTCGGTATCGACATCAACGCGACGCACACACGATCAGCAACGAGTGGAACAGTGACTGGAGTGTGCACGCCCATCCATCTGGGCCGGAGCCTCACCGTTCACGAGATCGCCATCACGGACGAGCAGGGTAGACGCTGCTCAACGGTTCGGATCACGAACATGATCAAGGATCGCCCGGCGCGCTGACAATACGCAGAAGGGGCTCGGCCGAATCTCGGCCGAGCCCCTTCTGCATCGTCAAAGAGCTGTCTGCTCTGTCAGAGGACTTTGTCGAGGAAGGCCTTCGTGCGCTCGTTCTGCGGATCATCGAAGATCTGCTCCGGCGTGCCCTCCTCCACGACATAGCCGCCGTCCATGAACATCACCCGGTCGCCGACCTCGCGCGCGAAGCCCATCTCGTGGGTCACGACAACCATGGTCATGCCCTCGAGAGCGAGCTGCTTCATCACGGCGAGGACTTCTCCGACAAGTTCGGGATCGAGCGCGCTCGTCGGCTCGTCGAAGAGCATCATCTTTGGTTCCATCGCCAGAGCCCTCGCGATGGCGACGCGCTGCTGCTGGCCGCCAGAGAGCTGTGCCGGGTATGCCTCAGCCTTATCCGCGAGCCCGACCTTCTCAAGCAGTCGAGCGGCGCGTTCCTCGGCTTTTGCCGTGCTGAGACCACGCACCTTGATCGGAGCGAGCGTGATGTTCTCGATCACCGACTTATGGGGGAACAGATTGAACTGCTGGAAGACCATGCCGATCTCAGTGCGAACCGCGTTGATGTCGGTGTTCTTGTCTGTCAGGCTTTGGCCATCGATGACGACGTCACCGCTGCTGATCTCCTCGAGCATGTTTAAGCAGCGTAGGAACGTGCTCTTCCCGGAGCCGCTGGGGCCGATCACACAGACGACCTCCTGGGCTTCGACATCGCAGTCGATTCCTCGAAGGACCTCGTTGTCGCCGAATGACTTATGGAGGTCTGCGACATGAATGATCATGAGTGTGCCTGCCGTTTCTCGATGACGCTGAGCACCTTGGAGAGCGTCAGCGTGATGATCAGGTACATGATGGCGACCGTCGTGTAGATCTCAACGGCGTTGAAGTGGTTTGCCGCGATGAGGCGGGCCTGGAACACGAGGTCGGGCACCAAGATCACCGACAGGAGCGAAGTGTCCTTGATGCTGATGATGAACTGATTGCCCAGCGGTGGGATCATGCGCCGGAATGCTTGCGGCCAGATAACATGCCGCATCGTCAGATGACGGCCCATGCCGAGGGAACGGCCCGCCTCCATCTGGCCCTTCTCAATGGACTGCACTGCTCCACGCACGATCTCCGCGATGTACGCGCCTGAGTTCAGACCGATCACGATGAAACCGGCGATAAGTGAAGGGATATTCGTGCCGATGATGAGCGGCAACGCGTAGTAGATCCAGATGGCCTGAACGAGGACGGGAGTTCCTCGGAGCACCTCCACATAGACGGAGGATGCACCGTAGATGATCTTGCTCTTCGAGAGCCGGCCCAGTCCGAAGATCGCTCCGAGGACGAAGCCGATCAGGAGCCCAACGACCGAGATGAGGAGCGTGTAGTAAAGGCCGACCAGCAGCTGCGGGATGAACTCGACGACTCCTGCCCAGTCAAACGTAGCCGAATGAATAATCATATGTGCCTCTCACAGGCAACGGGCACGGGGAGCTCCCATCGTGCCCGTTGCTCATAATGTGATGTTGTCAATCGATCCGTGGCTATTCGCTCGGCGGCGCCTCACCGAACCACTTCTCGTAGATCTCGTCGTAGGTGCCGTTCTCCTTCAGCGTCGCGAGAGCTTTGTCGATCGCTTTCACAAGGTTCTCGTTACCCTGCGCGATGGCGATGCCGTAGTCCTGCGCTTCGAGAAGGTCACCGACCATCTTCAGGCTGTCTTTGCCCTTCGTCTTGATGTAGTAAGCGACGTTCGGGGCGTCATAGAGAATGGCATCCGCACTTCCCGACTGGACGGCAAGGTACGCCTGATCGAGCTGCTCGAACGTCTTCGCTGTTGCGCCTTCGATGTTCTTCTCGATGTAGTCCGCGCTTGTCGATCCGAGACGAGTCGCCACGTTCTTGCCCTTGAGGTCTTCAATATCCTTGATCTCATCGTTGTCCGTGGCGACGCCGATGCGCAGGCCCGATTTGTAGTACGGATCTGAGAAGTCGACCTTCTCAGCACGCTCAGGCTTGATCGTGATGCCCGCGATCGCGATGTCGAATGTTCCCGTCTGAAGACCGGGGATGATTCCGTCGAAGTTCGTCGTCTTCAGATCGATCTTGAACCCAGCCTCATCGGCGACGGCATTGATCAGATCGATGTCGAACCCTACGTATTCGCCGCCGTCCTTGAATTCGAAGGGGACGAACGACGTATCTGTAGCGACGACGTAGGTGTCTTCCAGCGGAGCATCAGCGCTCTCGCCGCTGTCGCTGGAGCAGGCCGACAGTCCCGTCACAAGGGCCATCGAAGCGAGCATTGCTCCCCCGACAATCAGTTTTCTTTTCTGGTTCACGTGTGCCTCTCGTTCGTTGAACGCCACGTCTGGCATGTGTGGTCAGTACCGTACGGCAGGCTCTCGCACAGTGTCAAAAGGGCACGCTGCGCATTGAAACATCCACGGAATATGGCGAGAAGCCTTGTTTCGCAGGCAGAAGTGTGCTTCGAATACGAAAAGGGCCTGCCCGCGTGAGTGCGGACAGACCCTTCGAGTCGTGACGTAAGCTACTTCTTCTTTGCGCTGAGCTGATCGATGATGGCCTGCGCGACATCGTGCATCGTGAGGCGACGATCCATCGACGCCTTCTGAATCCATCGGAATGCTTCGGGCTCGCTGAGCCCCATCTTCTCGTTGAGGAGGCCTTTCGCGCGATCCACGAGCTTGCGAGTCTCGAAACGCTCGACCATGTCGGCCACCTCGGCCTCGAGCGTGATGATCTGCTGGTGACGACTCAGCGCGATCTCGATCGCCGGAAGCAGATCGTTCGGCGTGAACGGTTTCACGACGTACGCGAGGGCTCCCGCTTCAGAGGCGCGCTCGACGAGATCCTTCTGGCTGAACGCTGTCAGCAGGACGACGGGAGCGATCTGCGCCTTGCTCAGTCGCTCGGCGGCGGAGATGCCGTCGAGCTTGGGCATCTTTACGTCCATCACGACAAGATCGGGGCGAAGCTCGGTGGCCAGAGCCACAGCAGTTTCGCCGTCCCCGGCCTCCCCCACGACCTCGAAGCCGTTGTCTCGGAGAATCTCGACGATGTCGAGGCGGATCAGTGATTCATCCTCGGCGACGACGACGCGTCGAGGAGCGTTTGGTGTTGTCTCTTGCTCAGTCACCCTAGAATCCTACGATAACCTTGTTCAGGTTGTGTGAGCCGGTGTGGCGGAATGGCAGACGCGGAGCACTCAAAATGCTTTGCCTTCACAGGCGTGTGGGTTCGAGTCCCACCACCGGCACCGACTGAATGCCGCGGAATCCTTGGGTTTCCGCGGCATTCTCTGTATTCACGAGAGAGGGTGGTTACGCCGCTGGCGTAACCACCCTCTCTCGTCGAATTTTCGCTGAGATCCGAGCTCTGACCCGGTCTACTGCTTCTTCCGGAGCGCGTATGCAGGCGCAACGCCCTCGTGGGCATCCCCCATCTGGTGAACGCGGACGTCGTTCGTTGAACCCGAGATTCCGGGAGGAGAACCGGAGATCACGACGACCTTCTCGCCCTGCTCTGCGAGTCCGCCGGAGAGCAGAACGTCGTCGACCTGCCCGAACATCTCGTCCGTGTGCGTCACACGGTCGACGAGATAGGACTCGATCCCCCAGTTCAGCTGCATGCGACGACGGATCTCTTCGTTCGGAGTGAAGCCGATGACCGGAATCTTGGTGCGGAGTCGAGACATCCGCCGCACGGAGTCGCCCGATTCGGTGAAGACGCAGAGATAGCGGGCGTCGACGAAGTCCGCGACCTCTGACGCAGCGAGAGTGAGCGCGCCGCCCTGCGTGCGCGGTTTCGTCCCAAGCGGAGCGATGCGCTCAAGTCCGTGCTCTTCAGTCGAGGCGACGATCTTCGCCATGGTCTGAACGGTGATCTCCGGATACTCGCCGACACTGGTCTCGCCGCTGAGCATGACCGCGTCCGCGCCGTCCAGGATCGCGTTGGCGACATCGGAGGTCTCCGCGCGAGTCGGAACAGGGCTCGAGATCATCGACTCGAGCATCTGCGTCGCGACGATGACCGGCTTGGCCATGCGGCGGCACTGCTCGATCGCGCGCTTCTGCACGAGCGGCACCGCCTCGAGCGGCAGCTCGACACCCAGGTCTCCACGAGCGACCATGATGCCGTCGAACGCGTCAATGATCTCGTCGAGAGCGTCGACGGCCTGGGGCTTCTCGATCTTCGCGATGACGGGGAGACGGATGCCTTCTTCATCCATGATCTCGTGAACGCGGCTGATGTCGGCCGCATTTCGGACGAACGAGAGCGCGATGAAGTCGGCACCGAGCTTGAGGCCCCAGCGCAGGTCCGCTTCGTCTTTCTCAGAGAGTGCGGGAACGCTGACTGCGACGCCCGGCAGATTGATGCCCTTGTTGTTGGACACTGGCCCGCCGACGACGACCTCGGTCTTGACACGTACACCGTCGGTCTCAAGGACACGAACACGGACCTTGCCGTCGTCGATGAGGAGGAAGTCACCCGGGGCGACATCGTGAGGCAGACCCTTGAACGTCGTACCGCAGATGTCCTTGTTGCCGACGATGTCTTCGGTGGTGATCGTGAAGATGTCACCCTCGGCGAGCTCGTACGGGCCGTCCTCGAAGGTGCCGAGGCGGATCTTCGGACCCTGAAGGTCCACAAGCACTGCGATCGGCTTGCCCGCGTCTGCAGCGGCCTTGCGGACGTTCGCGTAGACGCCCTCGTGCACGTCGTAGCTGCCGTGGCTCAGGTTCATCCGGGCTACGTTGACGCCGGCGTCGATGAGCGCGCGTATCTTCTCGTAGCTGGATGTCGCCGGCCCAAGCGTCGCGACGATCTTTGCTCGTCTCATGTATGAATAACTCCATGTCCTGCGCAGGGGGAGTGCGCTGGTTCGTGTCTGTCAGCCGCTCCCACCGAGGGTTCGGCCTCAGAGCGAGATCGCGCGGTCGGTCGGTTTGACCGGCCAGGGCAATTCGCTCTCCCCTTCAAGATACCGGTCTACGGCCGAGGCTGCAGAACGACCTTCGGCGATCGCCCACACGATGAGCGACTGTCCGCGACCGGCATCTCCCGCGACGAAGAGTCCAGGCAGCTTTGTCTGATAGCTGTCGTCGCGCGCGAGCGTCGATCTCGACGTGATATCGAGGCCGAGCTGCGCCGCTTCCGTAGCCGTTTCGGGACCGGTGAACCCGAGCGCGAGCAGAACGAGGTCAGCAGGAATCTCACGCTCGGTTCCCGCCTTCGGAACCCGCTGCCCATCGAGATACTCGGTTTCGGCGATGCGAAGCGCCCGGACGTTTCCCGCGTCGTCAGCGAGGAACTCCACGGTCGACACGAGGAACTCTCGCTCGCCGCCCTCTTCGTGCGACGTCTGGATTTCGAAGACGGTCGGCGTCATGGGCCACGGCTGGTGCCCGGGGCGATCCGTCGACGGCATCCGGCCGATCGCGAGATTGGTCACCGACGCCGCGCCCTGGCGGTGCGCCGTGCCGATGCAGTCGGACCCGGTGTCGCCCCCGCCGAGAACGATCACATGCTTGCCCTCTGCGGAGATGCGGTTCTCGACGTCGTCTCCGGCGACGCTTCGATTCGCGCCGACCAGATATTCCATGGCGAAATGGATGCCGTCCAGCTGCCGTCCGGGAATGGGCAGGTCTCTCGGGACGGGAGTTCCTGTCGCCACGATCACTGCGTCGAAGCGCGCACGAAGGTCTTCCCAGCTGATATCCGCTCCGACGTTCACCCCCGCACGGAATCGGGTGCCTTCTTCGCGCATCTGCTTCAGCCGCTTCTCGAGCACCGACTTCTCGAGTTTGAAGTCGGGGATGCCGTAGCGCAGAAGCCCGCCGATTCGGTCGTCGCGCTCGTACACGGCGACGGTGTGGCCCGCGCGGGTGAGTTGCTGTGCCGCAGCGAGCCCGGCGGGGCCCGACCCGACGACGGCCACGGTCTTGCCGGTGAGACGTTCGGGCGGCATCGCGTCGACCCAGCCGTTGTCGAAAGCCTGGTCGGCGACCGATTGCTCGATGCGCTTGATGGTCACCGCTGGCTGGCTGATGCCGAGGACGCACGCGCTCTCGCACGGGGCGGGGCACAGCCGTCCCGTCAGTTCGGGGAAGTTGTTCGTCGCGTGAAGGCGCTCAGATGCGGCTCGGCCGTCGTCGCGCCAGGTCAGATCGTTCCATTCCGGAATGAGATTGCCGAGCGGGCAGCCCTGGTGGCAGAACGGCACGCCGCAGTCCATGCAGCGTCCGGCTTGGCGATGCAGTTGGTCGTGGTCCTGACGCTCGTACACCTCTTTCCAGTCCATGATTCGAACGGGAACCGGACGGCGCGGCGGAAGCTCCCGCTCGGGCGTGGTCAGGAATCCGCGTGGATCAGCCATGAGTTACCTCCCTGATGCGCTGCCACACGTCGTCCCCATCGGGGTCGAGGCCGTCGGCGACGGCGCGCTGTCGTGTTTCAAGCACAGCCGCATAATCGCGTGGCTGCACTTTGGTGAAGCGGCTGACGGCAGCTTCGATATCGTCGAGCAGACGCTGACCGAGGGTGGATGCTGTCTCAGCCACGTGCTGCGCGATGAGATCGGTCACGATCTCACGATCGCCCGAGCCGAGCGGCAGCAGCTCCAGCTCCCCGGAGACCTGCGCCTCGGCGTTGATGCGGGAGCGATCGAGATCGAGGACATAGGCGATCCCACCGGACATGCCGGCGCCGAGGTTCCGGCCCGTCCCGCCGAGGATGAGCGCGAGACCCCCTGTCATGTATTCGAGCGCATGGTCTCCGACGCCCTCGACGACCGCTGTCGCTCCGGAGTTTCGGACGAGGAACCTCTCCCCCACGATTCCGGAGATGAACATGCTTCCCGACGTCGCGCCGTACCCGATGACGTTGCCAGCGATGACGTTCTCCTCCGCGGCCAGCACAGCCATGGCATCCGGTCTGACGATGATGCGGCCGCCGGAGAGTCCCTTGCCCACGTAGTCGTTGGCGTCCCCGTGAAGCCGGAGCGTGAGGCCTCGAGGGATGAACGCGCCGAGCGACTGGCCCGCCGAACCCGTCAGCGTGATCGAGATGGTGTTCTCCGGCAGGCCCTGCTCTCCGAACCTCCGGGTCACCTCGTGACCGAGCATCGTTCCGACGGCGCGAGCGGTGTTCGATACCGACGACACGATCGTCACACTCTCTCCGTGCGTGAGTGCTGGAGCGCTCTGCGCGATGAGATCGACATCGAAGTGCGTACCGAGCTCGTGCTCTTGGTTGCGTGTGTGCCTGCGGTGTGTGGTGGCGGATGCCGCGGAAGCGGTGAGAATCGGCGAGAGGTCGAGTCCCTCGGCCTTCCAATGGGAGAGAGCGCGACTCGAATCGATGAGGTCGACTCGGCCGACCGCCTCGTCGAGGCTGCGGAAACCGAGCTGAGCGAGGAGCTCTCGGACCTGCTGGGCGATGAACTCGAAGAAGGTCACAACGAACTCAGGCCTGCCTGTGAACCGCGAACGAAGCAGCGGATTCTGGGTGGCGACGCCGACCGGGCAGGTGTCGAGGTGGCAGACGCGCATCATGATGCATCCCGAGACGACGAGCGGCGCGGTCGCGAACCCGAATTCCTCTGCGCCGAGCAGCGCGGCGATGACGACATCACGCCCCGTCTTCAGCTGCCCGTCCACCTGGACGACGACACGGTCGCGCAGCTCGTTCATCACCAGCGTCTGCTGTGTTTCGGCGAGCCCCAACTCCCACGGCGTGCCGGCATGCTTGAGCGAGTTCAGCGGGCTCGCACCGGTTCCGCCGTCGTGACCGGAGACGAGCAGCACATCGCTCAGCGCCTTGGCCACGCCGGCCGCGACGGCTCCGATTCCGGACTCGCTGACGAGTTTTGTATGGATGCGTGCTGACGGGTTCGCGCGTTTGAGATCGAAGATCAGCTGCTTGAGGTCTTCGATGGAGTAGATGTCGTGGTGTGGCGGGGGCGAGATGAGCCCAACGCCGGCTGTTGCATGGCGTGTACGCGCGACCCAGGGATAGACCTTTCCCGGCGGAAGCTGGCCGCCCTCCCCCGGCTTTGCGCCCTGAGCAAGCTTGATCTGCAGATCGTCTGCGTGCGTGAGATACATGCTCGTCACGCCGAAGCGTCCGGAGGCGACCTGTTTGATCGCGCTTCGCCGCTCGGGGTCGAGCAGGCGATCAGCATCCTCACCGCCTTCACCCGTGTTGGACTTCCCACCGAGACGATTCATCGCGATCGCGAGTGTCTCGTGGGCCTCGCGCGAGATCGAGCCATAGCTCATCGCGCCCGTGGAGAAGCGCTTCACGATCTCCGACACGGGCTCCACCTCATCGATCGGAATGGGCTGACACTCCGTTGTCCGGAGCGTGAAGAGTCCTCGAAGTGTCATCAGCCGCTCAGACTGGTCATCCACGAGATCTGTGTAGCTGCGGAAGATGTCGTACTGCCTGGTGCGGGTCGCATGCTGCAGACGGAACACGGTGTCGGGATTGAAGAGATGCGGTGCGCCGTCGCGACGCCACTGGTACTCTCCTCCGTTCTCAAGTCGCTCATGCCCGCGCGTGGGCGGGTTGGCGGGAAACGCGGATGCATGACGTGCGAGGTTCTCCGCCTGGATGACGTCGAGACCGACGCCCCCGAGCCGGGAGACGGTTCCGGTGAAGTACGTGTCGACGAACTCCTGACTGAGCCCCACCGCCTCGAAAGTCTGGGCCCCGGAGTACGAGGAAACGGTGGAGATGCCCATCTTCGACATGATCTTGAGTACGCCGTTGCCGAGGGCTGAGATGACGTTCGCCACGGCTTTGTCCGCGGTGACGCCGGCGATCTCGCCTCGACGCACGAGGTCTTCGCAGGTCTCCATGGCCAGGTACGGGTTGACGGCAGAGGCGCCATAGCCGATGAGCGTCGCCACGTGGTGCACCTCGCGCACGTCGCCCGCTTCGACGATGAGGCCGACGCGCATCCTGTTCTCCATGCGAATCAGATGATGGTGAACGGATGCCAGCGCGAGAAGCGACGGGATGGGAGCGAGGTCCTTCGTAGAATCTCGATCGCTGAGCACGATGAAGTGTGCGCCCCGCGCAATCGCTGCGTCGACCTCGTCGTTGATCGCCCGCAGACGGTCTCTGAGAGCATCCTGCCCCTCGTCGAACCGGTAGAGCGCACGGATCGTCGCCGCAGAGTGTTCTTCTCGGCTGCCGTCGATGTGCTGGATCTTGGCCAGCTGATCATTGTCGATCACAGGGAAGTCGAGGACGATCTGTCGGACGTGCTCTGGCCCCGCATCGAGCAGGTTCGGCTCCGGGCCGAGGGACAGGGTCAGCGACGTCACGACCTTCTCGCGGATGGAATCAAGCGGCGGGTTCGTCACTTGAGCGAATCGCTGCACGAAATAGTCGAACAGCAGGCGCGGGCGATCCGCAAGCACGGCGACGGGAGTGTCCGTTCCCATGGCGCCGAGGGGTTCTGAGCCGGTCTCGCCCATCGGTTTGAGGATGCGTGTGACCTCCTCTTCGGTGTAGCCGAACGTGCGCTGTCTTCGCGTCACTGAGGCGCGCGTGTGAATCACATGCTCCCGTTCAGGGAGGTCCTGCAGCAGGATGCGCTCGGCGGTGAGCCAGTCTCCCCACGGACGCAGAGCGGCGAGAGAGCCCTTCACCTCTGCGTCGTCGAGGAGACGGCCCTCGTCGAGATCGAGGAGGAACATCCGGCCGGGCTGAAGACGCCCGCGTTGGACGACGCGTTCGGGTGAGATGTCGAGAACGCCGATCTCGCTTCCGAGAACGACCAGTCCGTCATCGGTGATGAGCCACCGCCCGGGTCGAAGTCCATTGCGATCAAGCGTTGCTCCAACGAGTGAGCCGTCGGTGAACGTCATCGCGGCTGGGCCATCCCAGGGCTCCATCTGCATCGAGTGGAACTCGTAGAAGTCTCTGAGCTCTCTGGAGAGGTCAGGGTTCTTCTCCCACGCCTCGGGCACCATCATGAGCATGGCGTGCGGGAGTGAGCGGCCCGACAGAGTGAGGAGCTCCAAGACTTCGTCGAATGACGCGGAGTCGCTCCCGCCCGGCGTGACGATCGGTAGCAGCGGGGCGAGGTCGCCTATGAGATCGGAGCGGAGCTGTGACTGGCGCGCGCGCATCCAGTTCCGGTTGCCCTGCACGGTGTTGATCTCACCGTTGTGGGCGAGCATGCGCAGCGGCTGTGCGAGCGGCCACGATGGAAACGTGTTCGTCGAGTAGCGAGAGTGAACGATGGCGACGCGCGTCGCGAAGCGGTGATCTGACAGATCAGGGTAGAACGGCTCGAGCTGCAGCGTCGTGACCATACCCTTGTAAACGATTGTTCGGCTGGAGAGAGAAACAAAATAGGCCCCGAGTTCGCGCTCAGCGCGCTTTCGGAGCCTGTAGGCAGAACGGTCGAGGTCGATGCCTCGACGCAGAGTGTCGCCCGGCGCACCCGTTCGAGAAGCGACGTACAGCTGCTCGATCGTCGGCATCGACGTGCGTGCGAGACGGCCCAGCACCTCCGGCCGCGTTGGCACCGGGCGCCAACCGAGAACGAGCATTCCCTCGCTGCGTGCGATCGTCTCGATCGCACGCTTCTGGGCCGCGCGCTCGTCGTCGTCGGCGGGTAGGAAGGCGTTGCCGACGGCATACTCGCCGTGTGCGGGGAGATCGAATGAGACGACATCGCGGAGCAGGGCGTCAGGAATCTCAGAGAGGATGCCTGCACCGTCGCCCGTTCCGGCATCGGAGCCCACAGCACCACGGTGCTCGAGGTTACGGAGCGCGTCGAGAGCGCACGTGATGATGCTGTGCAATGGAACGCCGCGAAGCGTTGCGACCATTGCGAGGCCGCAGGCGTCCTTCTCGAACTGCGGATCGTAGAGTCCCGCGGCTTCAGGAAGGAGACTGAAATGTGAATAGGGAGATGGAGCACTCATGCCAGACGCTGCCCTCTGTCGAAGTGAGGACGGGGCAATGCTGGCCCGTCCGGGTGATGATCGCCTTTCGGCGTCTCACAACCCAGACGAGGATGAGCGCTGGGCTATGGGATCACGAACCCTGTGCGCTTGTGGCGGGTTCGTCCCGGCGCTCTGCTCCTTCAGCATCCTCGCTGAGATCGACGTAGATCGAATCCGGGGAATCAGAATTTAACTCCCCGTCTGTTTCGGTTGTGTTACGTCCGGGTCGGTAGGGGCTGGGTTCCAGGCCGGGGTGTCGAGACTTCTGCACGAAGAAGATCACGATACCGAGGATCACCGCGATCAGAGCCGCCCACACGTTGGTGCGGAGCCCGAGGAAGACCTCGCTCGGGTCAATGCGAATGGATTCCCACACGACGCGGCCAGCGCCGTACCAGATGAGATACAGAGCGAACTGACGCCCCCACTGCAGAGTCAGCTTGTGGCCGAGCCAGACGATGACAGCTGCTCCGAGAAGATTCCAGATGACTTCGTAGAGGAACGTGGGGTGGAAGAGCGTCCCCGCGGGCAGACCGACCGGGTAAGCCGGATTCGACGACTCGATCTCGAGTCCCCACGGCAGATCGGTCGGAATTCCGTACAGCTCGTGGTTGAACCAGTTGCCGAAGCGACCGAACGCCTGGGCGACGAGCAGACCAGGAGCGAGAGCATCGGCGAAGGTCGAGAACCGCAGGCCGATGACGCGGCATCCGATCCACGCGCCGATTCCGCCTCCGATCAGTGCACCGAAGATGGCGATTCCGCCCTCCCAGATGTAGAGCGTTCGCAGCAGATCCGCGCCCGGGTAGAAGTAATCGTCCCAGTGCGTGAGAACGTGGAAGATTCGCGCACCGACGATGCCGAACGGCACAGCCCACAGTAGAAGATCGATGACGATACCGGGCTCGGCACCGCGCTGTGTGAGGCGCCTGTTCGTGATCACTGCTGCCGCGATGATCCCGATGAGGATGCAGAGCGCGTAGAAGTGAATCGTGAAGGGCCCGAGCTGGAAAGAGCTGATGTCAGGGCTCGGAATGCTGAGCGGAAGGGTCACCGGTGTGCCTTTCAGATCGTTTGCGTGCGCGAGGTTCCCGTGGCGAGGTCAGCGGCGAGGGCACCGACGGACTCGACACCGCCGTTCCCCAGCGCAGCGACGAGAGCGGATCCGACGATCGCTCCGTCCGCGTACTCAAGGACCTCTCTGACCTGCTCGGCAGTGGAGATGCCGAGACCGACGCAGGCGTTGTCGACGCCAGCGTCGCGAAGTCGGGAGACGAGTGTGCGAGCAGCCGTGTCGATATCCGCTCGCGCTCCCGTGATGCCCATCGTCGACACCGCGTAGACGAAGCCCCTGCTGGACTCGACCGCCTGTGCGATCCGTGCGTCACTGGACGACGGTGCGGCGAGGAAGACTCGATCGAGGCCTGTTCTCTCCGAGGCGGCGATCCACGCTGCACCCTCGTCAGGAATCAGATCGGGCGTGATGAGGCCGGCCCCGCCCGCAGCGACGAGATCGTCTGCGAAGCGCTCGACGCCGTACTGCACGACGGGGTTCCAATACGTCATCAGCAGAACGTCGGCATCACAGCTCTCCGTGATGCGGCGAACAGCCTCGAATGCGTGTCCGAGGCGGAAGCCGTTCGCGAGAGCCTGCTGCGTGGCAGCCTGAATGACGGGGCCGTCCATGACGGGATCCGAGTACGGAACGCCAAGCTCGATGACATCCACGCCGTTTCGCGCGATCGCGATGGCTGCATCGATGCTCTGGTCGAACGTCGGGAAGCCGATCGGCAGGTAGCCGATGAGCGAACCGCTGCCCGCCTCTCTGCGCGCGCTGATCCTCTGCGACACACTCGTCACGATTGCTCTGCTCCCTCGTCGATCAGATCGAAGTATCTTCCGGCGGTCTCCATGTCTTTGTCTCCGCGACCGGAAAGACTGACCAGGACCGTCGCGTCAGAGCCGAGCTCTCGGCCCAGCTCGATAGCACCGGCGAGAGCGTGCGATGACTCGATCGCGGGGATGATGCCCTCCGTGCGGCTGAGAAGACGGAGAGCCTCCATCGCCGCTGCGTCTGTGACCGGACGGTACTGTGCACGGCCGATGCTGGAGAGCCATGAATGCTCAGGGCCGACGCCGGGATAGTCGAGACCCGCTGAGATCGAATGGGACTCGATCGTCTGCCCGTCGTCGTCTTGCAGCAGGAAGCTGCGGGCGCCGTGCAGCATCCCGGGGCGTCCTTTGGTGATCGTGGCCGCGTGCCGCTGCGTCTCGACTCCCTCGCCCGCTGCCTCGAATCCATACAGACCGACGTTCTCATCGTCGAGGAAGGCATGGAAGATCCCCATGGCATTGGATCCTCCGCCGACGCACGCCGCCACAGCGTCAGGGAGCGCCCCCGTGAGCTCCAGAACCTGCTCTCGGGCTTCCTCTCCGATGACCTTCTGCAGATCCCGGACCATAGCGGGGAACGGATGCGGCCCAGCGACGGTTCCGAAGATGTAGTTGGTCGTCGCCACGTTGGTCACCCAGTCGCGCATCGCTTCGTTGATGGCGTCTTTCAGCGTGCGGGATCCGGTCTTCACAGCGACAACCTCTGCGCCGAGGAGGCGCATTCTCGCGACGTTGAGCGCCTGTCGCTCGGTATCGACCTCGCCCATGTAGATGACGCAGTCGAGACCGAACAGGGCGGCCGCGGTCGCTGTTGCGACACCGTGCTGGCCTGCACCGGTCTCAGCGATCACGCGCGTCTTGCCGACCCGCTTTGTCAGAAGGGCTTGGCCGAGCACGTTGTTGATCTTGTGGGATCCGGTGTGATTGAGATCTTCGCGCTTCAGAATGATCCGCGCTCCCCCGGCGTGCTCAGCGAACCGCGGAACCTCGGTGATCACCGACGGCCGACCGACGTAGTCGCGAAGCAGCGCGTCAAGCTCGCGGTGGAACTCAGGGTCGTTCCGCGCCTCATCCCACGCCACGGTGAGCTCATCGAGAGTCGCGATGAGCGATTCGGGGACGTACCGACCGCCGAAATCGCCGAAATATGGGCCGGTGTTGTCACGAAGAGACATGAATCAGACCGCCAAGAAGTCGTGAAGCGTCGAGATGGGATCGTTGGTGACGAGGGCCTCACCTACGAGTACGACGTCTGCGGACGCCGCACGGTAGTGGGCAACGTCATCTGCGGTGGAGACCGCAGACTCGGCAACTCTGATGACGCCCTCGGGGTAAAGCGGAGCGAGTCTGCCGAACAGGTTTCGGTCGAGCTCGAAGGTCTTGAGGTTACGCGCGTTGACGCCGACCAGTCGCGCCCCGATGTCAAAGGAGCGCTTTAACTCGTCTTCGGTGTGGGCCTCGACGAGAGTCGTCATTCCGAGGTCCGTCGCCAGCTGGTATAGCTCGGTGAGCGTCTTCTGATCCAGCGCAGCGACGATCAGAAGGATGATGTCTGCACCCGCGGCACGAGCCTCGAACAGCTGATACGGCGTCGAGATGAAGTCCTTGCGGAGCACCGGAACGGATACGGTGTCGCGCACCGAGGTGAGATCGTCGAGCGAGCCTTTGAACCGTCGGCCTTCGGTGAGCACGCTGATCGCACTCGCACCACCCTGCTCATAGAGGGCAGCGTGGCGAGAAGGATCGGGAATCTCAGCAAGGTCGCCGCGGGAGGGGCTCGCCCGCTTGACCTCCGCAATGATCTTCACCCGCGCACTCGGCGCGAGAGCCGCCATCGCATCTCGCGCGGGCAAAGCGGCGGCAGCTGCCGCCTCAGCCTGCGAGAGAGAGATCAGTTCCTGTCGAGCTCGCGCGTCTTCCCGAGCACCGGCGGTGAGCTCGTCCAGAAGATCCGTCACGTCGTCAGTGGCCCTTCGGCTGGTAACGCGGACCGTTGACTCCGAAGCCTGCCTTCTTGAGGATCCAGCCGACGATCAGGCCGACCACGAGCACGCCGGCAGCGGCGACCACTCCGTACGGCTGGCCGAGGAAGAGCATGACAGTGCCGAGCGCGAACGCGATCAGCATGATGATCACGGCAGTCCACGCGGCCGGCGAGTGGCCATGTCCGGGGTCACTGATATCTGGGTTCACCTGAACTCCTTCTCTGACGGAAACGTCTTCAAGTCTAGCTGTTAGCTGGTGGGGTCTTCGCCTCGGCTGAGCTCGTCCCAGCTGTCGACGGCATCATGGGCCTGGTCCTGTCGGGATTGCACCGGCGAGTCGAACTTGCGACCCGACGTCGGCCACGAGGTGCCTGTGATGATGACCATGAGTCCGAGGAGAGCCAGGATCACTCCTAGGGCGACGGCGACGCCAGGCCAGATCGTCGCAGTGGCGCTGGCGATCAAGGCGTTCGTGCCCTCCGCTCCCGCGACTCCGGTCACCTCTGTGACGGTCTTCGCGCTCGCGCCAGCGGGGTCAGCGAGTGCGAGGATGCCGGAGAGAACGACGCTCGCACCGATGAGGATCTCCAGGACTCCGAAGATCACTCGCAGGATGCGTCCGGCGATACCGAGAGCCCCGCCGAGGGCGAGCCCCGCAAGTCCGAGAGCGGCCACCGCCGGCCCGGCGGACTCTCCGGGAACGTCGATGGTTGAACCGGCGTGCGTTCCCTGCGTGAGTGCGATTGCGAACCAGGGCTGAGTCCAGGTCAGTAGCGCTCCACCGCTCGCGGCGAGAGTCAGGACGATCGCGAGCATCTTCAGGCGTTTGCCGTTCATTCCGCTCCGATCTTCGTCATCGCGTTCGCAATCGCGACGGCGCGGAGAGGCGCTGCCGCCTTGTTGCAGGACTCCTGGTACTCGGACTCGGGCACAGAGTCCGCGACGACACCTCCGCCCGCCTGTACGAGGGCTGTCCCGCCGATGAGCGTCGCGGTGCGAATCGCGATCGCGAGGTCTGCGTCTCCGGAGAAGTCGATGTATCCGACGACTCCTCCATACACGCCGCGCTGCGCCGGCTCGAGCTCGTCGATGATCTGGAGCGCGCGCGGCTTCGGAGCGCCGGAGAGAGTTCCCGCGGGGAACGTCGCCCGGAACAGACTGATGGGAGTCTGGCCCGGAGCGAGGTCGCCCTCCACGCTCGAAACCAGGTGCATGATATGGCTGAACCGCTCCACACGCATGAACTCGGTGACCTCGACGCTGCCGGGCTGGCACACCTTAGCCAGGTCATTCCTCGCGAGATCCACGAGCATGAGATGCTCCGCGCGTTCCTTCGCATCTGAGCGCAGAATCGACTCAAGCTCGACGTCTTCGTCCGGTGTCGTGCCGCGCGGCTGAGAACCAGCGATCGGGTGGGTTACGACATGTCCCCGCTGAGATTTGACGAGAGCTTCCGGCGAAGAGCCGACGATGGAATAGGGAGTCCCATCCGGGGCTTCGAGGCTGAGCAGGTACATGTATGGACTCGGGTTGAGCGCACGGAGCACACGATAGACGTCGACAGCGGCGGCATCCGTCTCGAGTTCGAACCTCTGAGAGATGACGACCTGGAAGATATCGCCCTCCCGGATGTACTCGCGGCTGCGATCCACGGCCGCGAGGAAGTCCGGCTTCCGGGTTCTGCTCGTGGCCTCGGGAACGATCTCGAAGTCGAGGTCGGCGAGGTGTGCCTCGGTCGGCACGGAGAGGCCGCCCTGCATCGCGTTCAGACGCGTTTGGGCATCCTGCCAGAGCTCATTCGAATCGCCGACGTCGGTCAGGACGTTCGCGATCAGAAGGACGGCGCCCCGTCGATGGTTGAGGACGACGAGGTCAGAGACGAAGCACAGCGCCTGCCCGGGAACTGGATGGTCCGCGGGCGGAGCGTCCGGCAGATTCTCGATCTGGCGGATCGCCTCCCACCCGATGAAGCCGACCAGTCCCCCGGTGAGCGGAGGCTCGTCACTGGTGTGCGGAGTCGCCCAGCGTCGCGTGAGCTCCTCGATCGCGTCGAGCGGGCTCCCGGCGAAGATATCGTCGCCCAGTGCTCGACTGGCATCGAGGCCGTAGTCGAGCCAGACCGGGTGATCGTCCTTCTGGGTGAGTACGCCGTATGAAGAGACGCCGACGAAGGAATATCGCGACCAGATGCCGCCCTCAGCGGACTCCAGCAGAAAGCTGCCCGGTCTGCCATCGGCGAGTTTGCGATAGATGCCGACAGGCGTCTCACCGTCGGCGAAGATCTCACGGACGACGGGAACGACGCGCATCGTCTGGCGCATCTGATCGAAGCGTTCGCGGCGCGTTGTGAACGGCATCCCCGTCATCAGGCCTGTCCCTCCTCCACGGCGGGATCGAGCTGGTCCGCGTCGAAGCAGGTCCGTGTGCCGGTGTGGCAGGCCGCCCCGATCTGCTCCACCTGGACGAGAATCGTGTCAGCATCGCAGTCGAGTGCGGCGCCGCGCACGTACTGCACATGGCCGGAGGTGTCGCCCTTGCGCCAGTATTCGTTCCGCGAGCGAGACCAGAAGGTCACCCGCCCGGACGTGAGCGTGCGCCGCATCGCTTCGGCATCCATGTACCCGAGCATCAGAACCTCTCGGGTGTCCCACTGCTGGATGATCGCTGGCAGAAGACCGTCTTCGCCGAAGCGGGCGCGCGCGATGACCGTGTCGACGTCGCTCATCGGGTCTCGACTCCGGCGGAGCGAAGCGCCGTCTTGACATCGCCGATCGTCATCTGACCGGAGTGGAACACGCTCGCCGCGAGAACCGCATCCGCGCCCGCCTCGACGGCAGGTGGAAAGTGCTCCGGTGCTCCCGCGCCGCCCGAGGCGATCACCGGCACCGCGCAGTTCTCCCGCATGAGAGCAATGAGCTCGAGGTCGAAGCCGTTCTTCGTTCCGTCAGCGTCAATTGAGTTGACCAGCAGCTCTCCCGCGCCGCGTTCGACGGCTTCGCGGGCCCACGCCACGGCATCGAGATCCGTGGCCTTGCGTCCGCCGTGTGTCGTGACGATGAAACCGGAGGGAGCGCTGCTCGAACGCGTGATGTCAAGTGAGAGTACGAGAACCTGTGCGCCGAAACGATCCGCGATCTCACCGATCAGCTCGGGGCGGGCGATGGCGGCACTGTTGACGCCGACCTTGTCCGCGCCGTGGGCCTGCAGCTTCGATACATCGTCGACCGAGCGGACGCCTCCGCCCACCGTCAGCGGGATGAAGACCTTCTCCGCGGTGGCGCGCACGACGTCGTACATCGTGTCGCGGCCCTCGACGGTGGCAGAGACGTCGAGGAATGTGAGCTCGTCCGCGCCGCCGACGTAATAACTCTCCGCAAGCTCGACCGGGTCGCCCTGATCGCGCAGATTCTTGAAATTGACGCCCTTGACGACGCGACCGTCGGAGACATCGAGGCAGGGGATGACACGCACTGCAACAGACATATCCGCTCCTCCCCTACAACCGTGCGGCGTGGATTGCGCTGACCAGGATCGCCCTCGCGCCGAGACCGTAGAGGGCATCCATGATCTGATTCATATCGCGCTTCGGCACCATGACACGCACAGCGACCCATTCCGGATCCTTGAGCGGTGAGACCGTCGGCGACTCGATTCCGTGCGCCACCGACGTGGCCTTCTCCAGAAGGGAGATCGGGAGGTCATAGTCCATCAGCACGTAGCGACGAGCGACGAGCACCCCCTGAAGACGCCGGAGCAGCACGTCGGTTCCCGGCTTCTGCTCCGGTGCGGCGATCACGACCGCCGTCGACTCCAGAATGACCGGTCCGAAGATCTCAAGACCGGCGTTTCGCAGTGTCGTTCCCGTGGAGACCACGTCGGCGACGGCATCCGCAACACCGAGATCGACCGCGGACTCGACAGCGCCATCGAGCTTGACGAGTTCGACGGAGACTCCGTTGCGCTTCAGAAACTCGCCGACGAGCCCGGTGTAGCTGGTCGCAACCCGAAGCCCCTCGAGGTCGTGGAGATCGGAGAATCGGCCCGCGGGGCCGGCGAAACGGAAGGTGGAGTCGGCGAAGTCGAGCGGAGCGACCTCTGTCGCCGGAGAACCGGAGTCGAGGAGGAGATCACGCCCGGTGATGCCGACGTCGAGCGCGCCTGAGCCGACGTATGTGGCGATGTCTCGCGGCCTCAGGTAGAAGAATTCGACGTCGTTTCGAACGTCGATGAGGTGAAGCGCTTTCGGATCGGTTCGGGTGAGGTAGCCGGCCTCTCCCAGCATGTCTGCGGCCGTCTCGGCCAGCGAGCCCTTGTTGGGCACTGCGATACGCAACATTCGTTCGTGCTCTCGTTCTAGGGGACGGTGATGATGGATGCCGTGGAGCGGCGACGCATCACAGATGTCGGTAGACGTCCTCGAGCGTGAGGCCCTTCGCGATCATCATGACCTGCACGTGGTAGAGAAGCTGCGACATTTCCTCCGCCGCAGCGTCGGTGGTCTCGTGCTCAGACGCCATCCAGACCTCGGCGGCCTCTTCGACGATCTTCTTGCCGATGGCATGGACGCCGGCATCCAGCTCCGCAACCGTTCGCGACCCCTCGGGTCGTGTTTCGGCCTTGTTGCTCAGCTCAGCGAACAGCTCATCGAAAGTCTTCACCTGACCAGCCTACCGGTTCGGGACTGAGCGCTGACACTCAGTGTGCGTGCGCTGCGGCGCGCTCCCGCAGCAGCGCGATCTGCTCGGCGGGCTCACCCGCTTTGAACACGCTCGAGCCGGCCACGAAGGTGTCCGCTCCGTTCTCCGCAGCTATCCCGATGGTGTCGAGCGTGACGCCCCCGTCGACCTGAAGCCAGAGGTCCAGCCCCGATGCATCTGCTGCCTGCCGGACACGCGCGAGCTTGGGCATGGTCTCATGCATGAAGCTCTGACCGCCGAAGCCTGGCTCCACCGTCATGACGAGCACCTGATCGAACTCCGGCAGCAGGTCGAGGTACGGCTCGGCATCGGTTCCGGGCTTCAGTGCGATTCCGGCACGCGCTCCGATCTCGCGAAGCCGACGGGCGAGTGCGACGGGCTCTGCGGCCGCCTCTGCATGGAACGTGACCGAGAACGCGCCGGTCTCCGCGTAGGAGGGCGCCCAGCGATCGGCATCCTCGATCATCAGGTGCACGTCGAGTGGAATCGGCGATACGTCCTGGATGCGCTGCACCATCTGCCGCCCGAACGTGAGGTTCGGTACGAAGTGATTGTCCATGACGTCGACGTGAACCAGATCTGCGTCAGCGATGCGGTTCAGCTCGCTCTCGAGGTTGACGAAGTCAGCGGCGAGGATGCTGGGATTGATGCGCGATGCCATGGCTCGATCCTACCGACGAGTGCCGTCAGCGACGCGAAGCAGCATGATGTACATGGCGTCGGTTCCGTGTCGATGCGGCCACAGCTGCACGTGCCGGAACGCACCGGCACCGGCATCCTGCTCGTCACCGAGATCGATGGGACCGGCGATGTCACGGAGCACGGCCGGCGTATCGACGGACTCAAGGACATCGGAGTGCACCCGCAGAGCCTTCGAGACGATGGCACGGGTCTCCCCCAGATGCGGAGAGCACGTCACATACGCGATGAGAGCGCCAGGGGCCGCAGCCTGAATCGCGGAGTCGAGGAGCTCAGCTTGGAGCGCAGAGAGATCGGCGACATCCTTCGGCGATTTGCGCCAGCGTGCTTCGGGGCGACGACGCAGCGCACCGAGACCCGTGCACGGCGCATCGACGAGAATGCGATCGAAAGAGCCAGGATGCTCGACGCCGATGCGCCGTCCATCGCCCGTCCACACGATGGCCTCCGTCCCGAACGGATGCAGCGCTCGTCTCACGAGATCCGCCCGTGCAGGCGCGACTTCGTTGGAGGTCAGGACCGCTCCCGACCTCCGTGCCTCCGCAGCGAGAAGAGCACTCTTCCCGCCGGGGCCAGCACACATGTCGAGCCACTGCTCTCCGGGCGTCACCTCGCGGGCGCGACTCAGCGCAAGCGCTGCGAGCTGAGAGCCTTCGTCCTGCACCCGCAGAGCGCCTTTGGCATCTCCGATGGCGGCATCGGGATCGCCCCCGCCCAGTTGGAAGCCGACCGGAGAATATCGGTTCTTCGTCGCGGCGTCCGGAATTGTGGCCATACCCGGCAACGCCACCATGTTGACGCGCGGCGCGTCGTTGTCGGCCTGGAGCAGGGCTGTGAGCTCGTCTCCGCGGCCCTCCGCCTCGAGGGCTCGTCGGAAGGCTCGCACGATCCACGCGGGGTGCGCATGCTCGATGGCGAGGAGCTCCGTCTCATCGGTCACTCCGTCAGAGAGCCGCGCGATCCACACTGTGCTGTCGTCAGCGGAGATGCGTCTCAGCACGCCGTTGACGAAACCGGCGGCGGACTGGCTCGCGAATCGCCGTGCGAGAGCCACGGACTCGCTCACTGCGGCGTGCGGAGCGACCCGCATGCCGAGGAGCTGATGAGCCCCGAGCCGCAACGCAGCGAGGGCCGGAGGATCGATCTGCGATGTGGCGCGGTGCGAGGCTGATTCGATCACACGATCGTAGAAGCCTTGCCGCCGAAGGGTGCCATAGCAGAGCTCCGTCGCGAGGCGTGCGTCCTCTGAGCGGAGCTCCGCTCGTGCGATCGTGTGAGGAAGCAGAATGTTTGCGTACGCCTCGTCTGCGGCAACGGCGAGGAGCACGTCGAAGGCGGTCAGACGACTTGGCTGCACGACGTTCGAGCCGCGACTCTGCTTTCGCCGTCGTGGGGCGGGACGCCGCTCTGAGCTGTTCATCGTGCCGACACGTCCTTCCCCTGAACTCCGCGCCACCAGTCGGCCCCCGCCATCGCAGGCTTTCCTGCCGGCTGCACGCGCAGCAGAG
This sequence comes from Paramicrobacterium salitolerans, assembly GCF_051513965.1. GTDB lineage: Bacteria > Actinomycetota > Actinomycetes > Actinomycetales > Microbacteriaceae > Paramicrobacterium. Next base: position 1,382,962 of record NZ_CP195847.1, read on the forward strand.
CGAGTGAGCCCTCCGACGCGCCGAGAAGAAGCGTCTTGCCGTGCAGCGCGAACCGACCGGGAGCGGGATGCGGCGCATCTCCGGGAGACAGACGCGCCTCACGGATCTTGAAGCGCTGCTCCCCCATCAGCACGTACGCACCTGGCTCAGGGGTGACGCCACGGAAGCGCGCGTAGAGAGTCTCAGCCGGCTGCGAGAGGTCGAGGTGGCCGTCATCGATGCTGAGTTTGTGCGCGTAGCTCGCCTCACCGCTCTGCGGAGACGGAGCCAGCGACCCGTCAGCGAGGCCTCTGACGGAATCGACAAGCAGCTGCGCTCCTGTGCTCGCGAGGCCAGCGAGAAGCTCTCCCGCGGTGGCATCCTGCCCCGTGGGAACCGTCTTCTGCAACCAGACGTCGCCCTCGTCGAGCCCGGGAGTCAGCTGGAACACGGCGAGTCCGATCGTGTCTTCGCCGGCGATGAGAGCCCGTTGCACCGGAGCGGCGCCTCGCCAGCTCGGCAGTGAGGAGAAGTGCAGGTTGACCCATCCGTGCGAGGGAACGGAGAGCAGCGGTTCACGGACCAGACCTCCATACGCGACGATCACTCCGAGATCCGGTGCATACTTCGTGATGCGTTCGGTGACGGCATCGTCGAGCCGGTTCGCCTTGACGACGGGGAGCCCCAGTTCGACCGCACGCGCTGCGACAGGCGACGGTGTGAGAATGCGCTTGCGGCCGAGCGGCGCATCGTCCCGCGTGATGACGCAGCAGATCTCGTGTCCGCTCGCGTGGAGCGCGTCGAGGGAGGCCACGGCCACGGAAGGGGTTCCGGCAAAGACGATTCTCACGTCACTATCTCCGTTTCGTCGAAGCGTATGCGAAGTCTCGGCGGCGGGCGATAGCCGCCCTTCGCTGCGGGAGCGCGGCGACGCTGTGCGACGACGCGCAGCAGCTCCGCGCGAAGCGTGCGAGCGACCTCGGGACCCTTCGAATAGCTGAACCGCACAATCGACCGTACACCGCCGTCTTCGAGCTCGCTCGGCCCGAGCACGTCGAGATACGACGAGGGGTCAAGCGCTGACACGGTCGCATCGACCGCGGCGAGATCGCCGCTCACGGATACCGTCCTCACCGCGGGCGGAAACCTCAGCTCGCGTCGGTCGGCGAGCTCCTCCGCGGCAAAGGAGGCCGGAGTCCATGACGCGAACGCGTTCCCCAGACGTCCGCCGACGCCGACAAGCACAACCGGCGCTGCGCGCGCAGCCATCGATGCGGCGCTCGACCACCACCTCAGGCAGTCCATCGCGATCGTCAGGGCTTCGCGCGCGAGCATCCTGTCTCCGTCCAAGAGCAGAACCGCGTGGTACCCGCCGTCTGGAACAGGCTCTGCTCCGCGTGTTGCGATGACGAGCGACGGCTTCGACGAGACCCGCTCGATCGGACGCTCTCCGTCAGATACCACGACCGGAACGCCGGGGAAAGCGCGGCCGAGTTCTTCGGTGGTGCGTCCGGTCCCGCGAGTCACGAGCCTGAGGTTGGTGTCGCCGCATTCGTCGCAGCTCCAGTTTGCGGCGACGGCTCCGCAGAGGCCGCACTGGGGCGGAGAATCTCGGCGGGGGATGCCGAGCGCGCCACCGCACCGGCGGCATCGGGCGCCTGTCCGGCACCGGCGGCACGCGACGACCGGTGCATAGCCGGGGCGCGCCACCTGAACCAGCACGGGGCCATTCTCGAGTGCCAGTCGGGCGGTCTTCCACGCGGCCGAGGGAATCCTCGCCGCGCCGCCGTCCGCGTCGGGATCGGTCAGAATCACCTTCGGACGCGGCTGTCGATCGGGATCGCGCGCGTCAAACCAGCCGATCTCGACGAGTCGCTGGCACTCCACGCTGCGCGTGTGCCCCATGAACAGGAGCGCGCATCCGGACTGCTGCTGACGGATGAGCGCGGCATCGCGCGTGTGCACGTATGGGGCGAGTGGTTCGGCGTGCAGCTCATCGGCGTCGTCCCACACCACGATCGCATCGAGGTCGGGGGCGGGGGCATAGACGGCTGAACGATTTCCCACGATCACCCGAGGGCCGGGCCTCAGACACTCGAGAAATGCGCGATACCGTTGCGCCGCTGACTGTCGTGCATCGAGCCGGGACACGAGGGCATCAGGAATGTGCTCTGAGACGGCGGCGAGCACCTGATTCTGGTCACGGTAGTCGGGAACCGTGATGATGATCTTGCGCCCACGCGAGAGTACGACCGTCGCCAGCTGAGCCGCCGTTCTCGCCCATGCCGCGACAGTCGTGCCGTCAGCGGTCTCGTCGAGGTGCGGGATCGAGCTGACTGCGCTTCGAGTCCCCGGATCGACGAGACTCGGTGCCCCGGAGTAGCCAGCGACGGCGACGGCCTCGACCGTCGCCGTCGGCGCCTCGGACTCGAGCCACGCCTTCTCCACTCGAACATGCCGCTTCGGCACGGCGAGACGCACGACGTCACTCGCGTTTCCGGCGGCGCGGTCCGCGACGCTTCGGGCAAGCTGCCAGACCTCCTGGGTCAGCACAGGGATGCTCGAGACGAGTGAGTCGATGGGGCTTAGCTGTCCCTCGAAGTCGCTCTCCTCAGCGAGCTCGACGACGAATCCGTCGGCGATGCGCCCTCCGGAGCGAAGGGGAACCCGCACTCGGCACCCGACATCGACCTGCTCCGCCATGTCGTCGGGGACGGCGTAGTCGAAGAGTCGATCGAGTGCCGGGACGGATGAGTCGATCATCACCCGGGCGACGCGGGCGGACACAGTCAGAGCCCGGCGGCGGCTCGAAGAGCGTCGGCGCGGTCTGTCCTCTCCCAGGTGAACTCGGGAAGCTCGCGGCCGAAGTGACCGTAGGCCGCGGTCTTCGCGTAGATCGGGCGAAGAAGATCCAGCTGATCGATGATCGCACCGGGACGGAGGTCGAACACCTCACGGATGGCTTTGACGATCGTCTCGTCAGGCACGCGTCCCGTGCCGAAGGTCTCGACATACAGGCCGACCGGCGATGCCTTTCCGATCGCGTACGCGACCTGGACCTCGATTCGTTCAGCCAATCCCGCGGCGACGGCGTTCTTGGCGACCCAGCGCATGGCGTACGTTGCCGAGCGGTCGACCTTGGACGGGTCCTTGCCGCTGAACGCGCCGCCTCCGTGTCGTGCCGCGCCCCCGTACGTGTCGATGATCACCTTGCGACCGGTCAGACCGGCATCACCCTTCGGTCCGCCGACGATGAAGGTGCCCGTCGGATTGATGAAGCATTCGTACTGCGACGTGTCGAGGTCGAGCGTCGCGAGCACCGGCGCGATGACGCGATCGTGGACGTCGCGGCGCAGCTGCTCGGTCGTGACCGCCTCAGAGTGCTGTGTCGAGAGCACGATGGTCTTGACCGCGCGAGGGACGGCCCCGTCATAGCCGACGGTGACCTGCGTCTTGCCGTCGGGTCGCAGATAGTCGAGCTCACCGGTCTTCCGAACCTGAGTGAGTTTTTCTGAGAGACGATGAGCGATCCAAATCGGCATCGGCATGAGCTCGGGAGTCTCATCGGTGGCGTACCCGAACATGATGCCCTGATCACCCGCGCCCTGCTGATCATAGGCGTCGTTGGACGACTCCTCGCGGGCTTCGAAGGCATCGTCGACGCCCTGAGCGATATCAGGCGATTGCGCTCCGATCGAGACCGAGACGCCGCACGAGTCCGCATCGAAGCCCGCTTCGCTCGAGCGATATCCGATATCGCGGATCACACTCCTGACGATCGCCGGGATCTCCACGTACGCTTCGGTGCTGACCTCACCGGCGACGTGCACCAGCCCCGTCGTGACAAGGGTCTCCACGGCTACGCGGCTCGTCGGATCCTTCGCCAGGAGGGCATCGAGGATGCTGTCGGAGATCTGATCGCAGATCTTGTCAGGATGCCCCTCAGTGACGGACTCGGAGGTGAACAGTCGCAATTCGGTCATTCAGGGTTCCTACGGTGTCGATTCGGGCAAAAAAATGTCGGTGGTTTCAGCATCTGCTGGACCACCGACATTCGGGTCGGATCTCACTCGGAGAGCGGGCGCAGAACCAGCTTCTCCTCGTTGATCTCGTGCAGAGCGACCGAGAGCGGCTTGTCGTCGACGGTCGAGTCGACGAGCGGTCCGACGTTGTCGAACAGGCTGCCCTCGTGAAGGTCAGCGTAGTAGTCGTTGATCTGGCGCGCACGCTTTGACGCGAAGATGACGAGTTGGTACTTCGAGTCGACCTTTGAGAGCAGGTCGTCGATCGGTGGATCGATGATCCCCTTGAGCTTGTCAGCCATTGAGAATTCTCACACTCCTCGTGTGGTGTCGGCGGCGGTGGGTGCGGATTCCGGAGTGTTCCGTCGAGGTCCCCGTCCGCGAGTCTTGATCAATTCTACGACGTCGCGCGCCGCTTCGGCGACCGTGGAGTTGATGACGCGGTAATCGAACTCGTCCTGGGCGGCCAGTTCGACCTGCGCGGTCTCGAGTCGACGGGCTCGTTCGGGGGCATCCTCAGTACCCCGGCCCACGAGGCGTCGGACGAGCTCGTCCCATGTGGGCGGCAGCAGGAAGACCAGGGTCGCCTCCGGCATCCGTGCTCGCACTTGGCGTGCGCCCTGCAGATCGATTTCGAGGAGAACGCTCCGCCCCTCTTCGAGCGCCCGCTCGATGGGAGTGCGCGGAGTGCCGTAGCGGTATGAGTTGTGGACCGTTGCGTACTCGAGCAGCTCGCCGTCCTGAACCATCCGGTCGAACTCATCGTCATCGACGAAATAGTAGTTGATGCCCTCGACCTCACCCGGGCGCGGCGCTCGCGTCGTGGCGGAGACGCTCAGGTGTACATCCGGGTAGTTGTCGCGAATATACGAGGCGACCGTTCCCTTGCCCACGGCCGTCGGCCCCGCGAGCACGACGAGTCGACTTCGCTTCCGCGAGCGGTTGATCGACTCCCGCTTGGCGAGGAACTCGCGCAGGCGGCGGCGCTGGTGGACGCCGAGTCCGCCGATGCGCTTTGCGCGGGAGATGCGCAGCTCATCCAGGATGCGCTCGAGCTTGGTCACTCCGATCGCGGGCACGCTGATGAGCAGGTCCGTGACACGCATTCGTCCTTCGACGCCATCGACGTCGTCGAAGCCGGCCTCGAGCACATCGAGAGCAGAGCGGCGTCCGTTCGCGACGTCGTCTTTTACAGCGGCGCGGGCGCGACGAGCCGCGACAGCAGCACGGGATGCGGCGACGCGGTCAACCTCGGGAGGACGACGACTGGACGGTTCAGACAAAGATATTCCTCACTTCCGTGGCCCGAGCTGCAGCGACACGTGCGATGTCATGGGGCCCGACAGACAGGATACTTCGCGATTCGCTCACGATCACACCGGGAGCAAGGCTGCCGAAGATCTGGCGCGCGTCACTCGCGTCCGCACCCTGCGCGCCGAATCCCGGTGCGAGAACGGGTGTGATGAGGTCGTTCGCGTCATCGGCTCGCAGCCCGAAATCAGCGAGATCGAGCGTTGCGCCAATGACGACGCCGAAGCTCGAGACCCTCTGGGCGCGGCTCGGCCGTGCACGGACATCGTCCACGACGTGCGCCGCGACGCACTGAGACTCGGAGACGACGGCCTGCTGGAGCGCGGCCGCCTCAGGGTTGGATGTCGCGGCGAGGACGAACGCACCCTTCCCATGCTCCTCGGCGGCGTCGAAAGCGGGCCGGAGAGCCCCGACACCGAGATACGGGTTGAGCGTCATAGCATCGACTTCGAGCGGAGATCCCGGGGTGAGCCAGGCCGAGGCGTAGCCGTGCATGCTCGAGCCGATCTCGCCGCGTTTGACGTCGCCGATCACGAGCAGTCCGGCAGCGCGCGCTGCGGCGAGGACCTCCTCGAGAGCCGCGAAGCCCGCGGAACCGAAGCGCTCGAAGAACGCGATCTGCGGTTTCACGATGGCGACATGATCGGATGCCGCTTCGACGACACGCAGCCCGAATTCACGTGCCCCTTCCGCGGTGTCCCCCACGCCCCACTCCGAGAGGAGGTGGGCATGGGGGTCGATTCCGAGACAGAGCCGCTGCCCGGCGTCGAAGGCCTCGGCCAGGCGGGACCCGAAGGGCTCGCGCATCAGACGAGCTCTCGTGCCGACTGGTACTCCTGCAGGCTCGTCACCTGGAACCCCTCGCGCACCGCGGTGAACGAAGCAACCGCTGCGGAGAGCTCCGCCACGGTCGTGAACAGCGGCTTGTCAGCGGCCACAGCGGCGGCGCGGATCTCGTAGCCGTCCGCGCGAGCCGAGCCTCCGCTGGGTGTGTTCACAACGATGTCGACCTCGTTGCGGTCGATGAGGTCGACGATGCTCTCGCCGCCCTCGCTCACCTTTCGGACCGTCTTCGTGGTGATCCCGTATCGCGTGAGGACGCGAGCGGTGCCTTCAGTGGCGAGGATGGAGAAGCCGAGCTCCTGAAGACGCAGCACCGACTGGACGACGGAGCGCTTGTCCTGGTCGGACACAGAGACGAAGACGCTTCCAGACAGGGGCAGGCCTCCGTATGCGGCATCCTGACTCTTCGCGAATGCCGTCGGGAAGTCCTTGTCGATGCCCATGACCTCGCCGGTCGAGCGCATCTCCGGTCCGAGGATCGAATCCACGATGCGTCCGTCGTGGGTGCGGAAGCGCTTGAACGGAAGTACGGCCTCCTTCACCGCGACGGGCGAGTCGAGGCCGACCGTCGAGCCATCGCTCTCTGGGATCAGCCCCGAGTCGATCAGTGAGTCGATAGACGAGCCGGTCATGATGCGGGATGCGGCCTTGGCGAGCGGGATGCCGAGCGCCTTCGAGACGAACGGAACCGTTCTGGAGGCCCGCGGATTCGCCTCGAGCACGTAGAGAACACCCTGGCCGATGGCGAACTGAACGTTCAACAGACCACGCACACCGATTCCCTCAGCGATCGCGCGCGTCGCCTCGCGGACGGCATCGATCTGAGTGGTGCCGAGGGTGACCGGCGGCAGGGTGCAGCTCGAGTCACCCGAGTGGATGCCGGCCTCTTCGATGTGCTCCATGATTCCGCCGATGTAGAGCTTCTCTCCGTCGTAGAGGGCGTCCACATCGATCTCGATCGCGTCGTCCAGGAAGCGGTCGACGAGGAGCGGGTGCTGTGGGCCGACGATCCCCTGGTGCTCGATGCGCGCGAAGTAGTCGATGAGTGCCTGACGATCGTAGACGATCTCCATGCCGCGCCCGCCGAGCACGAAGCTGGGGCGGACAAGGACGGGATATCCGATCTCCTCCGCGATGGCGACGGCCCCGTCACGGTCGATGGCCGTGCCGTTCCGGGGGGCAAGCAGACCGGCGGCGTCGAGGATTGCCGCGAACTGGCCACGTTCCTCGGCCGAGTCGATCGCTTCGGGCGTCGTGCCGAGGATGGGCACGCCGTTGGCCTTGAGACCCTTCGCGAGACTCAGCGCTGTCTGTCCACCGAGCTGCACAATAACACCGACGAGCTCGCCGGAGGTTGACTCCGCATCGATGACCTCGAGGACGTCTTCGAGCGTGAGCGGTTCGAAGTAGAGGCGATCGCTCGTGTCGTAGTCGGTCGACACCGTCTCCGGGTTGCAGTTGATCATGATGGTCTCGAAGCCAGCATCGTGGAGCGCGAACGAGGCGTGGACGCACGAGTAGTCGAATTCGACGCCCTGCCCGATGCGGTTGGGGCCCGAGCCGAGGATCACAACCTTGCGTCGATCGCTCGGTTCGACCTCCGTCTCCTGGTCGTAGCTCGAGTAGTGGTATGGCGTGAGAGCGGGGAACTCACCCGCGCACGTGTCGACCGTCTTGTACACGGGACGCACGCCGAGCAGGTGCCGAACCTCGCGCACCTGGTCTTCGGCGAAGCCGCGAAGCTGCCCGATCTGAGCGTCCGAGAACCCGTGGTTCTTGGCCAGGCGCATGATCGCCCCATCGAGCATCGGCGCTGCGGCGATTGCATCGGCGACCTCGTTGATCAGCACGATCTGATCCGTGAACCAGGGGTCGAACTTGGTCGCCTCGAAGATCTGTTCAGGTGTTGCGCCCTTGCGCAGCGCCTGCTGGATGAGCACGATGCGGCCGTCGGTCGGGGTGACGATCTCCTCGAGGAGCTGCTCGACCGTGCGCGATTCGTCGCCCCAGTGGAACGAGGAGCCGCGCTTCTCCAGTGAGCGCAGCGCCTTCTGGAGCGCAGTCGTGAAGTTGCGGCCGATCGCCATGGCCTCACCCACGGATTTCATAGTGGTGGTGAGGGTCGGGTCGGCTGCGGGGAACTTCTCGAATGCGAACCGCGGCACTTTGACGACCACGTAGTCGAGCGTCGGCTCGAAGCTCGCTGGCGTCACACGCGTGATGTCGTTTGGGATCTCATCGAGGCGATATCCGATAGCGAGCTTGGCTGCGATCTTGGCGATCGGGAAACCGGTCGCTTTGGAAGCGAGAGCACTCGAGCGGGAGACACGTGGGTTCATCTCGATCACGATCACACGGCCCGTGGCCGGATCGACCGCGAACTGGATGTTGCAGCCGCCCGTGTCGACGCCGACGGCGCGGATGATGTCGATCGAGATGTCGCGGAGGTTCTGGTACTCGCGATCCGTGAGCGTGAGTGCCGGCGCCACAGTCACGGAGTCACCGGTGTGGACGCCGACGGGGTCGACGTTCTCGATCGAGCAGACGACGACCGAGTTGTCGGAGGCATCCCGCATCAATTCAAGCTCGTACTCCTTCCACCCGAGGATCGACTCCTCCAGGAGGACCTCGTGCGTCGGTGAGTCGTGCAGTCCTGCCCCCGCGATGCGACGCAGGTCCTCTTCGTCGTAGGCGAAGCCGGAGCCGAGCCCGCCCATCGTGAAGCTCGGACGGACGACGAGCGGGTAGCCGAGCTCTTCGGCGCCCTGCAGCACCTCGTCCATCGTGTGACAGATCTTGGATGCCGCGACATCAGCGCCGCACTCGATCACGAGGTTCTTGAACGCGAGACGGTCCTCACCCTTCTGAATCGCCTCGAAGCTCGCCCCGATGAGCTCGACGTCGTACTTCTCGAGGATTCCGTGCTCGTGCAGTTCCACCGCGGCATTGAGCGCGGTCTGACCGCCGAGCGTCGGCAGGATCGCGTCGGGACGCTCCTTCGCGATGATCGTCTCGATCACCTGCCAGGTGATCGGCTCGACGTACGTCGCATCGGCGAAGTCCGGGTCGGTCATGATCGTGGCCGGATTGGAGTTCACGAGGATGACCCGGATGCCCTCGGCACGGAGGACGCGGCAGGCCTGAGTCCCGGAGTAGTCGAACTCACAGGCCTGACCGATCACGATCGGGCCGGAGCCGATGACCAGAACGCTGTTGATATCGTCGCGCTTCGGCATTAGTTGTCTTCTCCTGCAGTGTTGGTGGACGCGGCGGCGCTGCGCTCGATGACGAGGTCGCGGAACCGGTCGAAGAGGTACATGGCGTCGTGCGGCCCAGCCGCCGACTCAGGGTGGTACTGGACGCTGAACGCGGGGATGTCGAGGCAGTTGAGGCCTTCGACCACGTTGTCGTTGAGGTCGTAGTGGCTCACGGTGACGCGCCCGAAGCCCTCGGGAGAGTCCGTCACCTCGCCGATAGGCGCATCGACGGCGAAGCCGTGATTGTGCGCTGTGATCTCAACGCGCCCCGTGGTCGTGTCGAGCACCGGCTGGTTGATCCCGCGGTGGCCGAACGGCAGCTTGTAGGTGCCGAATCCGAGGGCGCGCCCGAGAAGCTGGTTCCCGAAGCAGATGCCGAAGTAGGGCATTCCCTCGCGCAGCACCGTCCGGAGCATCTCGACGTGGCGGTCAGAGGCGCCGGGATCTCCAGGGCCGTTGGAGTAGAAGAGCGCGTCAGGTTTCAGCGCCAGCAGGTCCTCGGCGCTGATGTTCTCAGGCAGGACGTGCACGTCGAAGCCGCGCTCGGTGAGGTAACGGAGTGTGGATGCCTTCACACCGAGGTCGAGGACAGCGACCGAGCCGACGCGTTCCCCGACGGCATCCATCGTGTAGCGTTCGGCTGTCGAGACGTCTGCGGAGAGATTGCGTCCGGACATGGGCTCGGCGTTCCGAACCAGCTCGAGCTGCTCGCTGTCGGAGAGCTCAAACTGCTCCCCCGAGAAGATTCCGGCGCGCATCGCACCGACGGAACGGATTCGACGCGTGACCGCACGGGTGTCAATGCCGGAGATGCCGATGATCCCGTCCGCGGTGAGAGTGGCGTCCAAGCTGTCCTCGGCGCGGTAGTTCGAAACGACGCGAGAAGGGTCGCGGACGATGAAGCCGGCGACCCACACGCGGTCGGACTCCTTGTCCTCGGAGTTCACTCCGGTGTTGCCGATGTGGGGTGCCGTCATGAGTACGATCTGTCCGGCGTAGGACGGGTCGGTGATGGTCTCCTGGTAGCCGGTCATCCCGGTGGCGAACACCACCTCCCCCAGAGTCGTGCCCGTGGCGCCGTAGGCGTCGCCGACGTAGCGGGTTCCATCTTCGAGGACGAGAGCGGCCTGTGGCTGCGCCGAGAAGTCTGTCGAGCGTGTCATGCTGTGCTTTCACTGTCGGAGGCCGTGCTGGCCTGATCTGTCGTTCTGAGTGCTGTGAGGGCCTCAAGGGCCCGTGGCTGTTCTGAAGGTTCGCGGAGTCGCACGTAGCTGTCGCACGCCGTGCCGTCTGGCACGGTCCAGCCGATGCGCACGAGTCCGTCTCTCTCCACGACGCGGTCGATCGCCACGCGCGATGTGTCGACGTCGCGAACCGCCGACGCTGGAATGAAGGCGGCGCGCTCTCCACGGACCTCGAGACGGATGCCGGTCGACGCGACGCCCAGCGAGGCGGGCCCGCGGAAGCCGAGTCCAGGAAGAGCGAGTCTCTCCAGCGGCTGCCCGGCGCGCGTGGTTGCGACGTACTGGACGTCGAACTCGCGTGTCGGGGCGTACGACCCGGGAACGGGCTCGGCGGCGTGAGCGGCATCCGCCGTTCGTCGTCGTCGCCACGCGTTCCACATCAGCGCAAGCAGAACGGCGATGATCGCCGCGACGATGAGTCCGGGAATGAGCTTATCCACGCGCTGCGGCTCCCTCGGCGATGCTCTCCGCGGGGGTGAGCTCGCCGTCGGAGAGCGTGATGCGCCCGTGGTGGACGGTCGTGTGCACGCGCCCTGGGAGGGTGCGGCCTACGTAAGGCGAGTTCGCGCTTCTGCCGCGCAGCGACGACGTCGTGAATTCGGTGTTGGCCGAGTCGTCGTACAGCACGATGTTGGCGGTAGCGCCCGGCTCGAGGGGCATCCCCTGGCCGTCTAGACGACCGATCTGCGCTGGCACGCGACTCAGTACGCGCTCGACGTCTGCCCAGCCCAGCTGACCGGTCGAGACGACGGAGTCGTGGACAACGCGGAGGGCAGACTCCAGACCGACCATTCCGTTCGCAGCGGCGTCCCACTCGCACTGCTTGTTCTCGGCAGGATGCGGAGCGTGATCGGTCGCGACGATGTCGATCGTGCCGTCAGCGAGCGCTGCTCGCAACGCCGTGACGTCCTCCGATGTGCGAAGCGGAGGATTGACCTTGAAGCGTGCGTCATAGCCGGCGACGAGGTCTTCCGTGAGCAGGAGATGGTGGGGAGTCACCTCGGCCGTGACCGGGATGCCGCGCGCCTTCGCCCAGCGGATGACTTCGACGCTGCCGGCCGTCGACACGTGACACACGTGAAGTCGAGAGCCGACGTGGTCAGCGAGCAAGACGTCACGCGCGATGATCGACTCCTCAGCGACCGCGGGCCAACCGGTGAGGCCGAGCTCCGCTGACCGGACGCCCTCGTTCATCTGAGCGCCCTCGGTCAGGCGTGGATCCTGAGCGTGCTGGGCGATGACTCCGTCGAAGGCCTTCACATACTCCAGCGCGCGTCGCATGAGGAGCGGGTCGGAGACGCAGAAGCCGTCGTCGGAGAAGACGCGCACGCGAGCTCGCGATGACGCCATCGCGCCGAGCTCCGCGAGCTGAGTCCCCTTGAGGCCGATCGTCACGGCGCCGATGGGCTGGACCGTCGCGTATCCGGAGCGCAGTCCGAGCTCCAACTCCTGTTCCACGACTCCCGCAGTGTCCGCGACGGGCGACGTGTTCGCCATCGCGAAGACCGCTGTGAACCCGCCCGCGGCGGCCGCCTGCGTGCCGGTGAGCACGGTCTCGCTGTGCTCGTAGCCTGGCTCGCGGAGGTGCGTGTGCAGGTCGACCAGGCCGGGAATCGCGAGCAGCCCCTGAGCATCGATGCGCTCCGCCCCGGCCGGTGCTGTGACGCTGCCGACCTCGGTGATGATGCCGTCCTCGATGAGGAGGTCTGCGCTCCGCCCGTCAGAGAGTCGAGCACCGGCGATGTGGATTGTCGTTGTCACAGAAGGTCCTCTCGTTCGCCGGAAAGCAGCAGATAAAGGGCGGCCATTCGCACAGACACGCCGTTCGCGACCTGCTCCCTCACGGTTGACTGCGCGGAGTCCGCCGCCAGAGTGGAGATCTCGAGGCCGCGATTCATGGGTCCGGGGTGCATCACAATCGTACTCTCCGGAAGCGCGCGGAACCTGGCATCGTCCAGTCCCCAGCGCCGCGAGTACTCGCGCTCGTTGGGGAAGAACGCGTCGTGCATGCGCTCCGCCTGGATGCGCAGAAGCATGATGACGTCCGGGCGGCTCGCAAGCACCTCGTCCAGGTCGTAGGAGACGGTGACCGGCCACGCGGCCACGTCGACGGGGACAAGCGTCGGCGGGGCGACGATTGTCACGGACGCCCCGAGCGCTGTGAGAAGCCAGATGTTCGAACGCACGACGCGTGAGTGAAGGATGTCGCCGACGATCGCGACGTGCAGACCGGTCAGGTCACGGCCGCGGCTCGCGCCTCCGTGTGTGCGCTTCCGCATCGTGAATGCATCCAAGAGAGCCTGAGTCGGATGCTCGTGCGTGCCGTCTCCCGCGTTGAGGACGCCCGCCGAGATCCAGCCGCTCGCAGCGAGAGTGCGCGGAGCCCCTGATGCGGAGTGGCGAATGACGACAGCATCCGCTCCCATCGCCTCGAGCGTCTGGGCAGTGTCTTTGAGACTTTCGCCCTTCGACACGCTGGAGCCCTTGGCACTGAAGTTGATCACATCGGCGGAGAGCCGCTTGGCAGCGGCCTCGAACGAGATCCGTGTGCGTGTGGAGTCCTCGAAGAAGAGGTTCACCACGGTCTTTCCCCGCAGTGTGGGTAGCTTCTTCACCTCACGCGTCTGGGTCTCGGCCATGTCTTCCGCGACGTCGAGGATGCCGATGGCGTCGTGCGACGTGAGGTCCGCAGTGCTCAGGAGATGACGCATCATGCCTCTCCCCCGTCGATCGTCACGGCATCGTCTCCGTCGAGCTCAGCGACGCGGACGTTGATGCGCTCGTGCGCTGCCGACGGCAGGTTCTTGCCCACGAAGTCCGGACGAATGGGCAGTTCGCGATGGCCGCGGTCGATGAGCGTCGCGAGCCTGACCGCACGGGGTCGACCGATGTCACCCAGAGCGTCGAGCGCGGCACGGATCGTCCGCCCGGAGTACAGAACGTCGTCAACCAGCACGACCGTGGCCCCATCGATTCCGCTGTCGGGAATGTGCGTGGGCGACGGTGCGCGAGTCGGATGCCTGTCGAGATCGTCACGGTACATCGTGACGTCGAGGGATCCTGTGGGAACAGCGGTTCCAGCGATCGAGGTGATGAGCTCGCCAACACGGTTCGCCAGGAAGACCCCGCGTGTGGGAATCCCCAAGATCACCAGCTGCTCAGGGCCACGATTGGATTCGAGGATCTCGTGTGAGATGCGCGTGAGCGCGCGCGTGATGTCCGCGGGTTGCAGCACAGTTCGCATGCTGAATGCAGACTCCCTTCTCCGCCTCTCTGGACGGCTTTAAAGGATGTCGTTCGATCGATAGTACCGCACGAGGTCGAGCGGACTGCTCAGGCGACTCCCGACGCTTCCGCGATCTTGCCGAGCAGCCCGTTCACGAACCCCGACGACTCGTCCGTCGAGAGAGTCTTCGCCGATTCCACGGCCTCATTGATCGCCACTCCGGTCGGAATCTCGTCGTTGTACAGCAGCTCCCACACGCCGATCCGAAGTATGGCCCGATCGACGGTGGGCATCCGAGCCAGCGTCCAGCCCTGCGCGTAGGTCTCGATCTGCTCGTCGATCTCCGCCTGGTGATCGGCAATGCCGTCGACGATGTCACGGGCGTAGAGCCAGGATGCCTGACGCTCGGGCTCATTCGCTGCGCGCACGGCCTCGTTTCCGAGTGCGTCGCGCAGCGAGATCTGTCGGACGTCAGCGCTGTACAGAATGTCGATGGCGCGCTTTCGCGCCTTGGAACGTGCGCTCACTAGTCGTTGACGCGGCCGAGGTAGTCACCCGTGCGCGTGTCCACCTTGACCTTCGTTCCGGTCTCGAGGAAGAGCGGAACCTGGATCTCGTAGCCCGTCTCGACAGTGGCGGACTTGGTTCCGCCCGTCGAACGGTCACCCTGGAGTCCCGGCTCTGTGTACGTGATCTCGAGGATGACGGACGCCGGCATCTCGATGTAGAGCGGGTTGCCGTCGTGCATCGCAATCGTGATCGACTGGTTCTCGAGCATGAAGTTCGCGGCGTCGCCGACGATGGCGGAGGGAACGTTGATCTGGTCGTAGTCGCTCTGGTCCATGAAGACGAACGCGTCGCCGTCGTTGTACAGATAGGTGTACTCGCGTCGGTCGACGTTCTCGAAGTCAAGCTTGGTGCCCGCGTTGAAGGTCTTGTCGACGGTCTTGCCCGTGACGACGTTCTTCAGCTTGGTTCGCACGAACGCGCCGCCCTTGCCCGGCTTGACGTGCTGGAACTCGATGACGCTCCACAGGTGCCCATCGAGGCTGAGCACAGCTCCGTTCTTGATGTCAGCGGTTGATGCCATGAAAAGGAATTCCGTTCAGGTGGAAGTTGATTGGCCGGAAGTGGCCCGATCTGAGAGTTTACCGCCCGCCGCGGGCGGCGCCAAAGGAGCCGCGCTCAACGAATGAGCTGGGTCACGGCGAGTCGATAGGAGTCGAAGCCGAATCCCGCGATGACCCCCGTGGAGACGGCCGTGAGGACGCTCGTGTGACGAAACTCCTCACGGGCGTGCGGATTCGAGATGTGCACTTCGATGACGGGAGTGCCCGCTGATGTGATCATCGAAACGGCGTCACGCACTGCGTAGGAGTAATGCGTCCAGGCGCCAGCGTTCAGAACGACGGGTGTCTTCGATGCCATCGCGCTGTGCAGCCAGCTGAGCATCTCGGCTTCGCTGTCGGTCTGACGGGCCTCGATCTCGTGGTCGCGGAACTCCGTCTGAAGCTGATGCGCGAGATCATCGAGAGTCTCCGTTCCATACACCGATGGCTCACGGACACCGAGCTGGCCGAGGTTCGGGCCGTTCAGAATGAGTACGCGGGTCATGTCCACAGCATAGAGGCTAGGACCCGATCTCCTGATATGCGGAGAACAGAAGCGACTGATCCGGCGCCTGAAGCACAGTCGGGCGAGCGATGTCGTCCAAGACGATGAAGCGGAGCATCCCGCCTCGTGCCTTCTTGTCGCGCTGCATGGTGGCGAGAAGCGTCTTCCAACGACCGACGGGATACTCCAGCGGGAGCGTGAGCGAGCTGAGGATGCTGCGGTGGCGTTCAACCGCCTCATCGGAGAGCCGTCCGGCAAGGTTCGAGAGCTCGGCGGCATAGACCATTCCGATGCTGACTGCGGCACCGTGTCGCCACTGATACCGCTCCGTGTGCTCGATCGCGTGACCGAGCGTGTGCCCGTAGTTCAGGAACTCACGGCGGCCCGACTCGCGGAAGTCCTCTCCGACGATCTCGGCCTTGACCGCGATGGAGAGCTCGACGGCTCGGCGGAACTGCTCGGAGTCTGTGTCCGTCACGGCGTCCACGTCCTGCTCGATGAGGTCGAGGATCTCTGGTTCGGCGATGAACCCGCACTTGGCGATCTCGGCGAAGCCCGCGAGCACCTCATTGCGCGGGAGCGGCCCGAGCGCGTCGAGATCTGCGAGCACCGCGCGAGGCGCATGAAAAGCTCCGACGAGGTTCTTACCCTCCGCGGTGTTGATGCCGGTCTTTCCGCCGACAGCGGCATCCACGGTGCCGAGCACGGTCGTCGGGATCTGCAGGAGCTCGACCCCGCGGAGCCAGGTGGCGGCGACGAATCCGGCGAGGTCCGTCGTGGCTCCCCCACCGAAGCCGATGACGGCATCCGTTCGTGTGAAATCCGCCTGGCCCATGATCTGCCAGCAGAACGCGGCCACCTCGACCCGCTTGCCGGCCTCTGCGTCCGGAATCTCGGCGAGCAGCACCTGTCGCTCGCCCGAGAGAGATTCGCGGAGCTCTTCTGCGGCCGTGGCCAATGTCGGCGGGTGGACGATGAGGACCTTCGCGACTGACGGACTCAGATATTGTGCGGCGTCGAGGCGAAGTCCGCGCCCGACGACGACGTCGTACGGAGTCTCTCCGGCAACAGTGATCGTCGTGTGATCAGTCATTGATGTTCTCCTTGTCCGAGCCTCTCGCCCACTCTGCGATGTTCTGCGCGATGCGAGTGATCGGCCCTGTCGAGGTGTCGAAGGTCATGGTCGCGAGCGTCGCGTAGATCTCGCGCCTCTCGTCGTAGATGCGCTGCCAGGCCTCCGGGCCGTCAGCGAGCAACGGCCTCTTGGACGTGTCCATGCGCGCGAGCACGGCATCCGCCGTCACCGTGAGCTCAACCACGGTGTGGAGCCGCAGGTCGCGCTGTGTCTCGGGGTCGATCACCGCTCCTCCGCCGAGCGAGACGACAGCACGCTGCGACAGAGCGTCGGCCACGGCGGCACGCTCGAGTTCGCGGAAGCGCGCTTCTCCATGGTCCGCAAAGATCTGCGTGATTGGCCCGTGCTCAGCGACAATCGCCTTGTCGGTGTCGATGAATGGGACGCCCAGCAGCTTCGCGACCCGTTTTCCGATGCGAGTTTTGCCGGACCCCATAGGCCCGATGAAGACGAGTGGGAGAGCTCGTGTCACGTCAGAGATCGCCGGCTTCAGCACGTGCGGTGCGGAGAGTCGACGGAATCGCGTCGAGATACGAGTTCAGGTTGCGCCTTGTCTCGGGAACAGAGTCGCCGCCGAACTTCTCGAGCACAGCATCAGCGAGAACGAGCGCGACCATCGCCTCGGCTACGACACCCGCAGCGGGCACGGCGCAGACATCGGATCGCTGGTGATGAGCCGTCGCTTTCTCACCGGTGACGACATCCACCGTGCGCAGGGCACGGGGCACCGTCGCGATGGGCTTCATGCCAGCGCGCACGCGAAGCACTGTGCCAGTCGACATGCCGCCCTCGGTACCGCCGGCACGGTCGCTCGCACGATGGATCTCGCCGTCTTCGGGATACAGCTCGTCATGCGCTTCAGAGCCTCGCCGCGTGGTCGTTGTGAAACCATCCCCCACTTCGACGCCCTTGATCGCTTGAATGCCCATGAGAGCCTGAGCCAGACGACCATCGAGCCGTCGGTCCCAGTGCACGTGCGAGCCCAATCCCGGCGGGACATCGTAGGCGAGCACCTCGACCACACCGCCGAGAGTGTCGCCGGACTTGCGAGCATCGTCGACCTCCGCGACCATGCGCGCGCTGGTCTCGGGATCGGCGCAGCGCAGTGGGTCGGCGTCGAGACGGTCGAGGTCTCCGGGAACCGGGAGCTGAGCGTCCTCAGGGACGCGCACCGGACCGATCGAGAGCGTGTGACTCACGAGTCGGATGCCGAGCTCGCTCAGGAACGCTTTCGCCACGGCGCCGAGCGCGACGCGAGCAGCGGTCTCGCGGGCGCTCGCGCGTTCCAAGATCGGCCGGGAGGTGTCGAAGCCGTACTTCTGCATTCCGACGAGATCCGCGTGTCCGGGCCGAGGTCGGGTGAGAGGCGCGCCACGACCACGGGATCTGTCGCTCAGTTCGGTGGGCTCCGGGTTCATGACCTCCGTCCACTTCGGCCACTCGGTGTTGCCGATGCGAATGGCGACGGGACTGCCGAGGCTCGCGCCCTGGACGACGCCTCCGGAAAGGTGCAGTTCGTCCTGCTCGAACTTCATGCGGCTTCCGCGCCCATACCCGAGTTTTCGACGCGCAAGATCAGCGCGGATGCCGTCGAGTGAGATGGGAACGCCCGCGGGAAGTCCCTCGAGCACGGCGATGAGTTCGGGGCCGTGGGATTCTCCGGCCGTGAGCCAACGAAGCATGACTCCATCTTTCCACAGCGGTGAGCCTCGCCGGTGCGTGTGTCAGCCGTTCGAACCGGATTCCAACCCGTCAGCCGGCAATCCGATCGCCGAGAGCATCGACAGCAGCACGCGCTGTTCGTCGGGCAACGGGGAGTGAGGGTCGCCGAACTCGAAGACCCGGATTTGAATGAGGGCTTGGTGCACGAGCATCGAGCGTCCGCTCAGAACGCGTCCGCCCGCGGAATCCCAGTCCTGAGCGAGGGCACTCGGCCACGGTGAGTACGCCACGTCCAAGAGCAAGGCGTGACGTGCATCCTCGCTCGCGTACCGCTCAGGAGCCGGTAGCCCTCCGGGGAGCGTTGAGATGACGAGCTCCGAACTCAACGGCGCGACGTCAGCGGCGAAGGGCCGCAAGGAGAGCTCAAGCCCGAGACGTTCAGACAGTGTGATGAGGTGTGCGGCTCGCTCGACGCTGCGCGCAGCGGCCTCGACACGATCGACGCCGAGGCGCGCTACAGCCACGAGGGCGGATGCCGCGGTCGCACCCCCGCCCAGGATGAGCACGCTTTTCGGACGAGGCACCCCTGCTGCGGAGACGGCCCGCACGATTCCCTGAACGTCGGTGTTGACGCCCGAGAGCGAACCATCGTCTTCGAAACGCAGTGTGTTGACGGCTCCCGTAGCGCGCGCATCATCGTCACGAGTGGAGGATGCCTCGTACGCGACGCCCTTCAACGGCATCGTCAGCGACAGCCCTCGCCATGACGAATCGCGCGTTCGGAGGAAGGCCGGGAGATCCCGCTCGGTCATCTCGATTCGGTCGTACTCCCAGTCACGGCCCATGGTCGCGTACGCCGTACGGTGAAGAAGTGGCGACAGCGAGTGAGCGATCGGAGAACCGAGCACCGCGAGTCGGCTGCGTGTCAGCATCCTCTGTCCGGATTCGCCTTGCACCACGCTCGCAGCTTCTCGACCGCCTTCTCGTGTTCTGCGTTCGTCGTCGAGAAGATGGTCTCTCCTGTGTCGAGATTCACGGTCACGAAGTAGATCCAGTCTCCGTCAGCGGGGTTGATCGCTGCGTCGATGGCGAGAGAACCGGGGCTTGAGATCGGCCCGATCGGCAGACCCTTGTGCTTATACGTGTTCCACGGATTGTCTGAATCGAGTGCTTCCTGGCTCGACCACACGCTGTCGTTTTCCGCATCGACGCCGTATTGGGCGGTGGAGTCCATCTGCAGCTTCATGTCGGCCTCGAGACGGTTCTGGATGACGCGAGAGACCTTGTAGAAGTCATCCTTCTGGCGCGCCTCGCGCTGAATCACGGATGCTGTCGTGAGCACGCGCTCCCGATCAGCCTCGGCCACTCCCGCCTCATCGAGGGCCTGGAAGGTGCGGTCGACGAGGATCTTGATGACGTCGTGAGCGCTGAGATCAGGCTCGAACGTGTAGGTCGCTGGGAAGAGCCAACCCTCGATGGACGGAGCAGATTCAGGGATGCCGAAGTCAGTGGGCTTCTCGGCAGCGGCGCGTAAATCGTCGAGAGAGATCTCTGTGGCATCGCTCAGTCGCTGCAGGATGCTCTCGCCGGTGAGCCCTTCGGGAATGACAGCAGTACGCTCCACCTTATTGTCGGGGTCGAGAAGCGCGTTCAGCGCCGACTGCGCGCTCATCTTCTTCTTGAGTGAGTACGTCCCCGGCTGGAAAGTCGGCTCAGGCTCCTGGGTCAGGAGCAGCTTGTAGAAGGCCTCTGACGTCTTCGTGACGCCAGATTCCTTCAACGTGGCCGCGATGTCGGACCCTGAGTCTCCTTCTGCGATGACGACGAGTACCTCGCCGGACCCGCTTCCCTCGTAGTCGATGGGCTCCTGCCAGCCCATGACTGAGCGAATCTGAGGTTCGAAGGTCTGCCACACATAGAACCCGCTCGCGATGATCGCGCCGATGACGATGAGCGGAAGCAGCGTCCAGAGCACGATGCTCTTGACGTTGCGGCGAGGTTTGTCCTCTGGGCTCAGGCGCCGACGACGAGCCGAACGGTCCTCCCCCGCCGCTTCGATGAGAAGAGCATCGAGGCTGGACGTGACGGGATTGCGCTCGGAGGAGGAGCTCGCCGAGGTGTCGCGCTCTGCTCGATGACGAACCGCATCACCAGTTGCGGACGCGGCGGTGTCAGCATCGACTGCCGAGCTTTCACTGGACTGAGCGCGCTCGCGTTCGCGTCGCTCTCGACGCGAGAGTGGGCGGTCGCCACCTTCAGAGTCGTTGGACAGATGGTCGAGAGGATCGGGGCTTGAGTCAGGGCCAGTGGGGTCGGAAGGCATTTGTGCTCACAATTCAGGGGGCGACTCCACCAGGGTTCCGGGTGGAGTCAGGGTTGTCTTCTCGGCATCCATAGCATGCTGGAGAATGATTACTGCGGCAACTTGGTCAACGATCTTACGTGAACCTTTGTGGGTGCGTCCGGAACTGTGAAGCGCCGAGTGAGCCGAGACGGTCGACAGCCTCTCGTCGACGAGACGCACGGGAGTGTCGATTCGATCAGCGAGTCGGGTTGCGAAGTCCACGGCATCGTCTGTCGATGGAGTGTGCGCTCCCGATAAGGACAGCGGCAGGCCGACAATGACCTCAAATGCGTCCGCCTCGTCGATGATGGCGCGCAAGCGTGCGAGGTCGGCATCGCCCGAGTGATCACGAGCCACTGTCTCGACAGGGGTCGCGAGCATGCCGTGGAGGTCCGACCTCGAGACGCCAATGCGGGCCTTGCCGACATCAATTCCAATGCGCACACCGGTGCGGAATCCGGTCACAGGTCAGCCTTTAAGGCCGTCGATTACGGCACTGAGAGCGGAGGGGATGGCTGAGACTTCCTGACCGCCACCCTGAGCGAGATCGTCCTTGCCGCCTCCGCCGCCGCCGAGGACGGATGCCGCGGTGCGCACAAGCTGCCCCGCACGTGCACCGGCGTCACGAGCCGCTGCGTTCGTCGCCACAATGATGACGGGGCGCCCAGAGACAGCCCCCGCGAGTGCGACGACCGCCGGTTCCGACCCGAGACGATCGCGAACGGACATCACAAGGCTTCGGAGGTCGTCTGCGGAGGCGGCCTCTCCCAGGGACTCGGCGACAACGCGATAGCCGCCGACGCGGTTAGCCTTGTCCACCAGGGATGGAACTCGCTCTGCAAGAGCACGCGCCTCGTACTCCTTGATCTTCTTTTCGGCCTGCTTGAGGCCGGCGACGAGATCCGCGATGCGAGCTGGCAGCTGCTCGCGGGGAGTCTTCAAAGAGCTTGTCAGTTCCCGTACGATGGCACGCTCAGCCGCGAGGTCTTCGAAAGCCTCGAGGCCGACGAGTGACTCGACACGGCGGTTCGTGGAACCCACTGAGGATTCGTTGACAAGGTTGATCATTCCGATCTCGGAGCTCGTCGCGACGTGTGTCCCGGCGCAGAGCTCTCTCGACCATGGGCCGCCGATGTCGACGACACGCACGACGTCGCCGTACTTCTCACCGAACAGAGCCATCGCACCAAGTTCTTTCGCCTCGTCGAGTGGCATCTCTCGGGTGACGACCTCGAGGTTGTCTCGGATCGCGTTGTTCGAGATCTCCTCGATCTCTGTCAGAGTCTCGCGAGAAAGCGACTGGTTCCACGAGAAATCGAGACGCAGATACCCCGCTTTGTTATAGGAACCGGACTGATGAGCGTTGGGGCCGAGGATCTGCCGGAGCGCGGCATGGATCACGTGCGTTCCCGAGTGAGCCTGACGGGCGCCGCGGCGGTAGTCGCCATCGACGATCGTCGTTGCCGTGGCATCCACCGAAACCACTCCGCTGGCAACCGAGACAGTGTGGCTGATGAGGCCTTTCACGGGGCGCTGCACGTCGAGCACCGTGAGCTCGAAGCCGTCGCCGACGATCTGCCCCTTGTCGGCATCCTGCCCGCCAGACTCTGCGTAGAGTGCCGTCTCTGCGAGTATGACCTCGGCTTTCTGCCCCTCCGATGCGAACGTGACGGGCGCGCCATCGACGATGATACCGAGAACTCGTGACTCCGTCGTGAGCTCTGTATACCCGGTGAAGTGCGTCTCTCCGAGGGCGCGGAATGTGCTGTAGACGCTGAGATCCGCGACGTGTGACTTCTTGTTCTTGGCATCCGCCTTGGCGCGCTGCTTCTGCTCTGCCATGAGAGTGTCGAACGCCGACCGATCGACCCGAAGCCCCGCTTCATCGGCGATCTCCAGCGTCAGATCGATCGGGAACCCGTACGTGTCGTGAAGGAGGAACGCGGTATCGCCCGCGAGAACATCGTTTCCGGCCTTCTTCGAATTGTCGACGGCGAGGTCGAGGATCGTCGTGCCAGCGGCGAGCGTGCGGAGGAACGTCTCCTCCTCGCCATACGCGGCCTGGGAGATGCGTGCGAAGTCACGCTCTACCTCTGGATAGGAGGGGCTCATCGCGTCTCTTGACGCTGTGAAGAGCTCAGGGAATGTGGCTCCGTCGACTCCGAGCAGCCGCATGGCTCGGACGCTGCGGCGGAGGAGGCGACGCAGAATGTACCCCCGCCCCTCGTTGGACGGCGTCACCCCATCGCTCATGAGCATGAGTGAGGATCGGACGTGGTCAGCGATGACGCGCATGCGGACGTCATCTTCGTGGTCCGCGCCATAGCGACGGCCCGATAGCTCGGCGGCGCGATCCAGAACGGGACGAACCTGATCGATTTCGTACATGTTCTCGACGCCCTGCTTGAGGAAGGCCACACGCTCAAGGCCCATGCCGGTGTCGATGTTCTTCGAGGGCAGTTCGCCGACGATATCGAATTCGGTCTTGCTGCGGACATTCTCGATCGCGTACTGCATGAACACGAGATTCCAGATCTCGACGTAGCGATCATCGTCCGTGGCTGGACCTCCGTCGATGCCGTAGCTCGGGCCGCGGTCAAAGAAGATCTCGGAGCATGGCCCTGCCGGTCCTGGATGGCCGGTTGACCAGTAGTTGGTGTCCTTATCGAGTCGCTGGATGCGCTCGTCAGGCAGACCGGCGATGGTCTTCCAGAGCGAGATGGCTTCGTCGTCGTCCTTATAGACGGTGACCCAGAGATCCTTGTCGTCGAAGCCGTAACCGCCGTCGGCTTCAGGAGTTGTCAGAAGCTCCCACGCAAACCCTATGGCCTCCTTCTTGAAATAGTCACCGAACGAGAAATTCCCGTTCATCTGGAAGAAGGTGCCATGGCGTGGTGTCTTCCCGACCTCTTCGATGTCATTCGTGCGGATGCACTTCTGGACGCTCGTCGCACGCGGATACGGTGCGGGAATCAGGCCTGTCAGATACGGGATGAACGGAACCATGCCGGCGATCGTGAACATCACCGTGGGGTCTTCGCTCACAAGAGAGGCGCTGGGGACGACCGTGTGCCCACGCTCCCCGAAGAAATCAAGCCAACGTTGACGGATATCCGCAGTCTTCATATGTCCGTTCGTTCGTATCTGGTGTTGGAAGCGCTCAGCGCTTGTTGAGGTCGCCGATCGCCGCTTCCGCGTCTTCGACGAGAGAGTCGATGGTGCTGCGCAGCTCCTTCTCGCGTTCCCGATAGGACTCTGCGACGGTGTCGGTAAACTCGCGCAGCTTTGCGTCGACGTCAGCAAAGAACTCGCTTCCTCGCTTGGTTCTGTTCACCTTGTGCGCCACGACGAAACCTGTCGCGATGCCCACGACAAGCAACAGCAGGTTCTTCATGTTCATCTCCTCGGGAAGTGCGTAAGCCATCGACAATCCTACCCGGTGGCTTCGACCGTCCGGAGCGGAAACAGCAAGAGGGCCACGGTTTCCCGTGACCCTCTCGACTGAAAATGAAATCAGCGACCCGAGTAGTACTCGACGACGAGCTGAACCTCACAAGTGACAGGAATCTCGGCACGCTTCGGGGCGCGAACGAGACGAGCCTGAAGCTTGTCGAGCTCGACCTCGAGGTAGCCGGGAACCTTCGGGAGGACCTCCGCGTGGCCACCAGCGGCGGCGACCTGGAAGAGATCGCTGGACTCGCTGCGGGTCTTGACGTGGATGAGCTGCCCCTCCTTGACGCGGAAGGAAGGACGGTCGACGATCTGGCCGTCGACGAGAATGTGGCGGTGCACGACCATCTGGCGTGCCTGCGCCGTCGTGCGCGCGAATCCAGCGCGCAGAACGAGGGCGTCGAGACGGGTTTCGAGGATCTCGACGAGGTTCTCACCCGTCAGGCCCTTGCGGCGACGGGCTTCCTCGAAGGCGATCTTGAGCTGCTTCTCGCGGATACCGTACTGGGCGCGGAGACGCTGCTTTTCGCGGAGGCGGACTGCGTAGTCTGAGTCAGCTTTGCGCTTGGTGCGGCCGTGCTCACCGGGAGCGTAGGGACGCTTCTCCATGTAGCGAGCGGCCTTCGGGGTCAGTGCTACGCCGAGGGCGCGCGAGAGACGCGTCTTTGAACGGGACGTGTTCGACACGATGTCCTTTCGATTGAAATTCTCTAACAGTGCTTTGCATGCGCGCGCGAGCGCACGGCAGGGCAGAGGGATTGGCCTTGGGGCACTCGGCTACAGAGTGACACCCGACCGAGTGATGAAGACGCAGCCGCACGTGATCATCAGGAACAGGCCATCGGCTATCTTATCATGCGCTCAGTGGTTCTTGTTGCCGCGCACAATGCGGAGAAGCTTCGACAGTCGGGACGAGACATCCCGTTCATTCCCATGCTGCGTGGGCCGATAATACCGGACTTCCCGCAGCTCATCCGGAAGATACTGCTGCTCTGCGACTCCGAGCTCCGCATCGTGCGGATACACGTAGCCCGCACCGTGCCCGAGTCGTTTCGCGCCAGGGTAATGAGAATCACGAAGATGACGCGGAACTCGGCCGATTCTGCCGGACTTGACGTCCGAGATCGCTTGGTTGATTCCCATGTACGCCGCGTTCGACTTGGCAGCCGTCGCAAGATAGACCACGGCCTCGGCGAGCGGAATGCGCCCCTCGGGCATGCCGATTAGCTGCACCGCCTGAGCCGCCGAGACCGCGACCTGCAGCGCCTGAGGATCAGCCATGCCGATGTCCTCGGCAGCAGAGATGATGACTCGGCGGGCGATGAACCGAGGGTCCTCCCCCGCCTCGATCATGCGTGCGAGATAATGCAGTGCGGCATCTGGATCGGAGCCTCTGATGGATTTGATGAATGCGCTGATGACGTCGTAGTGCTCATCTCCGTTCTTGTCGTACCGCAGCAGAGCTCGATCGACGGCAGAGGCGACGATTTCTGCGGTGATGACGGGTGCATCCGATTCTGCCGATGCGGAGACTGCAGCTGCCTCGAGCGCGGTGAGTGCCCGCCGAGCATCGCCCGATGCGAGGCGGACGATGGCGTCTCGCGCCTCGTCGTCGAGCGCCACCGCGCCCCCGAGGCCTCGCTCATCCGCGACGGCGCGATCGAGGAGTACGCGAAGGTCATCATCGGTCAGCTGTTCGAGGGTGAGCAACAGCGAGCGAGAGAGCAGAGGAGAGATCACGGAGAACGACGGGTTCTCCGTGGTCGCAGCGACGAGGATTACCCACCCGTTCTCTACCCCAGGAAGAAGAGCATCTTGCTGAGCCTTTGTGAAACGGTGGATCTCGTCGAGAAAGAGCACCGTCGACAGCCCATAGAGATCGCGACTGTTCAGCGCCTCCTCCATGACTCGACGGACATCCTTGACGCCTGCCGTCACGGCTGAGAGCTCGACGAAGCGCCGCCCAGATGATTTCGCTATGGCTTGCGCGATCGTAGTCTTCCCAGTGCCAGGAGGGCCCCAGAGGATGACGGAGACAGAGCCCGTCGTACCTCCTGTGTCGCTGGCCAGTGAAACCAGCGGAGAGCCCGGGGCGAGCAGATGTCTCTGTCCCGCAACCTCGTCGAGACTGCGCGGGCGCATGCGGACGGCGAGGGGAACGTTCGACTGCTGATAGGGCGCACCGCTCTTGGCCATGTCGACAGGTTATCCGCAGACCCTGACAGTGTGCGTCAGCGTGCCTTTGCACCCTGCGCCCGCCTCCCCGTAAAGTTCTTGGGGGAATCGTCGCAGATTCAAACGCGACGACGGACCGCGCAATCGGGCGTCGGCCATCACACTGGAGGAATCTGTGGCGTCAAGCAAGAACGACGAGAAGAGAGTGCGTCGCGATCGAGCACGCCTGCGGGCCTACCAGGCGCGGCAGACGGTGCACGAGCACCGGAGAAAGCGGCGGATTCGGGATAACTGGATCGCCGGGGTTCTCGTCGTACTCGTTGCCGTCGGTGCATCGTTCGCCCAGGTCTTCTATTTCACTGGCGGCCCCGGCAGCCCTGAAGCAGCGCCGTCGCCCTCCGCAACCGCGCAGAAGTACTCTCTGCCTGATGCGTCGCTGGCCGAAGACCGCGAGTGGACGGGGACACTGACGATCAACGGCATCCCCCTCGGCATCAGCCTCGACGGCAAAGCAGCACCTCAGGGAGTCTCGAACTTCGTCTACCTGAGCCAAGAGAACTTCTACGCCGATCTGTCTTGCCATCGCCTGACAACGTCTGAGGGATTCGGAGTGCTCCAGTGCGGGGACCCCAACGGCGACGGCAGCGGCGGGCCGGGATACTCGTGGGGTCCCATTGAGAACGCTCCAGACGACGATGTCTACCCCGCCGGAACTATCGCGATGGCCCGGCAGGGCAATAACGGCGAGAGCATGGGCAGCCAGTTCTTCATCGTCTACGAGGACACGACGATTCCGTCAGACCAAGCGGGTGGTTACACGGTTCTCGGCACGGTGACCAGCGGACTTGACGACCTCAAGAAGGAGGTCATCTCCAAGGGAACCGCGGACGGTTCGGCCGATGGTCCTCCCGCGGTCGAGACGATCATCTCCGGCATAACGGTTGAATAGAGACCATCGGCGCTGCTGCGCCCCGCATAATAGTCTGGGAGACCAGTCTTTCGAGGCCGCCCCGGCGGCCGTATTCACACAACAAGGTAGAGGCACGTGACAGAGACACAAGAGCAGCCGTGGGGTCGCGCAGACGAGACCGGAACGGTGTTCGTGCGAGAAGGAGAAAGCTGGCGCGAGGTCGGTCAGTTCCCCGACGGGACGCCGGAGGAAGCGCTCGCCTACTTTGAGCGCAAGTACGTTGACCTCGAGGGGCAGGTGACGCTCCTTGAGCAGCGCGCCAAGAGAGGTGCCCCGGCCGCTGATATCGCGAAGGCCGTTGCGTCGCTTCAGGAGACTCTGCGCGAGCCGAATGCTGTGGGAGACATCGCTGCTCTCCGCTCACGCGTCGACGCACTCGACACGACCGTGGACGAACTCAGCGAACAGCAGCAGGAGGAAGCGAAGCAGGCTCTCGATCAGGCGATCGCCCACCGTACGGGCATCGTTGAGTCGATCGAACAGCTTGCTTCGCAGGACCCGGCGCGCGTTCAGTGGAAGCAGATGACGGCGCAAGTGAACGAACTGTTCGCTCAGTGGCAGGCCCACCAGCAGGAAGGTCCGCGATTGCCGAAGGGGCAGGCGAACGCGCTCTGGAAGAGGTTCCGCACAGCTCGCACTCACATCGAGCAGGAGCGTCGTGCTTTCTTTGCACAGCTCGACGCTCAACACCGCGAGGCGAAGCAGCGCAAGCAGGCGCTCATCGAGCAGGCGCAGGAGCTCATTCCGCGCGGGGTCGATGGAATTCCCGGGTACCGTCGTTTGCTTGACGAGTGGAAGCGTGCCGGTCGCGCCGGTCGCAAACAGGATGATGCGCTGTGGGCCCGCTTCAAAGCCGCAGGTGATGAGATCTACGCTGCAAAGGCTGAACTGGATGCGCGGGACGAGGCGGAGTATCAGGAGAACCTGACACAGAAGCTTGCTCTCCTTGATGAAGCAGAGCCGATCCTGAATGAGACCGATCTGGATAAGGCGAAGGCCGCTTTGGCATCAGTCCAGCGGCGCTGGGACGAGATCGGCCGAGTGCCCCGCGACAAGGTCAAAAGCGTTGAAGAACGCCTGCGCAAGGTCGAGCAGTCCGTGCGCAGACGCGACGAGGAAGCGTGGCACAAGAACAACCCGGACAAGATCGCTCGCACTGAAGGACTCGCATCGCAACTCCACGAGTCGATCGCGAAGCTCGAGCGCGAAGCTGCCGAAGCGCGGGAGAAGGGCGATGAGCGTCGCGCCGCGGAAGCGGAGGAAGCCCTCAAGACTCAGCGAGAGTGGCTGAACGTCGTCGACTAGGGTTTGTCCACATCCTCGGTACCGTGAACGGTACTCCACAGAACCGTCTTCTCGCCGTCTGAGACCCGGTTGAAGTCGGCAATATGGAGGCATGAGGCGCCTGATCCCTACTGTCCTCCGCGAGTCGGACCTTCCGCTCGCACTGCTCAGCGCTGCGCGACTCGACGGTATGCTCTGGAGCATCTTCGACGGGTTCGCTCCTGTCGACGAACCTGACGGTTTGGAATTGAGGCTCCAAGCGCTGGAGAGATCGGTCCCGCGCGGGGCCGTCGTCGTCGGACGCACTGCCGCGTGGGCTCATGGTGCCTGCACGCGCGTGCAAGCACCACTTGAAGTGTGCGAGATCGGGCGCAGGACGGGCGGAAGTCTGCGTGAGGGGATACGCACGCGAGAGATACGGTTGACGTCTCGTGAGATCGTTTCGATCTCCACCGCGAAGCTCGGTGCGACGACTCGTCTGCGCACGATCCTCGACCTGGCGATGGACCCTACTCGCCGTGCTGGCGATGCGTCACTCGTGATCTCACTCTGCGAAGGAGACGTCTCGCGAATCCGCAATGCTCGACACGAGCTCGCAGCCGCATCGCAGCGGCCTGGCAAAGCGCAGGGCGTCGCATGGCTGTGTGAGATCGAGGGATATGCCTCCGATGGCTGTCAGATGCCGAGCGTACCGCTCTTCGGCTAGCCGCTCTTCACCCGGTAGACGTCGTAGACGGCCTCCACACGCCGGACGGCGTTCAACACTCGTTCGAGATGAGTCGTGTCTCCCATCTCGAAGACGAAACGGCTGATGGCGAGCCGTGCATTCGAGGTCGAAACGCTCGCAGAGAGGATATTGACGTGATGTTCGCTCAGCACCCTGGTGATGTCTGAGAGGAGTGCCGCGCGGTCCAGTGCTTCCACCTGGATGTTCACGAGGAAGAGCCCCTTGGACGTTGGAGCCCACTCGACGTCGATCATACGTTCGGGTTCCTTGAGCAGCGATTGCACGTTGTGACAGTCCGAGCGGTGGACTGATACGCCGGAACCCCGAGTGATGAACCCGACGATCTCGTCTCCCGGGACAGGAGTGCAGCACTTCGCCAGCTTGACGAGAATATCGGGTGCGCCACGGACGAGGACGCCCGAATCACTGCTTGTCTGGCGCGATCGCGGGCGTCCGGTTGCTGGAATGTCGATAACTGTGTGCTCGGATTCAGCATCTCCGTGCACGATTGCGGAGACCTTTTCGAGTACCGACTGGGTTGACACGTGCCCCTCGCCGACCGCCGCATACAGCGCTGACACGTCGTTGTAGTGGAGTTGCGACGCGACTTCGCTGAGCGAATCCATCTGCTGTAGCGGAAGGCTTTGCTTGCGCAGCGCTCGCGCGATCGCGTCCTTGCCTTGCTCGATGGCTTCGTCTCGTCGCTCCTTTGTGAACCACTGACGGATCTTGTTGCGCGCCCGGGGACTCTTGACGAACGTGAGCCAGTCCTGACTCGGCCCTGAATCGGGGTTTTTCGAGGTGAAGACTTCGACGACGTCGCCGCTCGCCAGAGCGGTTTCGAGCGGCACGAGACGGCCGTTGACTCGCGCCCCCATTGTGCGGTGCCCTACCTCGGTATGCACCGCGTAGGCGAAGTCGACGGGTGTCGCCCCCGACGGGAGCCCGATGACGCGGCCTTTCGGTGTGAAGACATAAACTTCCTTCGCGCCGATCTCGAAGCGAAGCGAATCCAAGAACTCACTCGGATCGGCTGTCTCGGCCTGCCAATCTGAGATATGGGCGAGCCAGGCGAGATCTGTCTCGGAGGACGGGCCGGTGCCCTTTCCCCCGTTCATCCGTTCTTTGTACTTCCAATGCGCAGCTACACCGTATTCGGCGTGCTGGTGCATTTCATGGGTGCGGATCTGAATCTCTACTGACTTGCCCTCGGGCCCGATCACGGTCGTGTGGAGCGACTGATAGAGATTGAACTTCGGAGTGGCGATGTAGTCTTTGAAACGACCGGGAATCGGCGTCCAGCGAGCGTGAATTGCGCCGAGCACTGCGTAGCAATCGCGCACCGTGTTCACGAGTACGCGTATGCCGACCAGATCATAGATGTCGTCGAAGTCGCGACCACGCACGACCATCTTCTGATAAATCGAGTAGTACTGCTTCGGTCGCCCGACGACCTTGCCCCGGATCTTCTGCGCCTTGAGGTCATCGTTGATCGCATCGATGACTTTCTGGATAAACTGTTCGCGCTTGGGAGTGCGCTGCTTGACGAGGCTTTCGATCTCTGCGTAGATCTTGGGCTGCAGCACGGCGAACGAGAGGTCCTCGAGCTCCCACTTAATCGCCTGAATGCCGAGCCGGTGCGCGAGTGGAGCGTAGATCTCGAGTGTCTCAGTCGCCTTCTTCGCGGCCTTCTCCGGGGGCATGAAGCCCCAGGTGCGCGCGTTGTGCAGACGGTCCGCGAGCTTGATGATGAGGACGCGGATGTCCTTCGACATCGCGACGATCATTTTGCGGACGGTCTCTGCCTGAGCGGCTTCGCCGTACTTCACCTTGTCGAGCTTGGTGACCCCGTCGACAAGCATGGCGATCTCATCGCCAAACTCTGCTCGAAGCTCGTCGAGTGTGTACTCCGTGTCTTCGACGGTGTCGTGGAGGAGTGCTGCGGCGATCGTCTTCGACCCGATGCCGAGGTCGGCGAGGATCTGAGCGACGGCAACCGGATGAGTGATGTATGGCTCACCACTGCGTCGCTTCTGTTCCCGGTGGGCATGTTCCGCGACGGCGTATGCGCGCTCGATGATGGAGACATCAGCCTTCGGCTGGTGCATCCTCACCGTTCTGATGAGTCGGTCGACTGCTCCCACGGGCTGAGCGCGTGAGAAGATCCGCGGTACAAGCCGCCTAAGGGACGCGGACTGCGTCGAAGTCGCCTCTGTCATCTGCGGAACACCTCCCTGAACTCTCAAGGATACTGCCCTGAGCGCAGACTAGCTGACCGACGCCGCCTTCTGAGCCTTCTCGCGCGCGGCGAGGACACGCTGGTCTCGACGCTTGATGTCCGGTTCATTCTGGCGGAACAGCGCATAGAGTGGCGCCCCCACGAAGATTGTCGAGTACGTCGCGACGAGGATGCCGACGAAGAGTGAAAGCGAGATGTCGCGGAGCGTGTCTGCGCCGAGTACGAAATCACCGAGAACGAGAATCGCGGCGACAGGCAGCGCCGCGACGACTGACGTATTGATCGAGCGCACGAGCGTTTGGTTGACCGCGAGGTTCACGGACTCGGCAAACGTGCGCGGAGAGTCCTCTCCATCTTCGTGGGTGTTCTCGCGGATCTTGTCGAACACAACCACCGTGTCGTACAGGGAGTAGCCCAAGATCGTCAGGAATCCGATCACTGCAGCTGGCGTGATCTCGAAGCCGGATGCAGCGTAAACACCCAGTGTGATGATGAGCACATCGAACAGGGTGATGATCGCTGCAGCGGACATCTTCCAGGTCCGGAAGTAGAGCGCCATGATGATGAACGTGAGGACGAGGAAGATGACGAGTGCTGTGAGCGACATCTTGGTGACGTCGCTCCCCCACGTGGCGCCCACGAAGTTGGTGTTAACGTCTTCCTTCTTGACGCCGTACGCATCTGCAAGTCTCTGAGTGAGCTCGACCGTCTCGGCAGGCGTGAGCTGATCGGTCTGAATGCGGATGCCGGCGTCGCCAACGACGACGACGCGCGCGACCGCGTCAGGGACCACCTCAGCCACGGCATCCGTACCGGGCTTCTGGTCGGTTGTCTTCGCGTTGGAGATCGTGAACTGCGAGCCTCCGGTGAATTCGATCCCGAAGTTGAAGCCGCCCTTGATGAATGGGACGACAATCGATGCGATCACGAGCAAAGCTGCCACGGTGAACCAGACACGACGGTTCCCAACGAAGTTGACGGAGCGCTTTCCCGTGTAGAGATCGTTTCCGAAACGAACGAAGCTGGCCATTAGGAATCCTTCTCCTCGTTCTTCGAACCGGCTGATGAGAGCTCGGCCCGTTTGCGCTCGGCGATCGTCTGCCGCTTCTGCGCTTCCTTGCTGGATGACGCGATCTTGCTGCGCTTTGCCGCAACAGGTGTTCGGAACTGCGCGCGACCGCGGTACACCGCCCCGAGCGCTTCAGGATCGAGCCCCGAGAGCGGATGTCCGCTGGAGAAGAACCGTGTCTGTGCGAGCAGCTGGAGCATGGGGTGCGTGAATACGACGACGATGAGGACGTCGATGATGGTTGTGACGCCAAGAGTGAACGCGAATCCGCGAACGTTGCCGACTGCGAGCACGTAGAGGACCACTGCCGCGAGAAGGTTGATGCCCTTCGCAGAGTAGATCGTGCGTCGTGCGCGCTTCCAGCCGGCCTCGACAGCTGACTCGAGACCACGGCCATCACGCAGTTCGTCACGTATTCGCTCGAAGTAGACGATGAATGAGTCGACGGTGAAACCGATGGCGACGATCAGACCGGCGATTCCTGCCATGGAGAGCCGATATCCCTCCCTCCACGACAGAATGGCGATCACCAGATACGTCAGTGCCCCGGCGATAATAAGCGAGAAGATCGTCACGAAGCCGAGCAGTCGGTATTGGAAGAGCGTGTAGATCACGACGAGAAGCAGACCGATGAGTCCGGTGATGAACCCGATTTCGAGCTGAGCCGAGCCGAGGGTCGCCGAGATCTGATTCGAACTGATCTCCTTGAAGTTAATCGGGAGAGCACCGTACTTCAGCTGATCAGCGAGGGCTTTGGCGGAGTCCTCCGTGAAGTTTCCGCTGATCTGTGCCTTGCCGTCGGAGATGACGGCCATGGAGCGAGGTGCTGAGATGACCTCGCCGTCAAGGACGATCGCAAACTGGTTCTTCGGCGGTTCTTTGCCAGTGAGACGGGAGGTCACATCGGCGAAGCTCTTCGCTCCGACCTTGTTGAACTCGAGGTTGACGACCCATTGACCCGTCGTGGCGCCAGTCTGAGTCGTCTCCATACCGGCGGTTGCATCGCTGATGTTCGCGCCTTCCACCTCAACGGGACCGAGAATATACTTCACGGTGCCGTCCGCCTCGCAGGCGATGAGGGGCTGATCGGCTGGCGCGTTGGCCCCATCGTGCTCCGCGTCGCAATCGAACGCCTGGTACTCCTGCTGCAGCTTCTCAGTGATCCAGCTGTCATCGCTCGCGTCTGTCGGCTTCGCGGTTGGCTCGTTCGGTACGGTCGGCGCTGGTGACGGATACGGAGTGGATTGCCCGTCTTCTCCCACGAACTCGTTCGATGGCTCACCAGCCATGATGACGGGGCGGAA
Source organism: Paramicrobacterium salitolerans (assembly GCF_051513965.1). GTDB lineage: Bacteria > Actinomycetota > Actinomycetes > Actinomycetales > Microbacteriaceae > Paramicrobacterium. The sequence continues at coordinate 1,416,817 of NZ_CP195847.1, forward strand.
CGACAGCTTTGCGGTAGCCGTGACGCGATCCCGAGTCTCCTGATCAGCGACACCAGGGATGGCGACGACGATGTTGCGACCGCCCTCGGTGGTCACTTCCGCCTCAGTCACACCGGACGCGTTGACGCGCTGACGGATGATCGACACAGCTTGATCGAGTTGCTCCTGCGAAACTGTCGAGCTGTCTTCGACCTGCGCCTCAAGGATGATCTGCGTTCCGCCCTCAAGGTCGAGGGCGAGTTTCGGAACGTAGGATGCTCCTCCCCAGAGAACACCGCCGACGAGCACGCCGATGAGGACGATGAAGATGAATCCGAGCCAGGAGAGGGATCTGGTCGCCTGACGCGACGGGGTGGAGCGAGGGGACACCTGTGTTCTCAGCTTTCTTCTCCGGAGGCACGAGAGGGCCTCACGAGAGGACTACGCGTTGTCGTTCTTGTTGTCGTCGTCCGCCGACGCCTCTTCGACGTCGTCTGCTACGGGCTCTTCCTCGACAGTTTCTTCAGCCTCGACGACGCGCGCGATCGCCTGACGGTGAAGAGTCAGGACGGTGCCCTCCCCCGCCTGCAGCTCCACCTTGTTGTCGTCTTCATCGATCGACAGGATGGTGCCGAAGAGCCCGAAGTTCGTCATCACCTCGGCGCCGGGGACCATCTTGGCTCGCATCTCCTCTTGCTCTGCTTTCCGCTTCTTGCTGTTGCGGAACATGAAGAAGATCAGGACAGCCAGGATGACCAGCATGCCGATAGTTAAGGGGTCCATATAAATGCACGGCTTTCCGCGGCTAAACACCGCTTGGGTTGGGGCGACCGGTGGGCCAGAGTCGATTATAGGGTATCGATCGGTAGCGACTCCTGTGCACGCGCTACGCCGAAGTGCTGGTACGCGATATCGGTGGCGACTCGTCCTCGGGGTGTACGAGCGATCAGACCGATGCGAACAAGGAATGGTTCCACGACGCTTTCGACCGTTTCCGCTTCCTCACCGACGGAGACAGCAAGTGTGCTGAGCCCGACCGGGCCGCCGTTGAAACGAGTGAGGAGCGTATTCATCACGGCGCGGTCGAGACGGTCGAGGCCCAGAGCGTCGACGTCGTAGAGTTCGAGCGCCGCCTGCACTGCATCCACGTCTCCCCTTGTTTCATGCACGAGCGCGTAGTCGCGCACCCGTCGAAGGAGACGATTGGCGATTCGAGGAGTGCCGCGGCAGCGCCCTGCGATCTCTGAGACAGCACGAGTGTCAATGTCGAACTCGAGCATGCGAGCCGCTCGCGCGATCACCTTCTCCAGATCCTCGGCGTCGTAGAACTCGAGATGCGCCGTGAACCCGAATCTGTCGCGGAGGGGGTTGGGCAGGAGACCCGATCGCGTCGTTGCACCGACGAGCGTGAACGGCGCGAGATCGAGAGGAACTGACGCGGCTCCGGGCCCCTTTCCAACCATGATGTCGATGCGGAAGTCCTCCATAGCGAGGTAGAGCATCTCCTCGGCCGATCGTGCCATTCGGTGGATCTCATCGATGAAGAGAACCTCCCCCGGTACGAGACTCGACAGGACGGCGGCAAGGTCGCCGGCATGCTGGATTGCGGGGCCGCTCGACATCCGGAGAGGTTGTCCCGACTCGTGCGCCACAATCATGGCGAGGGTGGTCTTACCGAGCCCGGGAGGACCAGCGAGAAGGATGTGATCGGGGGTTCTCTCTTGGAGATTCGCAGCTTTGAGGAGCAACTCCAGCTGCCCTCGCACCTTAGGCTGGCCCACGAACTCGTCGAGATTCTGAGGCCGAAGTGCGCCTTCGAACGCGAGCTCGGCCTCGGACAGAGCCTCGGAAGCCGTAATCTCTTCTTCCGTCACTGACGACCTCCCTTCGACGCAGCGGGCCCGAGCTGGGCAAGTGCAAGACGCAGCAAGGTCTGCACGGGAGCGTCTGCCATATCGGGTTGCGCGGAAAGAATATCTGCAACCGCTGTCTCAGCAGTACGCTCAGGCCACCCGAGGCTCGTGAGCGCTGCCGTCACATCGTTTCCTGCGCCCGGGGCGACGTTCGGTGTTTCCTCGCTGTGTTCGATGAGTCCGGTCACTTTGCCCGCGAGGGAGACGATGATCAGCTTCGCGGTTTTTGGCCCGATTCCGCTCACCTTCCGAAAAGCCTTGTCGTCTTCGTTCTCGACCGCTGCGGCAACTTGGCCAGGGCCCAGCGTTGAGAGGACTCCGAGCGCTGACTTCGGACCGACTCCGTTGACGCTCAGCAGAAGGTGGAAGATCTCCAGCTGTTCGGAAGTCTCGAAGCCGAAGAGGCTTAAAGCGTCTTCGCGCACGATCAGACTCGTGTGGATAAACGCTGTGTCGCCGACGCGCAGCGCGAGGGCGTGCTCGGGCGTCACCTGAACAGCGAGTCCGACACCGCCAACTTCGACGACGACGTTGCCGCCCTTGGCGGATAAGACTGGGCCACGTACAGATGAGATCACGACCCCAGCCTATGCGGCACGTAAGACGTCGTCGGGAGGCTCGCTGTCAACGACCGCGTCGAGCGGACTTCTCTGCTTCAAGCCATGCTCGTTGAGCCGGCGTCGAAGCGGGGGAACCGCTGCCACTGAGCGAACTGCCTCGTCGCCATGCATGGCAGAGAGCCAGAGCAAGAGCATCCGCTGCGTCCGCCGGAGTCGGAGGAGAGGCAAGTCTCAGGACGCGAGCGACCATAAAGGCGACCTGCTGTTTATCCGCGGCGCCGTATCCGGTGATCGCAGCTTTGACCTCAGACGGGGTGTGATGCCCCACTCTGAGATCCCGACGTGCAGCGGCCGCGAGTGCGATACCGCTCACCTGCGCGGTGCCCATCACACTGCGTAGATTGTGCTGTGCGAAGACGCGCTCGACAGCGACCGCGTGCGGAAGATACTCGTCGAGAATCGCGTCGATCCCCTGCGCAATTGTGACCAGACGCTTCTCGACCGGTGAATCCGGTGAACTCCGGATGACTCCGAAGTGCACAAGCGTCGCTTCTCGGTTCGGACGCACCTCGACAATGCCGATGCCGCACCGCGTCAGCCCCGGGTCGATGCCGAGCACACGCAGGTTCACGCGTCAGTCGTCGTCTTCCTCAAGCTGGGCCTGTACTTCGGGAGTCAGATCCAAATTGCTGTACACGTTCTGGACGTCGTCCGAGTCGTCCAGCGCGTCGATGAGCTTGAAGACCTTTCGAGCAGTGTCCGCATCGATTTCGACCTTAATGTTCGGAACGAAGGCGACGTCAGCCGAGTCGTAGTCGATTCCAGCCTCCTGCAGAGCACTGCGCGCGGGCACGAGATCGGTCGCCTCTGTGATGACCTCGAAGGACTCGCCCTCTGCCTGGACTTCCTCGGCGCCGGCGTCCAGCACGGCGGCGAGCACATCGTCTTCCGTCGTGCCTTCCTGCGGTACGACGATGACGCCCTTGCGTGCGAAGTTGTAAGCGACGCTGCCAGGATCTGCCATCGTGCCGCCGTTGCGAGTCATCAGAGTACGGACATCCGCTGCAGCGCGGTTTTTGTTGTCTGTGAGACATTCGATGAGGAGCGCGACGCCATTCGGACCGTAGCCCTCGTACATGATGGTCGTGTAATCGATCGTCTCGCCGGTGAGGCCAGCTCCACGCTTGATCGCGCGATCGATGTTGTCATTGGGCACCGAGGTCTTCTTCGCCTTTTGCACGGCATCCTGAAGAGTCGGGTTGCCCGCAAGATCGGCGCCGCCGATCTTCGCGGCGACTTCAATGTTCTTGATGAGCTTGGCGAAGGACTTGGCGCGCCGCTGGTCGATGATCGCCTTCTTGTGCTTAGTCGTTGCCCACTTGGAGTGACCTGACATGTGCTCCCTCACTGAGTCTCGGAAAAGTACCACCATTCTAGAACAGCCGCGGCTCGAGGGCCTGTACCGGCCGGTCTAGCCTGTACGGTCACGAACAGCGGCGACAAAGAGCTCATGGAAACGCAGCTCATCACCCATCTCGGGATGGAAGGAGAGGCCAAAGACATCTCCGGTGCGCACCGCGACGACACGTTCGTCATCCAACGAGGCGAGCACCTCCGCGTTCGGCCCGACGTGACTCACGATCGGAGCACGGATGAAGACAGCGTGAACAGGGTCCGCCCCGAGCGCGGGAACTGGGAGGGACGTCTCGAATGAATCGAGCTGCGAGCCGAAGGCGTTTCGGCGCACGGTGACGTCCAGCCCTCCGAATGTCTGCTGCCCGTCGACGCCGTCCTCGATCTTCGAGGCGAGCATGATGAGGCCAGCGCATGTTCCGAACACAGGCAGCCCGTTTTCGATCGCCTCTGAAATGGGCGCTGCAAGGCCGAACAGCCTGCTCAGCTTGTCGATGACCGTTGATTCGCCTCCCGGGATGATGAGCCCGTCGAGCTCGGCGACCTCGTTCGGTCGACGGACGACGCATCCGTCGACCGCTAGACGGTCAAGCGTGCGCAGATGCTCGCGCACATCTCCCTGAAGGCCGAGGACACCGACTCGTGGGCTACCAGCCACGCTCGGCGAGACGGTGAGGAGCAGGCAGGTCTGCGACGTTGATTCCCACCATGGCCTCCCCGAGACCTCTCGAAACGTCAGCGACGACTGAAGCGTCATCGTAGAAGGTTGTCGCCTTGACGATGGCTGCTGCGCGCTGCTCTGGGTTTCCGGACTTGAAGATTCCCGAGCCGACGAAGACTCCGTCTGCGCCGAGCTGCATCATCATCGCAGCGTCGGCCGGAGTGGCGACGCCGCCCGCGGTGAACAGCACGACGGGGAGCTTGCCGGTAGCGGCAACCTCGGCTACCAGCCCGTACGGGGCCTGCAACTCCTTCGCAGCGACATAGAGCTCGTCCTTCGACAATGCCGACAGCGCGCGGATCTCCGATGTGATCTTTCGGATGTGCTTCGTCGCCTCAGAGACGTCGCCTGTCCCCGCTTCGCCCTTCGAACGAATCATCGCCGCACCCTCGTTAATGCGCCGCAGCGCTTCGCCGAGGTTCGTCGCGCCACAGACGAAAGGAACTGTGAAGTCCCACTTGTCGATGTGATTAACGTAGTCAGCCGGGCTCAGGACCTCTGACTCGTCGATGTAGTCCACGTTCAGCGCCTGCAGAACCTGTGCCTCGACGAAGTGCCCGATGCGTGCTTTCGCCATTACGGGGATGGAGACCTCGGCGACAATTGCATCGATAAGATCTGGGTCGCTCATGCGAGCGACCCCGCCCTGTGCACGGATGTCAGCGGGAACGCGTTCGAGGGCCATAACCGCCACCGCGCCGGCGTCCTCGGCGATCCTCGCCTGTTCAGGAGTGACGACGTCCATGATGACGCCGCCCTTCAGCATTTCTGCGAGCCCTCGCTTCACACGGTTGGAACCGAACTCGTTCTGGGTTGTGTCCTCAGTCATGACTGCTCATTCTCTGTCGTGTCGGCTTCCGGCCAGGCATCCGCGAGGGTCTGTCGAACCTCGCCCAGGAGCTGGGGAAGAGCCTTGGTCTTGGCGATGATGGGAAGAAAGTTGGCGTCCTGGGCCCAACGGGGAACGATGTGCTGGTGAAGGTGAGCGGCAATTCCCGCGCCCGCAACCGCACCTTGGTTCATGCCCAGGTTGAACCCGTCGTTTCCCGAGACAGAGCGGATGACTCGCATCGCGATCTGTGTCAACTCTCCGATCTCAGCAACTTCCTCGGGAGTGGCCAAATCGTACGTCGAAATGTGACGGTACGGACACACCAGGAGATGTCCGGAGTTGTAGGGGAACAGGTTGCAGAGCACGAACGCGTGGCGTCCTCGTGCGACGATGAGCGACTCGTCGTCAGCCATCGAAGGTGCACGACAGAACGGGCAGTCTTCTCGCTCCGGCTCGCCCTGATTGATATAGACCATTCGGTGCGGTGTCCACAGCCGTTGGAACTCATCTGGCACTCCCGCGAGGTGGAAATCCGCGGGACTCTCGGGCATCGGAGGCTTCGCGTGAGATGTCACGCTCACTCCGTCCACGCCGTTACAACATGCTCGTGCGATTCGATGCTTGCGACGATCTTCTCAACAGCGTCATCGATCGGGATGCCGTTGAGCTGGGAACCGTCACGGAAGCGGAAGCTCACGCTCCCCTTCGAACGGTCCTCCTCGCCAGCGATGAGGAGAAAAGGAACCTTCTGCTTCGTATGGGTCCGGATCTTCTTCTGCATGCGATCGTCTGAGTGGTCGATCTCCACTCGAACTCCGCGGCTGCGTAGGCGCTGCGCAACGTCGTCGAGGTAAGGCCCGAACTCCTCTGCAACGGGGATACCGACCACCTGCACCGGTGAGAGCCACACTGGGAAAGCTCCGGCGTAGTGCTCGAGCAGAATCGCGAAGAAGCGCTCGATGGATCCGAGAAGTGCCCTGTGGATCATTGCGGGCTGCTGTCGCGTGCCGTCGGCTGCGGTGTACTCGAGCTCGAACAGCTCTGGCTGGTTGAAATCGAGTTGCACAGTCGACAGCTGCCACGTCCGGCCGATTGCGTCGCGCGCCTGAACGGAGATCTTGGGACCGTAGAACGCGGCCCCACCCGGATCGTCCACAAGCTCAAGGCCCGACTCAAGCGCTACCTGGCGGAGGGTCTCCGTCGCATTCTCCCAGGCCTCATCCGACCCTACCGACTTTTCAGGATCGCGCGTCGAGAGTTCGAGATAGAAGTCGTCGAGCCCATATCCGCGAAGAGTCTCGAGCACGAACGTCAGTTGCTTCGCGACCTCTGACTTGATCTGACCATCTGTGACGTAGATGTGCGCATCGTCCTGTGTCAGCCCACGAACCCGGGTGAGCCCAGAGAGCGTGCCGCTCTTCTCATAGCGGTACACCGTGCCGAATTCTGCAAGACGGAGTGGGAGCTCTCTGTAACTGCGCCCCCGCGCGCGGTAGATCAGGTTGTGCATCGGGCAGTTCATCGGCTTGAGGTAGTAGTCCTGCCCCGGCTTGACAACATTTCCCTCGTCGTCGAGCACCTCATCGAGATGCATGGGAGGGAACATGCCCTCCTTGTACCAGTTCAGGTGTTGACTGATCTCGTACAGATGTCCCTTGGTGATGTGGGGTGTGTTCACGAGTTCGTAGTCGTTCTCGACGAGGCGTTGCCGCATATAATCTTCGATCTCGGCGCGGATAATGCCGCCCTTGGGATGGAAGACCGCGAGTCCCGAGCCGATCTCGTCTGGGAAGCTGAACAGATCGAGTTCTGCTCCGAGTCGGCGGTGATCGCGCTTCGCAGCCTCTTCAAGGCGAGTCTTATACGCGCGTAGCTCGTCTTTGGTGGGCCAAGCACTGCCGTAGACGCGCTGAAGCTGCGGATTCTTCTCAGAACCTCGCCAGTAAGCTGCTGCGACTCGCATGAGCGCGAAGCCGTTTCCGATCAGCTTCGTCGATGGCAGGTGCGGGCCGCGGCAGAGATCCTTCCAGACGGTCTCCCCCGTCTTCGGGTTCACGTTGTCGTAGATCGTGAGTTCTGTCCCCCCGACCTCAACGCTCTCGTTCTCATCGCCGTCCGCGCTCCCGCCTTTGAGCCCGATGAGCTCGAGCTTGTACGGCTCTTCAGCGAGCTCGGCGCGCGCCTCTTCCTCGGTCACAACTCGGCGAACGAAGCGCTGCCCTTGTTTGACAATGCGCTCCATGTGCTTCTGAAGCGTCTTCAGGTCTTCGGGGGTGAAAGGCTCGTCGACATCAAAGTCGTAGTAGAAGCCATCTGTGATGGGGGGACCGATGCCGAGCTTCGCCGTAGGGTTGATCTCCTGGACAGCCTGAGCGAGCACGTGTGCGGCCGAATGACGAAGGATGTTCAGACCGTCAGGAGACGTCACTTCGACCGGCTCGACGGTATCTGAGTCCGTGACCGTCGTTGCGAGGTCCTTGAGCTCACCATTGACGCGCATTGCGACAACGGAACGGTCGGGGAACAGATCGAATCCGTCTGACACCGGTACTCACTCCTTGGCTGGCGATTAATGACTCTGACAACCTTAGTCGCCCGCACGCGCCACGTGGCACTGCAGAAACTGAAGAACCCCCTCGGCGCGCCGAGGGGGTTCTGTCTGTGGGCGATACTGGGTTCGAACCAGTGACCTCTTCCGTGTCAGGGAAGCGCGCTACCGCTGCGCCAATCGCCCGGGGTGTTTCTGTATGAGTCTGAGTTGGAGGTGGCGACGGGATTCGAACCCGTGTGGACGGCTTTGCAGGCCGCTGCCTCGCCTCTCGGCCACGCCACCGCGTGTGGGTAAGCCCACATGCCGTAACCAGCCTTGAGACTGATCCTCAGCACTCGAGCGGATGACGAGACTCGAACTCGCGACCCTCACCTTGGCAAGGTGATGCGCTACCAACTGCGCCACATCCGCGTTGCTCGCATTTCTGCGTGCTCAAAAACTGTAACCGAAAAGACTGCGAATGTTCAAACCGAGATATCCCGCGCGTGTCGCGCCGAGTCAGGCGCTCTCGATGTGCGCTCGAACGTATTTGTCGGTTAGTATCGATTGTCGCTACCGAGCACCCTCGGAATGCGGGCGATTGGCGCAGTTGGTTAGCGCGCTTCCTTCACACGGAAGAGGTCATCAGTTCGAATCTGGTATCGCCCACCGAAGAGAAAATTGGCCCCGTCGAATCGACGGGGCCAATTTGATTGTCGCTAATCGTCTGCGATCAGGATGCCGAGCCCCACAGCATCTTCTGGAATCTGCGCGCGCAACGCCTGCAGAGCATCTTCGTAGTCGGCCCCTTCAGCTTCGATCGGCGTGCGCTCTGTTGATCTGATGATTCCCGTGACTCTCGAACCGGTCTCGGTCTTGCCCACGTCGAGCTGAATGATCTCGAAGCCGTCAGGTACGGCCTGCTCGATCATCGTGCGCGCTTCTGTGACGTCTGCGGCATCCTGGGTGATCTGCTCCGTTTTGGTGGTTCGATAGGCGCTGACGAGTCGAGTCATGACTCCAGCGTATCGATCGGCGCACTGCTTGACGTGCCCGGGCTGCCGTCATCGAGCGCGTAGGCGCTTTCTCCGTGAACGTGACTGTCGATGCCGGCGGCTTCTTGGGCAGCCGCGAGTCGGAAGCCGACGGTCTTTTCGATGACGACGCCGATCACCCAGGTGAGGGTGAAGCTGTAGACGAGCACTGCTCCCCCGGCGATCGCCTGAAGGACGAGCTGACGGATGTCCCCGCCGAACGCAAGTCCCGTCCCCGTGGCGAAGAACCCGAGGAAGAGAGTGCCCGCAAGACCTCCGACGAGATGGATGCCGACGACGTCGAGCGTGTCGTCGAAGCCCAGACGAAATTTCATCTCCACGGCGAACGAGCAGACCATTCCCGTGAGAAGCCCAAGCAGCAACGACCATCCGGGTGTCAGGTCTGCGCACGCTGGAGTGATGGCGACCAGGCCGCTGACCGCTCCAGAGGCTGAGCCCACGGCGGTCGGCTTGCCGCCCTTGCCTCGCTCGACGAGAAGCCAGCCGATGATCGCGGCCGAAGCGGCGCCGATCGTGTTGGTGACGATCAACCCGACGCCTGCGAGACCGTTGAGCCATTCTGCGCCGGCGTTGAAGCCGATCCAGCCGAACCAGAGCAGCGAGGCACCCAGAAGGACAAGAGGCACATTGTGCGGGCGAGAGGAGCGGCGGCCAAAGTCGTGCCGCTTGCCGAGGACCAGCGTGAGTGCGAGTGCGGCTGCCCCAGCATTGATATGCACCGCGGTGCCTCCCGCGTAGTCGATCACCTCGACTGCGGTGTGCTCGCCGTAGAGGAACTCTCCGAGGTGCTGAATCCAGCCCCCACCCCAGACCCACGCAGCGACAGGAAAGTAGACGACGAGGGCCCAGAGCCCCGCAAAGCCCATCCACGAGCTGAAACGAGCTCGGTCCGCGATCGCGCCCGAGATGAGTGAGACCGAGATGATCGCGAACGTCGCCCCATAGGCTGCCCCGAGAAGATCAGCATTGGCATTCGCGCCTCCCGCCGACGACGTGAGCGCGAAGTCCGCGAATGGATCGCCGACGAAGTCCCCCGGCGAATCGACGATGCTCATACTGGCTCCGACGAGAATCCAGAGCACTCCGACGAGTGCAAGCGCTCCGATGCTCAGCATCATCATGCTGACAACGCTCGTGGCCTTGACCAGCCCGCCGTAGAAGAAGGCCACACCTGGTGTCATGAGGAGGACGAGCGCTGTCGCTGTGATTCCCCAGGAAATGCTGCCGGTATCCATGTTCTGCCTTTCGCTGAAATCCGCGGTCGGCAAGGAACACCGACGCAGTCAGCTTCCGCTCACGATGTTTCTAGCAGCGGCGCGGATGTGTTTCAGCGCGGTAACGAACGGGCAGGGCGTGTGAAGACCGTGTTTCAGCCGGTGGAGGTCAGAGCCATCATGCGGGACATGGCGCGCAGATACTTCTTTCGGAAGCCGCCGGTGAGCATTTCCTCTGTGAAGACCGTGTCGAGCGGCTCACCGCTCGCGACGATGGGGATCTGCGCGTCGTACACCCGGTCGATGAACGCGACGAGACGAAGAGCCGCTGCCTGTGACGTCAGCGTGGACACATTTCGAATGAGGATGCGATCCACGTCAGTGAGCAGACGGATGAATCGAGACGGGTGAACGACAGCGAGGTGCTCGACGAGCGGCGCGAACTCGTCATCGCTGACGGTGAGTCCAGAGGATGCCGCTTCTCGAAGCGCCGCATCGATCTCAGCATCCGTCACTGTGGTTGCGTGGCCCTCCAGAGACCTGCGGCGGTAGTCTGTGCCGTCGATCCGGAGTGTCTCGAAGTGCTCTGAGAGCGAGTGGATCTCACGCAGGAAGTCTTGGGCCGCGAAGCGTCCTTCACCGAGAGCGTTCGGCGGCGTGTTGGAGGTGGCCGCTAGACGAGTCCCCGTTCCGACCAGTTCGGTGAGGAGTCGCGTCATCATCATCGTGTCGCCGGGGTCGTCGAGCTCGAACTCGTCGATGCAGATGAGGGTCGTTCCAGTGAGCAGCTTAACGGCGCCCGCGTAGCCGAGGGCGCCCACGAGCGCTGTGTACTCGATGAACGTTCCGAACCGTTTCCTCCTGCCGGGCTCAGCGTGCCACAGTGCGGCGAGCAGGTGCGTCTTGCCGACGCCGAAGCCGCCGTCGAGATAGACGCCGGGTTTCATCGGAGGGGTCTTCGGCTTGCGGGAGAACAGCTTCGCCTTCTGAACAGGCGGTCCGCTGGAGAATCGGCAAAGATACGCGACGGTGTCCGCCTGCGATGGATACGCGTCATCAGGTCGATAGGAGTCGAACGTCGCCGTCGCGAACTGCGGAGGCGGCGTGAGGCTGGCAGCGAGGTCTTCCGCCGAGAGCTCGGGACGCCGATCTGTGAGATGCGTTACGGTCCCAGCGCTCTGCGGGGGAATATTCATCGGTTGTCGCGCCTTCAGATCGATGCGGGCAGGAATGGTGTGTCACACTCGTACGCCGAGCACATGTTTGCCAGCTGGCGGGCGTATCGTCGAGATTGACGTCACCAAGCCTAGTCGCTGGGTGCTCATTTCCAGGTTGCGTCAATCCACGAGGAGGAGACATGACGGTTCCGGCCGATTCAGGCAATCAGAAGTTTGCGGCGTATGACGACCCGACACGATTGGTCAGCACTGAATGGCTGGAGGAACACCGTGGAGATGACGGGCTCGTCATCGTCGAGAGTGATGAAGACGTCCTTCTCTATGAGACCGGTCACATTCCTGGCGCAGTCAAGGTCGATTGGCACACGGAGCTGAACGACCCGGTCACTCGTGACTACCTTGATGGCGCAGGATTCGCGGAGCTCATGTCTCGCAAGGGCATCGCTCGCGACGATACGGTCGTCATCTACGGAGACAAGAGCAACTGGTGGGCTGCGTATGCGCTCTGGGTCTTCAGCCTCTTCGGGCACGAAGACGTTCGACTGCTCGACGGCGGCCGGGACAAGTGGGTGGCCGAAGGTCGAGAGATGACAACGGATGCCGCAAAGCGACCGTCCACCGAGTATCCCGTTGTGGAGCGCGACGACAGTCAGCTCCGAGCATTCCGCGAGGATGTGCTGGCGCACTTTGGCAACCCGCTCGTCGATGTCCGCTCCCCTGAGGAATATCGAGGGGATCGTACGACTGCCCCCGCGTACCCGGAGGAGGGAGCTCTGCGCGCAGGACACATCCCGAGCGCCGCCAATGTTCCGTGGGGCAAAGCCGTTGCGGAGGACGGAACCTTCCTGCCGAGAACCGAGCTCGAGCGCGTCTATCGTGACGGGGCAGGGCTGCGAGAGGGCGACGACGTGATCGCGTACTGCCGTATCGGTGAGCGCTCGAGTCACACCTGGTTCGTGCTCCACCACCTTCTGGGAATTCCCAACGTTCGGAACTACGACGGATCCTGGACGGAGTGGGGTAGCGCTGTCCGCGTGCCGATCGTCGTCGGCGACGAGCCTGGCGATGCGCCGAAGCCTCGGCACTGAACGACGAAGAGAGTTGAACCATATGCCCGATGGAAATCTGACCGGCACCCTCGCGGAGATCAGAGATGAGTTTCTCGAGGTCGAGGAGCAGGAGCGGCTCCTGCTGCTCCTCGACTTCGCGAACGAGCTTCCCGATCTGCCGGAGCGCTACCAGGATCACCCGGATCTTCTCGAGAGAGTCGTCGAGTGCCAATCCCCCGTGTTCCTGACCGTGGAGTTGACGGGCAGCTCCGTTCATCTCGTCGCCTCCGCAGCGAAGGAAGCGCCGACGACGCGTGGGTTCGCCAGCATCCTCGCTCAGGGAATCGACGGATTGAGCTCGGATCAGGTGCTCGACATCCCGAATGACTTCCCGCAGATGCTGGGATTGGCCCGCGCGGTCTCCCCTCTGCGTCTGAGCGGCATGAGCGGCATGCTTGCCCGCATCAAGCGCCAGGTCAGAGAGAAGACAGGTATCTGAGACTCACCGTGCTTCGTCGTCGGTGAGCCGTGGAGGAACATGCTCTGTCATCCACTCTGAGATCCGCCTCTCCCACCGAGCCGCGTCCACGTTCCACAGCCTGGTGTGTCCAGCGCGGGCGAACGTCTCGAGCTCTACAAGATCCGGGCGCGCTGCCGCAAGTGCGTGTGACGCGTCGGAAGGGACGAAGTCGTCGTCGTCGCTGTGCAGAATAAGCGTCGGCTGGCGCAGGTCACTCGCATGAGCCACGCGATCGAGACGCGTGAAGTCGATTGGAGACCGTTGGCCTGTCAGCATCCGACTGGCTCTGTGTGTGATCAGCCAGAGCGCGCAGTCCCGCAGGAACGCCGGAATGCGGGACTGCTTTGCCTGATGCCGAAGCACGACGAGCCAGTCGATCACCGGTGAATCCAAGACGATGCCGAGAATTCGGTCGCGCAGCTCTGAGCGATCCGCGGTCTGGAGCGCGATCGCACCTCCCATAGACCAGCCCACCAGCACGAATGAGCGATAGCCGGATGCTGACGCGACCTGCATCCCAGCTTCGACGTCCCGCCATTCCGTCGTCCCGAGGCCGTAGCGACCGTCAGATGACGCTGGGGCTTCTCCATCGTTGCGATACGAGACCGCGAGCACTCCCCAGCCGAGCTCGTGGAAGACGGGCACGGCGCGCAGCACCTCGTGACGAGTGACCCCGCGGCCGTGCACGAGAATCGCACAGCGTTCTGTGCCCGAGATCGCCGCTGGGAAGTGCCACGCGGGTGCTGGACCGTTCTCCGTCGGGATAGCCCAGTGCTCCACATCGAGGTCGAGGTCCTCTGCCGATGTGTAGTACCAGCCTCTAAATGAGGCGCGTCCGAGCTTGAAATCGTCGGGAATCGGAGAGATGACCTGGCGCGTCACCGTCGTTCGCGACGTAGAGACGATGTCGCCGATTCGGAGATGAGCCGAGTCGTCTCGCGTCCAGAGGCCGTAACGCCCCGGCACGAGCGTGTCGGGCGAACTCGTAAGAGTCACGGTGCCTTCGTCGCGATCGAGGCGGAGCACCCGAGTGTTCGGGCGGCGCTTGGAGGTCGGGATGACAACCTCCCGTGCCACGGCCGTGCTGGCTGCGGCAAGCGCGAGCCCAAACGCGGCAGTAGCCGCGCCGAGCACCTTCAGAGGCCATCGGCGCCGAGAGTGGTCGGCGTGGCACGGTTGTTTCATCGCAGAATAACTCTAGTCTCTCGGTGTGGGCGACCAACCGGAGAACACAACGATGCCCGAGGAATTCTCGGCTGCTATCGCGGCCGTTCGCGCCGCAAAGCTCCGCGACGAACTCGTCGTGGAAGAAATTCCGGCGCCCGCGAAGCTCGCTCCGCACGCTCTCGCTCTCGCGGCGAATGTTCATCCAAACGCGCACGGCTCAGATTCCGAGCTGGGGACAGGACGTTTCATCGTCCTGTATGATCCGAGTGAACCGTCATCATGGGGCGGACCATTCCGCATTGTCTGCTTTGCGCAGGCACCGCTTGAGACAGAGATCGGCCTCGATCCGTTCCTGACAGACGTCGCGTGGTCGTGGCTCGTGGATGCTCTGAACGCCCGGGGGGCGAGCTATACCGCCGCATCGGGGACCGCGACGCGGATCCTGTCGACAGGGTTCGGAGAGTTGGCCGACCAGGGCGACGGTGCACAGATCGAATTACGTGCGTCGTGGTCTCCGCTCGAGTCGACGATGGCGGCGCACGTGGAAGGATGGGCCGAGCTGCTGTGCATGCTCGCGGGCCTGCCTCCCACGACAGAAGGAGTAACTTTGCTTTCCGCTCACAGGACGGCTCGTGACTGAGCGTCACGTCATCGACACTCGAACCGAATACTCGAGATCGCTCGACGCGATCGCCGCGGGCACGGGACCCGTCGCGATCGACACCGAACGCGCCTCCGGGTACCGCTATTCGCAGAAGGCTTACCTCATCCAGGTGTTCCGACGCGATGCTGGAGTGTTCCTCTTCGACGCCCCGCAGCTCGGTCGGTTCGACGATCTGAATACCCTGCTCCATAGTGAGGAATGGGTCCTGCACGCAGCGAGCCAGGATCTCCCCTGTCTTCGCGACGTGGGTATCCTTCCGCAGCGGCTGTTCGACACCGAGCTCGCCGCACGGCTTTTGGGGATGCCTCGCGTCGGTCTGGGCGCCGTCGTCGAAGAGACTCTGGGCGTTCACCTCGCAAAGGAACACTCCGCCGCCGATTGGTCCACGCGTCCGCTCCCGGCATCCTGGCTCGAGTATGCGGCACTGGACGTGGAATTGCTGGTTGACGTTCGCGACGACCTCGAACAGCGGCTCGTGGAGCAGCGTAAGACGCGAATAGCTCGCGAGGAGTTCGAGGCGGAGCTTCATGCGGAGCCAACTCCGCCGCGCTCCGACCCGTGGCGTAAGCTCAGCGGCATCCACTCAGTCAGAGGCCTTCGACCGCTCGCGGTGGCTCGCGAGCTTTGGCTGGCCCGCGATGAATACGCCCGCGAGACCGATGTCGCGCCAGGGCGCCTCGTCCCCGACAGGTCCCTAGTCGCTGTTGTTAAAGCGCTTCCCAAATCCAAGGAAGCACTCGCCGGGCTCAAAGAGTTCACCGGCAGGGCGAGCCGGACCGAGCTCGATCGCTGGTGGGCCGCAGTCGAGCGGGGGCTGACCACTGACAACATGCCAGAACCGCGTGTATCTAAGGGCGATCACATACCGCCACCGCGCGCGTGGGCGGACAAAGACCCTGAAGCTGATGCTCGCCTCAAGCAGGCGAAGCTTGTCGTCGCGCGCATCGCGGAGGCCCTCGACATGCCCGTCGAGAACCTTCTGAAGCCTGCGTATCTTCGCAAGGTCGCGTGGAACGCTCCTGATGCCCCCAGTCGCGAGAGTGTGGCACACGTGCTCGCGGAGTGCGGTGCTCGCCCATGGCAGATTGAGGCAACCGCACAGTCGATTGCGGAAGCTTTTGTGGAGGCCGCCCAAAACGGAGCTCCGGACGCAGAAAGCAAATCGTAGAAACAAGCAAAGGATTCCCTTGCGCCCGTGTGCACTCCTAGGCTCGAAACGAACCCCTAAGGAGGCACAGTGACGATCAACGCTGACGTCTATTTCATCGACGGCGTCCGCACCCCGTTCGGACGAGCGGGCGAGAAGGGCATGTACTGGCAGACCCGTGCGGATGATCTCGTCGTAAAGGCCATGATCGGTCTTCTGGAGCGCAACCAGAACGTTCCCAAGGACCGCATCGACGATGTCGCAATCGCAGCGACGACGCAGGAAGGCGACCAGGGACTGACCCTTGGTCGTACGTCGGCGCTTTTGGCAGGCCTGCCCCAGTCGGTGCCCGGCTATGCGATCGACCGCATGTGCGCAGGTGCGATGACGGCGGTGACGACCGTCGCGGGTGGTGTGTCCTTCGGCGCGTATGACGTGGCCATCGCGGGCGGCGTCGAGCACATGGGACGGCATCCCCTGGGAATCGGCGCTGACCCCAACCCGCGCTTCCTTGCTGAGAAGCTTGTCAGCCCCGATGCTCTTGACATGGGCAAGACCGCGGAGCGCATCCACGACCGGTTCCCCCACCTCACAAAGGAGCGTGCGGACCGGTTCGGCATGCTCAGCCAGCAGAAGGTGGCCGCCGCGTACGAGGCAGGCAAACTGCAGCCGGACCTGATCTCCGTGGCTACTCGCAGCGCAGACGGCTGGGGTTTGGCGACACGTGATGAAGGAATGCGTCCGGAGACCACGATGGAGGGACTCGCCGGCCTGCGTACTCCGTTCAGGCCGCACGGACGAGTCACGGCTGGAACATCCTCTCCTCTCACAGACGGTGCCACGGTCAGCATGATCGCCGGTGCAGACGCAGTGAAGGAGTTCGGCCTCACACCAAAGATGCGCATGGTCAGTTTCGCGTTTGCGGGCGTCGAACCCGAGATCATGGGGCTCGGCCCCGTTCCCTCTACGGAGAAAGCACTCCGCAAGGCGGGTCTCTCGATCGACGACATCGGACTGTTCGAGCTCAACGAGGCATTCGCGATCCAGGTGCTTTCGTTCCTCGATCACTTCGGCATCGCGGATGACGACCCTCGTGTGAACCCGTGGGGCGGTGCGATTGCGGTCGGACATCCGCTTGCGGCATCGGGAGTGCGACTCATGATTCAGCTTGCGGCACAGTTCGCAGAGCACCCCGAAGTCCGTTATGGAATCACCGCGATGTGTGTGGGCCTCGGACAGGGCGGAACGGTTATCTGGGAGAACCCCTCGTGGAATGGACGGCGCAAGTGACTGAGACGAACTACTCGAATATCGACTTCACTCCCCTGGTCGAGATGTCGCAGGACGAGGTCGTCACGCACAGCTTTGTGCGTGACGTGCCGCTTCCCAGCGGCAAGACGCTTGCCCTCATCACTCTCGACAATGGCAAAGACCACACACGTCCGAACACATTCGGGCCGATCGGTCTGACCGAACTGGACGGCGTTCTCGAACAGCAGCGCTCGCGGGGAGCATCCGGTGAAATCCACGGGGTCGCCATCACAGGCAAACCGTTCATCCTCGCGGCTGGAGCCGACCTATCGAAGGTGAACGACATCCCGAACCGCGACGTCGCTGCACTACTGCCGAAGCTCGGACACCACGTCTTTGGGAAGCTCGAGGATCTCGGCGTTCCGACATTCGTCTTCATCAACGGGCTCGCTCTGGGCGGTGGACTCGAAATCGGCCTCAACGCCAACTATCGAACGATCGATGCCTCGGCGCAGGGCATCGCTCTCCCCGAGGTCTTCCTCGGGCTGATCCCGGGCTGGGGTGGGTCGTATCTGCTGCCGAACCTGATCGGCATCGAGAACGCGCTCACGGTCATGATCGAGAATCCGCTCAAGATGAATCGGATGCTGAAGGCCGCGCAAGCGTACGAACTCGGCATCGCCGACGCGATGTTCCCTGCTGCCGCTTTCCTTGAGGATTCAGTGGCGTGGGCGTCGAAGGTGATCGAGGGATCTGTCGCCCCGAAGCGCAAGAACACTCCAGGCAAGATCGAGCGAACCGTCAAATGGGATGCTGCTCTCGCCATCGCCCGTAAGACGCTTGAATCGAAGATCGGCACGGTGCCTGTCGCGCCTTACAAGGCCCTCGAGCTGCTGAAGGCGGCGAAATCGGGGTCGAAGGCCGAATGCTTCGCACTCGAGGATGCCGCTCTCGCGGAGCTCATCGCGGGTGAGCAGTTCCGTGCCTCTGTGTACGCGTTCAACCTCGTGCAGAAACGAGCGAAGCGCCCCGCCGGCGCGCCAGACAAGAGTCTCGCACGACGTGTCACGAAGGTCGGAGTGATCGGGGCAGGCCTGATGGCGACCCAATTCGCGCTGCTCTTCGTGCGGCGACTTCGGGTTCCTGTCATCATCACGGACCTCGATCAGGAGCGCGTTGACCGCGGTGTTGAGACGATCCACTCGGAGATCGATAAACTCGCTGCGAAGGGGCGGATCTCGTCTGACGAGCAGAACCGTCTGAAGGCACTCGTACACGGTACGACTGACAAGGCAGACTTCGCCGACTGCGATTGGGTGATCGAGGCGGTCTTCGAAGAGCTTGCGGTCAAACAGAACGTCTTCGCAGACATTGAGCAGCACATCTCTGAAGACGCTGTTCTTGCGACCAACACCTCGTCACTTTCGGTCGAGCAGATCGGTGAACGCCTCGCCCATCCGGAGCGCCTCGTCGGGTTCCACTTCTTCAATCCTGTCGCGGTGATGCCTCTCATCGAGGTCGTGCGGACACCGCAGACGACCGATGAAGTTCTGGCAACAGCCATGGCGACGGCGAAGAATCTCCGTAAGAACGCGGTCATCACGAAGGACACCCCCGGTTTCGTCGTGAACCGTGTGCTCGCCAAGCTTCTGGGTGAGGCCATGCGCGCCGTGGACAGCGGAACCTCTTTCGCGGATGTCGACGAGGCCCTCGCCCCGCTTGGTCTCCCGATGGCCCCGTCGGAGCTGCTCGACCTCGTTGGCCTGCAGGTCGGGGCTCACGTCCTCGACACGCACCACCGTGCGTTCCCCGAACGTTTCTACAACTCGGAGAACCTGCACAAGCTTGCCGAGTACGGACGGCTCTTTGAAAAGGACTCTAAGGGCAAGATCAAGGGATTCGACAAGAAGGCGCTCAAGATCGTCTCGGGTGGCACATCACCGCTGGACAAGGCGGAGATCCTGCGTCGTGTGCAGGACGGTCTTGCGGACGAGATCCACAGGATGCTCGAAGACGGTGTCGTTCACGGCGCCGAGGACATCGACCTGTGCCTGATTCTCGGCGCGGGTTACCCCTTCCAGATGGGCGGAGTCACTCCGTACCTGGATCGAGTCGGCGCAAGCGAGCGTGTCTTCTCTGACACGTTCCACCACCCGCCGATGGTCGCCCTCGACTGATTCGAGACAAACGAGAACGCGTGGTGGCCGGTCCGGATGGGGCGGCCACCACGCGTTTGACGTTCAGGAGTGCTCGTGAGGTTCGTGCTCCGTGAGCCTCTCAACACTCTGCGTGAGTGGGCGTGCGATGGGAACTCGGCTTCCGACGACCTGGGCAACGACATCGCGTGCTATTTGCTGACCGGTCAGGCCAGCATCCTCGAAGATCTCGCTTCGGGACGCATGATCGATGAACTCGTCCGGAAGCCCCAACTCATCGACTGCCGTGTCGACGCCGGCTCTGCGGAGAACCTGGCGGATGCGCGTTCCGACCCCGCCCACGCGTATGCCATCTTCCAGGCTGATGACCAGCCGATGTTCCGCCGCAAGCGTCACGATGCTCTCCGGCACAGGGACGACCCATCTCGGATCGACGACGGTCGCTCCGATTCCCTGTGCGTCGAGCCGCTGTGCGACATCGAGGGCAAGCGTGCACATCGCCCCGACGGCCACAATGAGCACGTCGGGACGGGCGCTGGAGCGGAGAACGTCGACTCCATCTTCTGTGCGTCGCTCGGCTGGAAGTTCGGCGCCGACTGCTCCCTTGGGGAAGCGCACCACGGTGGGCGCGTCACTGACTGAGATAGCTTCAGCAAGCTCCTCACGGAGACGTGCAGCATCACGTGGAGCGGCGATGCGGATCTGCGGGACGGCCTGGAGAATAGCCAGATCCCAGATCCCGTGGTGAGATGGACCGTCGGGGCCAGTCACACCCGAACGGTCGAGCACGAACGTGACACCGGCGCGATGGAGGGCGACGTCCATGAGCACCTGGTCGAACGCCCGATTCATGAACGTCGCGTACAAGGCGACAACAGGGTGGAGACCACCAAATGCGAGGCCGGCCGCGCTCGTGACCGCGTGCTGCTCGGCGATGCCCACGTCATGAACCCTGTTTGGGAAGCGTTCTGCGAACGGCTGAAGTCCGGTCGGCCTGAGCATCGCGGCGGTGACTGCGACGACCGAGGGATCCTGCTCCCCCAGCTCGACCAAACTCGCCGCGAATACACTCGTCCAGGTCGGGCGTGTATCGACCGCTGTGGGTGTTCCGGTGTCTGGATCGATCTGTCCC
Source organism: Paramicrobacterium salitolerans (assembly GCF_051513965.1). Taxonomy (GTDB): domain Bacteria; phylum Actinomycetota; class Actinomycetes; order Actinomycetales; family Microbacteriaceae; genus Paramicrobacterium. Next base: position 1,437,298 of record NZ_CP195847.1, read on the forward strand.
ACGGCGTGGAACTGGTCGGCCTCGTCCTCACGGGCAGGGGCGTATCCACGGCCCTTCTCGGTGATCGCGTGAACGATCACCGGAGCACCGAAGTCTCTCGCCTGTTCGAGTGCCTCTCTCATCGCGCTGACGTCATGTCCATCGATCGGACCGATGTACTTGATATCGAGGTTCGAGTAGAGCGCCGCATTGTTCGAGAAGCGACTGAGAAAACCATGGACTCCGCCTCGGACACCCCGGAATACGGCCCTACCCGGTCTCCCGAGGCGGTCGAATGCTGCCTGACTCGACCGATGGAGCGAGCGATAGGCGCGCGCGGTGCGGATGCTGTTGAGATAGCGGGCCATCCCGCCGATCGTCGGAGCATACGAGCGGCCGTTGTCATTTACGACAATGACGAGGCGCCGCGTGTTGTCGTCCGAGATATTGTTGAGCGCTTCCCAGGTCATTCCACCGGTCAGAGCTCCGTCGCCGACGACGGCGACCACGTGTCGATCATGCTGGCCGGTCATCTCGAATCCGCGGGAGATACCATCAGCCCAACTGAGAGAGCTCGAGGCGTGTGAGCTCTCCACGATGTCATGCTCCGACTCGCGTCGCTGAGGGTATCCGGCGAGTCCGCCTCTCTGACGGAGGCTGCTGAAGTCCTGGCGACCCGTGATCAGTTTGTGGACATAGGACTGATGGCCAGTGTCGAAGATTATGGCGTCGCGTGGCGAGTCGAACGTTCTGTGGAGCGCCAGGGTGAGTTCCACCACGCCGAGGTTCGGGCCAAGATGCCCGCCGGTCTGAGACACTTCTGCGATGAGAAACCGACGGATCTCCTCCGCGAGCTCGTCGAGCTGCGTCTCAGTGAGCGAATCGAGGTCACGGGGACCGGAGATCGACTCTAGAAGCGTCATAGACGTGTTCTCCTCGCAGGGGACGGATGCCGTAGGCCCAACTCTACGCCGCTGCCCCTGAGCCTCTCACACAGAGCGCTCAGGGGCAGCGGCGTAGTCGGTGGCTGTTAGGCCGCGAGACTGCGGAGAACGTACTGCAGGATTCCTCCGTTGCGGTAGTAATCGGCCTCGCCGGGTGTATCGATGCGCACGGTAGCGTCGAACTCCACCGTCTGTTTGCCCTCAGGAGAGTTGTCCGTCGGCGTTGCGATCACGTGAACAGTCGACGGGGTCGAGCCCTCGTTGAGGGCCTCGATACCGCTGATCGAGAAGGATTCCGTGCCGTCCAGTCCCAGCGATTCGGTGCTCTCGCCCTCGGGGAACTGCAGCGGAATGACGCCCATGCCGATCAGGTTCGAACGGTGGATGCGCTCGAAACTCTCGGCGATCACAGCGCCGACGCCGAGAAGGCTCGTGCCCTTGGCCGCCCAGTCTCGGCTGGAGCCGGAGCCGTACTCCTTGCCGGCGAGGATCACCAGTGGCGTCCCCTGCGCCTGATAGTTCTGAGAAGCGTCGTAGATCGTCGATTGCGGGCCATCGGGCTGGGTGAAGTCGCGAGTGAAACCGCCCTCGACATCGTCCAGCAGCTGGTTGCGCAGTCGAATGTTCGCGAAGGTCCCACGGATCATCACCTCGTGATTGCCTCGGCGTGATCCGTACGAGTTGAAGTCTCGACGCGCGATGCCGTGCTCGGTCAGGTAACGTCCCGCAGGACTGTCAGCCTTGATCGATCCAGCCGGGCTGATGTGGTCCGTCGTGACGGAGTCCCCCAGCTTCGCCAGCACCCGCGCATTGGAAATGTCGCTGACCGGAGTGGTCTCAAGCGTCATGCCCTCGAAGTACGGAGGCTTGCGAACGTACGTCGACTCGGCATCCCATTCGAACGTGGAGCCCGTCGGCGTCGGAAGCGACCGCCAGCGCTCGTCTCCGTCGAAGACGCCGCTGTACTGGTGCGAGAACATGTCGCTCGAGATCGACTCGTCGATCGTCTTCTGGATCTCCTCCGGCTGCGGCCAGATGTCCTTGAGGAACACATCGTTGCCATCTGCGTCCTGGCCGAGAGGGTCTGACTCGAAATCGAAGTTCATCGAACCAGCCAGTGCGTATGCGATCACGAGCGGCGGGCTCGCAAGGTAGTTCATCTTCACATCGGGGTTGATGCGGCCTTCGAAGTTGCGGTTACCGGAGAGGACCGCAGTCACTGCGAGGTCGCTGTCGTTGACCGCCTGCGAGATGTCGTCGTCGAGCGGTCCCGAGTTTCCGATGCAGGTCGTGCAGCCATAGCCGACCGTGTAGAAGCCGAGAGCTTCGAGATCGTCAGTCAGACCGGCCTTCGCGTAGTAGTCGGTGACGACCTTTGAACCGGGAGCAAGAGTCGTCTTGACCCACGGCTTGGCCTTCAGCCCCTTGTTCGCCGCGTTGCGGGCGAGAAGGCCCGCGGCAAGCATGACTGACGGGTTCGACGTGTTGGTGCAGGACGTAATCGCCGCGATGGCAACCGCACCGTGGTCGATCGTGAACGAATCGTCTCCCTCGCGGACGACCTCAGTGGGCTTCGAGGCCGTGCGAGGAGCGTGGCTTCGGTGACTGTGGCTGTGCGAGAAGTGCTCGTCTTCGGGCGTGTTTCCTGGCGGGTCGGACGCTGGAAAAGACTCAGAGACTTCGAGATCCACGAGATCGTGCTCAACGGTCGCGTAGTTGTGAAGGTCTGACTCGAACTGGTTCTTCGCCTGCGTGAGCAGGATGCGGTCCTGTGGCCGCTTGGGACCGGCGATGGAGGGGACGACCGTCGACAGATCGAGCTCCAGGTACTCGCTGTACTGCGGCTCGCGACTCGGGTCGTGCCAGAGTCCCTGCTCCTTGGAGTAGGCCTCGACAAGTGCGATCTGCTCGTCGCTGCGGCCGGTGAGACGAAGGTAGTCGAGTGTGACATCGTCGATCGGGAAGATCGCTGCGGTCGAGCCGAACTCTGGGCTCATGTTGCCGATTGTCGCGCGGTTCGCGAGCGGAACCGCTGCGACACCGGAGCCGTAGAACTCGACGAACTTTCCGACCACACCGTGCTGACGCAGCATCTCCGTGATCGTGAGGACGACGTCCGTAGCGGTGACGCCGGCGGGAATGTCGCCGGTGAGCTTGAAGCCGACGACCTTCGGGATCAGCATGGACACAGGCTGGCCGAGCATGGCAGCCTCAGCCTCGATGCCGCCGACGCCCCAGCCGAGGACGCCGAGTCCGTTCACCATGGTGGTGTGGGAGTCGGTTCCGACGAGCGTGTCAGGGTAGGCCTGGAGAGCGCCGTCTACAGCGCGGGTGTACGTCACGCGAGCGAGGTACTCGATGTTCACCTGGTGAACGATGCCAGTGCCAGGGGGCACGACCTTGAAGTCTTCGAACGCCGTCTGGCCCCAGCGCAGGAACTGATAACGCTCACCATTGCGCTGGTACTCGATCTCCACGTTGCGCTCGAGGGCCTCCTCGGAGCCGAAGACATCGGCGATGACGGAGTGGTCGATCACGAGTTCAGCCGGTGACAGCGGGTTGATCTTGTTCGGGTCTCCCCCGAGCTCGACAAATGCTTCGCGCATGGTCGCGAGGTCTACGATGCACGGCACGCCGGTAAAATCCTGCATAACCACGCGGGCCGGCGTGAACTGAATCTCAGTGCTGGGCTCAGCCTTCGGATCCCAGGAACTGAGGGCGTCGATGTGCGCCTTGGTGATGTTCGCTCCGTCTTCGGTACGGAGTAGGTTCTCGAGGAGGATCTTCAGGCTGAAAGGCAGCTTCTCGTAGCCGTTGACGGCATCGAGGCGAAAGATCTCGTAGTCGGTGTCACCGACCTTCAGGGTGCTCTTAGCTCCAAAGCTATTTACCGTGGACACGTTGCCTCTCCTTCGTTGGCGCTTGCTCTAGGCGCCCAGTCGCACTCAATTCTGGCCCTCAACGCCGCGGACAGCTAGCAAGGTGGACCTAATAGTGCGATCACGCTCTCGCCAATTTATCTTGATGTCGAGATAACTCTATCAGGAGACGTCGGCCGAGCCCGAATCGCCACGCCTCCGGCGGAGAGCCGACACCACAAGCCAGGTGACGATCAGAAGCGGTGCGTAGAGAGGGATGCCCATGAGAAGACGCAGAGTGCCGAGGGCCTCGACGTTGCCTGCCGCATACAGAGGGAGCTGGACAGCGAGTCGAGCGGCGAACATCCCTGCCCAGAGCAGAGTGAGTCCAGCGTAGATGCGGCGAAGCGGTCGCTCCCGACGCCAGCCCATGCCTTCTCCGGTGAGGAGGGCGACAAAAAGACCGATGAACGGCCATCGCACGAGAACTGATCCCAGCAGCGCGACAAGGTAGGCGCCGTTCGTCCAGAATCCGAGCAGATAGTAATCTTCGGGTTTGTCGTTGATCAACGCGAGGGCGGCCGATAGCGCGATCCCGATGAGGCCCGTCACCGCCTGCATCAGCGTCTGGCGCTGGATCATGCGCACGACAGTGAATATCACTCCGATGGCACCGGCCGCGGCGATCGAGAGAAGAAGATCCTGGCTCAGGGTGAAGACCACCAGGAACAGCAGTCCCGGCAGGACAGCTTCGAGAATACCCCGGACGCCGCCCATCGCCCCGAGCAGAGCATTCGCACTCAGTGATTCTTGGTCGCTGAGGTTTCGCAACGGCGAGGATGCGGCGGCCTTTCGGACGCTGTCTGCGAGCGACGGTTGATCGTCGTTCGGGGAATCGCTCATCTAGCTGCTCTGTCCCGGCTGCTCCGGCATCTTGAGCGGAATGAGGTCACGGGGAGGCATCGCTTGGCCGCCCCGAACGACCACAAGGCTCCGGAACAGATCATCGACCTTCTCGCTGGCTTCTCCAGATCTCGAGCCTGCTCCCGCGACCACACCGCGAAGGAACCATCGTGGCCCATCGACGCCGATGAAGCGGGCATCGCGAGTCTTAGCTCCGTTTTCCTGAGCGGCGACGGGAACCTGAGCGAGCAGCTCAGGGCCGAACGGGCCCTCAATCTCTTCGACGCTGCCGCCCTGCTTACTAATCTGCTCGCGGATCTGCTCACGTGTTTCGTGCCACAGACCGCGGCTTCGCGGAGCGGCGAAAGGCTGAACCTGGAGCGTAGAGTCGGCGTAGTCGAGTCCTACTGCAACGATTCTCTTCGATGACTCCTCGACTTCGAGGCGAAGATTCAGGCCCTCACGAGGAAGTACCTTGACGCCGCCGAGGTCGATGTAGGGGCGAACGGGGTTCGCCTCCGACTCGTCGAACGGACCGTTCTCCTCGCGATCCGACGGAGAGGACTTCGCTGTCGGATCTTCGTCCGTCTCGGTCTCAAGCTCGTCCTCGTTGGTCTCCTCGACCTCGTCGACGATGTCATCTGTCGTGCGCTTCTTCTTCGAGTTCTTCTTAAGAATCATGATGTCAGTGAGCTCCTCGTCGTAGTGCGTCGTATCCCGTCGAACCGAAGCCGCCTTCGCCCCGGGACGACTCTGGCAGAGTGTCCACTGGCACGAATCGTGCCTGGGTGACCGGCATGATGATGAGTTGAGCGATCCGATCGCCGACGTTCACCCGGTACGTGTCACTTCTGTCGGTGTTGAGGAGGATGATCTTAATCTCCCCTCGGTACCCGGCATCGATCGTCCCAGGACTGTTCACAATCGTGATTCCGTGCTTGGCGGCGAGCCCGCTTCGCGGAACCGCGAAAGCAGCATAGCCCTCAGGCAGAGCGATCGAGACGCCTGTGCCGACCAGAGCGCGCTCGCCCGGGCCGAGAGTGACCGATTCGGCGGCCGTCAGGTCAGCGCCGGCATCCGTCGGATGTGCGTAGCTCGGAGTCTGGGGCGCGATAATAGGGATGTCTGCGCTTTCAGTCACACGACGAGAGTAGTCCAGAAACCTGAGTTATGAGGGACATTGACGACATATCACGAACGTTTGTGGCCTGCCCTGTGGATCCCTTGGGCGCTGCTTCTTGTCATTCCCGCGTCGCTGCTTGTGCTCGAACCGGTCTCCTGGCTCGCCGGTGCCGTGACCGGGATCGTGCTCTACCTGGGGAGCGTCGGTCTGTGGATCGCGTCTTCGCAGCCAATCGACGTTTTCGACGGTGAACTCCGCGCTGGTCGCGCCCGGATCTCGCTGGCCTTTCTCGGAGAAGCCGAGGCGATCGAAGGACACGACGCTTTTCTCGCCAGAGGGCAGAATCTGAATTCACGCGCGTGGCTGCTCATCCGGGGTGGGGTTGCCGATGTGGTTCGCGTCCCTGTGCTGGACCCAGACGATCCGACTCCGTATTGGCTCCTGTCCACTCGACAGGCAAAGAAATTGGCCGCCGCGATCAATTCGTCGCGACGGCCAGTATCGGGGCATCCTGCTGAGTGATCAGGAAGCGCACTCCACACAGATCGGGCCCAGCTTTTCCTGGTGATCAAGCTGTGAGCGGTGCTTCACGATGAAGCAGCTCACGCACGTGAATTCATCTGCCTGGGGAGGCAGAACCACGACATCGAGATCGACGTCTGAGAGATCGGCACCCGGCAGGTCGTAACCACCGGGGTTGTCGGCGTCATCGACGTCAACGGTCCCCGACATCTTGTCAGGTACACGCTCTTTGAGAGCCTCGATGGAATCGGAGTCTTCCTCGGACTTTCGGGGAGCGTCGTAATCCGTTGCCATTCTTTTCCACTTCTCGCTTTCATGGCCAAACAAAATCGGCGGCCACAGTCTGCACTATCGAATCCCAAAGAGCAAACCGGTTTCCGCTCGATGAATTTGTGTTGTAGACGTAACTCGCGGCACGCCCGAGTTATTCCCGGGAAATCAAGGAAGTACATGTGACGATAGCGGTATCAAGAAGAGCCGGAAAGGCGTTTGCTCATGCAAGATCTGAAGGTTATCGGAGTCGAGGACGGCGCCCTCGTCGCTGCGACGGAGCACGGCGAGCGTTTTCGAATTGTCATCAACGAGGTCCTGCTCTCTCACCTGAAGCCTCCGCGTGAGACGCAGACCGAGGAACGTCGGCTGAGCCCGCGAGACGTTCAGGCGCACATTCGTGCTGGTATGTCTGCCGAAGAGGTCGCCGACCTGACGGGTGCGAGCATCGAGTATGTGAAGCGCTTCGAGGGGCCTGTGCTCGCGGAACGCGAACACATCGTGGGTGCCGCGCTGAGCGTTCCAGTACTCGCAGCTGTTGACCTCCCCGCGGGAGAGGAACCCACTTTCGGAGCTGCGATCGCCGCTCGCTTGGAAGGACTCTCGGCCTCCGGTGAACGTTGGACGAGCTGGAAGGAGCCGGGCGGCGGATGGATCGTGAAGCTGTCATTCACGGCGGCCACGATTGACCACGACGCGCGCTGGAGCTATGACCCGAAGAAGCACACTCTTTCGCCCGTCAATCGTGAGGCAGTGACGCTCTCGAAGCAGGGAGACCTTCCCGGAGGCATGGTGCCTCGTCTGCGTGCGGTGGAAGATGATGCCCCTGTACCTGTGCCGACGCACGATGACTCGCGCTTCGACAGCGGAGCGTTCGAGTTCGCTGAGCCTGACGACGCTGACAGCAAGGAGACCATCGCACTGCTCGAGCCGGCCGCGCTCTCGCCCCGGCATCCGTCCGCGGCGTCGCGAGCGGCAGTTAATCGCGGAGCGTCCACCTCGGAGAACGCGCCGTCGAATCAGACGGCCGATCTCCTTGAGGCGCTGAGAAAGCGGCGCGGACAGCGCGAGGCTACCCCCGAGCCCGAACCGGAGCGCGAGCCGGACAAATCGGTATCGGGTAGCACTCCGCTGGATTTCAGCAGCATGACCTCGGACGAGGAGAAGTCCCAAGGCGAATCAGGCGCTCGGCGAAGTGCCAGCCGCAGCAAGCGCGGGCGCGCATCGATGCCGTCGTGGGATGAGATCGTCTTCGGTGCTCGATCGGATTCCGACGACTAGGCCCAGGCTCCGACGGGGATGAAAGGCACGAGCATCTCCTCATCGGTCAACGAACCATGCTGGCCGATCATCCGGCGCGATTGGGCGCTGGCGGGAGTGCTGTCGTAGTACGTCACGCGTTTTCGGGCTGCGATGAGGACGTCCCCGATGCGTTGGCTCACATCAGCATCCACCTCCCCGAACCATCCGGCGCTCACTGCTTCCTCCTTGGTCGCAACCCAGGCTCGCTCCGATTCAACGGCGCGCCACCGTTCGGCGACCGCATCGACAGATTCTCCGGGTTCCACATAGAGCTGACGGAAGCGGGGCTCCCCGCCGACGTGCCGTACTCCGTTCAGAAGGCTCGGCTCCTGGTCGTAGAGGATCTGCGCCTCCCCGCTGATATCAAGAATCCCGTGGTCCGCTGAGACGACCACTCCCGTCCGCGGCGGCGCCTCCTCGTGGAGCCGCGCGAGTTCAGCGTCCACGTCTTCGAGAGCGGTCACCCAGCGATCGCTCTGCCAGCCGTGTTTGTGAGCGAGCTTGTCGAGCTCGGGAATGTAGAGATACACGAACGTCGGTTCCGGCTGTCGGCTGAGCCGTATCGCGGCATCCACTCGCTCTGAGATGGAATCGGCGGGAACATACTGCGACCCGCGGAGAACCGCTTGGGTGAAGCCTGAACCAGCGAATTTGCTTGGTCCAACCGCAAATGGACGGATGCTGAGCCGCGATGCGTCCTCGAAGACCGTCGCGCACCTCTGCCACGTGTCCGCATTTTCCAGGGAGTCCCACCCCCGTAGCTGATTGACGAGACGATCTCTGCCAGGGTCGAGCACCTCGTACCCGACAAGACCATGGTGCCCGGGCAATGCGCCGGTCATTGCTGTGGTGAGAGCCGCTGCGGTGGTCGAGGGAACGGGGGCGATCAGCGGGCGCCGGCGGTGAGCGGCGAGAAACCGCGCATGTCCTGCGCGCTCCCCCAAGTTCGACGCGCCCAGGCCGTCCACGATGACAGCGATGACGTGAAGGACGGGCTGAAGCCCCAGAGAACCCGTCGACCCACTCAGCGCGTCGAGGCAATTCGGCGCGAGCACGGCAAGGCTCCGAGTCTGAGGCCGCGCCGTCGGTAACATTGAGGACATCGTGGCCAGTCTTCCACACTCGTGAAGATCGGCCTCCCCCTACAGCACCAGAGAGATTTCGAAGAAACCGAATGGCCCGCTCGAAAGAACCCGCACCGCCCGAACAGATCGCAGAGCGCATCGAAGACGTCGATGTTTCCTCGGAGATGCAAGGCTCGTTCCTCGAATACGCATATTCGGTCATCTACTCTCGTGCTCTCCCCGATGCGCGTGATGGCCTCAAGCCTGTGCAGCGTCGCATCATCTATCAGATGGCGGAGATGGGCCTGCGCCCAGACAAAGGTCATGTCAAGTCGGCGCGTGTTGTCGGCGAAGTGATGGGAAAGCTGCATCCGCACGGCGATTCAGCGATCTACGATGCGCTTGTGCGACTTGCACAGCCTTGGACGATGCGACTCCCGCTCGTAGACGGTCATGGCAATTTCGGTTCCCTGGACGATGGGCCCGCAGCGCCGCGCTATACCGAAGCTCGACTTCACGCCGCCGCGCTGGCACTCGCGGAGAACCTCGACGAGGACGTCGTCGACTTCGTCCCCAACTACGACAACCAATTCCTCCAGCCGGCTGTTCTCCCCGCGGCTTTTCCCAACCTTCTCGTCAATGGTGCCAGTGGCATCGCAGTCGGCATGGCCACGAATATGGCGCCGCACAACCTCATCGAGGTCGTCGGGGCGGCGCGGCACCTGATCGACAATCCGGATGCCACCCTCGAGGAGCTGATGGACTTCATCCCGGGACCCGATCTTCCGTCGGGGGGAACCATCGTCGGGCTCGACGGCATCAAGGACGCGTACGCGACCGGACGCGGTGCGTTCAAGACACGAGCACGCGTCAGCATCGAGAGCATCACCGCTCGTAAGACCGGCCTTGTCGTCACCGAGCTTCCCTATCTCGTCGGCCCGGAGAAGGTCATCGAGAAGATCAAGGACGGCGTTCAGTCGAAGAAGCTCAGCGGCATCTCCGACGTCACGGACCTCACAGATCGTGCCAACGGGCTGCGCTTGGTTATCGGCCTGAAGACCGGCTTCAGCCCGGAAGCGGTGCTCGAACAGCTCTATCGATACACGCCTCTGGAAAGCTCGTTCAGCATCAACAACGTCGCACTCGTCGAGGGCGGTCCCCGAACGATGGGCCTCAAGGAGCTCCTCGAGGTCTACGTCAATCACCGCATCGTCGTTGTGACACGACGCTCACGCCACCGCCTACAGAAGCGCAAGGACCGCCTTCACCTCGTCGAGGGATTGCTCATCGCGATTCTCGACATCGACGAGGTGATCGAGGTTATCCGCAGCAGCGATGACAGCGAACAGGCCAAGACGCGCCTCATGGAGGTTTTTGATCTCAGCCAGCTCCAGGCCGAGTACATCCTCGAGCTCCGCCTGCGTCGACTTACGAAGTTCTCTCGTATCGAGCTCGAGACGGAGCGCGACGACCTGCTGAAAGAGATCGCGTACCTTGAGGAGCTTCTTGGCTCAGATGCGCTGCTGCGCGCTCAGGTTTCTGCGGAGCTCGATGACGCAGCAGAGAAGTTCGGCACACCGAGAAGAACCCTGCTCACTGAGGCGAAGCCCAGCATCGCGAAGGCGGGCGGGAAAGCCAAGAAAGGCGCCCCGGTCCTTGAGATTCAGGACACCCCGTGCCGCGTGTACATCAGCGCCACTGGCCGCGCGGTCCGCGTCGACCTGTCAGATGACAGCGAGATTGCACACCCCAACCGTCGAAGCAAGCACGACGCGATCCTCGTTTCTCTCGATACAACGACCCGCAGCGCGTTGGCCGCGGTGACGAATAGGGGACGTTTGGTCCGCTTCACACCGGTGGATCTGCCATCAGTGCCTGCCTCAAGCGTGCAGATGCGAGCCGGAGTGAAGATCTCCGATTATCTGGCCTTGACCGACCGATCTGAGCGGGTTCTGACGATCTTCCACCTTGACGAGGCGCGCACACTCGCGCTCGGAACAGCACGCGGGGTAGTGAAGCGTCTTCAGATGGGATCATGGCCCAACAAACCAGACTTCGAGGTGATCACGTTGAAAGACGGTGACTCGGTTGTCGGCGCGGCTCTGGCCACCGACGAGGACCAGCTCGTCTTCATCTCATCTGACACCAGTCTGCTCACCTACTCTGCAGCCGCAGTGCGGCCTCAAGGCCGAACTGCCTCCGGCGTCGCGGGCATCAAACTGGCTGCCGACGCGTCGGCGATCTTCTTCGGTGTCGGCCACGATCGTGATGGACGAGCAGTGGTTGCGACGGTGGCGACGAGCTCGGCGACTCTCACCGGCACAGATCCTGGATCCGCCAAGGTCTCGTTCCTCGACGACTTCCCCGCCAAGGGACGCGCAACAGGCGGTGTTCGAGCTCAGCGTCTGCTGAAGGGAGAAGACGCGCTCTCCCTGGCATGGGTCGGACCAGCGCCTGTCTTCGCAGTCGCTGCCGACGGAACCCCACGCGTGCTTCCCCAGGCTGGCGCGAAGAGGGATGCCTCCGGCGAGGCGCTCGACGGTGCCGTCGCCGCACTCGGCCACCGCATCTGAGAAGGTATCAGTCGGTTCGACACGGCACAGATCTCGCACCGACTCGGTTGCACATGAGTAGCCGCGTCAGGCGTCGATACGCTCCTGGCTGAGTGCATCGGAGTTATCGATGATGAACTCCTTGCGCGGCGGGACATCTGACCCCATGAGCAGTTCGAAGATCTGCCCTGCAGCCTCGGCATCCTCCACGCGTACCCGTCGGAGCGTCCGATGACGTCGATCCATCGTCGTCTCGGCGAGCTGATCGGCATCCATCTCGCCGAGACCCTTATACCGCTGAATCGGTTCCTTGTAGCGCTTCCTCCCTCGTTCGAGAGCGGTCAGCACTCCTTGGAGCTCCTGCTCGGAGTACGTGTAAATAACATCGTTCGGCTTGGAGCCCGAGTTGATCTGGACGATACGGTGCAGCGGTGGTACTGCCGCATAGACACGTCCGGCTTCGATCATCGGTCTCATGTATCGGAAGAACAGAGTGAGCAGAAGCATTCGAATGTGCGCGCCGTCCACGTCAGCATCGCTCATGAGGATGACCTTGCCGTAGCGCGCGGTATCCAAGTCGAATGAACGCCCGGAGCCTGCCCCGAGAACCTGAATGATCGCCGCGCACTCCGCGTTCGAAAGCATGTCGCTGACCGATGCCTTCTGCACGTTGAGGATCTTGCCCCGAATGGGAAGAAGCGCCTGATAACTGCTGTCGCGCGCAAGCTTCGCAGTGCCCAAGGCAGAATCGCCCTCGACGATGAACAGCTCGCTCTGCGAGACGTCGCTCGACCGACAGTCGACCAGCTTGGCCGGCAGCGTCGAGTTCTCCAGCGCGTTCTTCCGTCGCTGGGTCTCCTTGTGCGCACGAGCGGACACACGAGACTTCATCTCCGCGACGACTTTGTCGAGGAGAAGAGCGCACTGCGTCTTGTCATCGCGCTTCGTCGACGAGAAGCGCTCGGAGAGAGCATCCCCGATGACCTTCGAGACGATCGTCCGCGCCGCCGGAGTGCCGAGGACTTCCTTCGTCTGACCCTCGAACTGCGGCTCCGGAAGCCGAACATTGAGGACAGCGGTGAGTCCGGCGAGAACGTCGTCCTTCTCAACCTTGTTGTTTCCGGGCTTCAGCCGTCGCGAGTTCTTCTCGATCTCCTTGCGGAAGAACTTGAGGAGGCCCTGCTCGAAACCGGTCTGGTGCGTTCCGCCTTTCGGGGTTGCGATGATGTTGACGAATGAACGTACAGTGGCGTCGTACCCGGTACCCCAGCGCAGCGCGAGATCGACTTCACACGTGCGCTCCATCTCCGTCGACTTCATCGCGCCATCGGCCTGGAGCGTGGGGACGGTCTCGGTGAACGTGCCGGTCCCGGTAATCCGCCACACATCGGTCACGTGGGTGTCCGGGGCGAGGTATTCGACAAACTCGGAGATTCCGCCGTCGTACCTGTACTCGGTCTGGGTGACGTCCGCGGGAGAGGCATCCTCGGCTCTCTTGTCGTCGATGCGAATGGTCAGACCGGGAACGAGGAACGCGGTCTGTCTTGCGCGAGATTCGAGATCATCAACGTTGAAAGTGGCAGCCTTCTCAAAGATCTGGCGGTCAGCCCAGTATCGGATGCGGGAGCCGGAGACGCCCTTCTTGACCTTTCCAACGACTCGGAGTTCGCTCTGCTTTTTGAACGGGGTGAACGGTGCATCAGGACTCGGCTCGTTGTTTCCGTCATCGAAGACTCCGGGCTCCCCTCGCCTGAAGGACATCGCCCAGGTCTTGCCATCACGGTCCACCTCGACGTCGAGCCGCTCTGAGAGCGCATTGACCACCGAGGCGCCGACCCCGTGCAGACCGCCTGAGGAAGCGTACGAACCGGTTCCGAACTTGCCTCCGGCATGGAGCTTCGTGAAGACGACCTCGACGCCGGACAGCCCCGTCTTCGGTTCGACATCAACGGGGATGCCGCGTGCATGGTCTACCACCTCGACGCTGTCGTCCGGTCGCAAGACGATCTCGATGTGATCGCCGTATCCGGCAAGCGCCTCGTCCACCGAGTTGTCGATGATCTCCCACAGGCAGTGCATGAGACCCCGTGAGCCGTTCGAACCGATGTACATGCCGGGGCGCTTGCGCACAGCCTCCAGCCCCTCGAGGACCGAGAGATGACGCGCGGAATAGTCAGAACTCACAAGTCCAACATTAGTTGGGCCAGCTGACACTCCAGGACATCGACACTCGAACTCGCGACGGTGGGCGCGAAGCTACGCGCTGAGCGAACTCGCCGCGCGCTCGGAAGGTATTCAGCCGGCCCGTGGTTACATTGAGACACAGGGGCGCAAAGGGCGCTCCGTGAGGTCAGGAGGAGCTCATGTCGCACACCGGTACACAGACTGTCGACGCCGTTCAGCCCCAGCTGACCGCGGCGGATCGATGCGACAGCTGCGGAGCACAAGCATATATCCGAGCTGTCGTGAACAACGGAGAACTTCTGTTCTGCGCCCATCACGGTAAGAAGTACGAAGAGAAGCTCATGGCAGTCGCCCAGAGCTGGCACGACGAGTCAGATCGGCTTCTCGAAGACACCCGCTCCTGACCGGAGTCGTGAGAGGCGGTGGATGCCGAAGCATCCACCGCTTCTGCATTTAACCGAGGCCCTGCGTCGCAGTCAGCTCACATAGCGGTGCTCTGAGCGGCGAGCAAGGCGGATCACAAGTTCCTCCCCGATTGAGTTCATCGCGTCTGCCCAGACCTGCAGAGTGGCCTCGCCATGTGAGCCGTCCCCGAAGAGATAGGCGTTGTCACCCACCACTGCGTCTACCGCGCTGACATTCAGCCAGGCGAGGCCCGCCTCGACAGAGTCGATCATGCATGCTCGACCGCGGACGGACACTGAAACTGCGCCCGCCGCCTCCGCATAGAGCCCGTGAACTTGACCGACAGGAATGGCGGCTAGTCGGCGACCATCGTGCTCGTGCACGGCCGTGACCCGTGTCGACAGTGTGAGCGCGGGCGTGAGGCCCAAGTGCTCGGGACCGACGCCGTCACCAGGTGCGATCCCGTACACGAAAGCTCCTACGCGGACCATGTCGAAACGGGCATCCTCGCGTTCATAGGAAGCCGCGCTTGCGGCGAGATGGCGTATCTGTGGCGAAAGGCCGGCCCGTCGGGCGATATCCACAGCATCCGTGAAGCGTGCGATGGACTCGCTGTCCGTTTCGAACGAGGCCTCAGAGATATGAGTCCACATTCCGACGACCTCGAGATCGCCGTGCTTCTCCAGCTCCGCGGCACGGTTGACGAATGCCGGCCATTCGTCCGCTGTGACGCCCGCACGATGCAGTCCAGTGTCGATCTTGAGGTGGACGCGCGCTGTGCGCTCCGCTGCACGTGCGGCAGCGCTGACTCTCTCGAGGATCTCAGGGTAGGAAACACCGAGATCGAGCTCAGCGTCCACAGCTTCGCGCAGATCGTCGTCTGCGCCGAAGACCCACGTGAAGATCATTGCTTCGGCATCGATCTCACGAACTCGACGTGCGGTCGCCATGTCGAGCGCGCCGAAATGATGGAAGCCAGCCGCAGCGAGGGTCGAGACGACGGGGGTCAGGCCGTGAGCGTACGCATCGTCTTTCACGACGATCGCGAGTTGAGAAGGCGCGACACGTGCAGCGATGTGTCGGGCATTCTCCACGAGAGCGCAGCGGGATATCGTGGCGGTGAGCTGAGGCAGGCCGGTGGTCATCGAATTCTCCGTTCCACGCGGGAATCCAAGCAAGCGACGATCGCAACGGGCATCTCGCCGAGCAGACCTGCCCACTCTAGGAGGGAAGGCGCCCCGCGGCGAGCATCGCCGAACACGCGCATGAAGGCTCCAGGCTGAACAGCGACATCGTCTGCGTCCACGACGAACTCATCCATCGCGACGCGACCGACGATTGGAAGCCTGACCGGCTCGCCATCGTGCGGAACCCATGCGACGGAGACGAGGTTCCCAGCTTTTCGCGGCATTCCGTGCCCGTAGCCGATCGCAACCCGCGCGAGCGTCGTCGGACGGCTCGTTCGGTAGGTGTGGCCATACGACACTCCGGCTCCCGCTCGCACCCTCTTGGTGGAGAGAACCTCGACGTCGAGGAGCACTGGATCGGTCGAAAGCGCAGTGTCAAACGCGGCTGCGGCAGCGGAATCGCCGTCGATCGCGGCATCCAATCGTGATTTCTGCTCCGCCGAGATCGTGAGTATGCGCTGCCCCGCAGTGCAGGTGCTGATCGGCGACGGAACCACGGTCCTCCCTAGCGTTGACGACATGTCAGTCTAACGCGCCTCCACAGACTGCCTCCTCAGGAGGAGCCTCCTATAATTGGGTGTTCACGATAGCGACAGGCAGGAGAGCACTGCGATATGCCGAAGGGCAACCGTCTCAAAATTCGTCTCGAATACCTCAAGAATCGAGCTCGCCGCTTCGACGCAGGCTCGGTGCTCGAACGGGCGAAGGAAGTCTCGGCGCAGCACGACAAGCCGACTCCGGTGATCGTCGCCGACATGCTGTGGTCTGCCGTCTTCCGCGACACGGCGTTTCAGGACTACGTCGACTGGGACTACGCGATCCTCTCGCGCGCCGAACGCGACACCTTCATGACGCACTCGATCTCCAACCACCTCGCCATGGAGCATGATGCGCCAGCGTCTCGCGGCATCTTCCAGGACAAGATCGAGTTCAATAAGGTCTTCGATCGCTTCCTCAAGCGACGCTGGCTCGATGTGCGTGAGGCAAGCGTCGATGACGTGCGCGAGTTCGTTCAGACGGCGGGGACCGTCATGGGCAAAGTGCCGTTCAGCAATTCCGGGCACGGTGTGCACCGGCACATCGCGAGCGAGATCGACGACTGGGATGCTTTCAGGACTCAGCTACTCGACGAAGGCCAGACGCTCCTCGAGGAGTACGTCGTGCAGCATCCTGTCCTTGCAGAGATCTGCCCTGGGACGGCCAATACGACTCGAGTGACGACGTTCTTCGACGGCGAGACCACGCACATTCTGTCGATGGCGCAGAAATTCGGGCGCGGAGAGGCCAGCGATCAGCAGACGTTCGGCGGGTTCTACACGATGCTCGATCTCCAGGGGAAGTCACGTGGTCGTGGGTACGACTCGCACAACAACGTGCACGAGCGGCATCCAGAATCTGGAGTCTCGATCCCCGAGTACCAGCTTCCGCTGATGGAGACCGTCCACCCGTTCATCGACGAGGTGGCTCGCGTCGTTCCGGATGTGAAGTACGTCGGCTGGGACATCGTGATGAGCGCTGACGGGCCGGTCCTCATCGAAGGCAACTGGGCAGTCGGTGTGTACGAGAACAAGCCGAGCGTGACGGGGATTCGCACGGGAAGCCGCCCGCGCTTTCAGCAGATCATCGGCTTCTGAGACAGAGAGAGCCGGGAGACATGTGAAGTCTCCCGGCTCTCTTCAGCACTTCTGCTGCTCAGCGCACTTCCCGGATGATTCCGAGCGGGGTGCTCTGGTGCTTCTGGCCGAGGGGATTGTCTTTGAGCACGCGCACCATCAGGTCGTTCTCGGCATGCCCCCGCGTGTTCCCGAGGATGTTTCCCCCGAGATCGTTGATGTCCACGATCATGACGTCGACCTTCCCGCCGAGTGTTCGCTTCAACTCCTCCGCGACCTGCTCGGGGCGCTCCGGCCCCAGCACCACGTGAGAGTTGTAGGGCGGGATCGTATGCGGAGTCGGTCCGTCGATCGCACGTGCCTTCTCACCGGCGATGCGGTAAAAGTCACCGGTACGGCCGAACAGCTTTGAGATGACGGATACCGCTGCAGCGAACAGAATCCGGGGCGTTCCGCACTCGCGCAACGCCATCTCCATGGTCTCGGGCATTCCCAGACCGATGCCGTACGAGGTCTTCGTCACGTACTTGGAGAGGAACGTCGCGAGACGTCGGGGCCTGACCTCGCTGATCGGGTAGGCCCTGCCTTGCGTGATCGCCACGATTTTCTCGGTGACGAACAAGATGTCGCCATCCTGCAGATGCTCAGTGGCATACGTCGTCACCACGTCGACGATGTCGTCATCGGGACCGACAAGCTTCGTCTTGATCGGAATGCGCTGAAAACACTTGTCATCGATGACGGTCTCGAGTGACTTGCCTTCGTTAGCTTCTACGGCCATGCCGCGATCCTTTCCACGGAGGGGTGCTGAGCGGCAGCGGCCTACTCGAGGTAGTCCCGCAGGGACTGCGACCGGCTCGGGTGACGCAGCTTCGCCATCGTCTTCGATTCGATCTGACGGATCCGCTCCCGCGTGACGCCGAACGTGTCACCGATTTGGTCAAGCGTCTTCGGCATTCCGTCTCCGAGGCCGAAGCGCATCCGAATGACTCCAGCTTCACGCTCCGACAGCGAATCGAGGAGCGACTCGAGCTGCTTCTGCAGCATCGTAAAGCCGACGGCATCCGCCGGAACCACAGCCTCGGTATCCTCGATGAGGTCGCCGAACTCGCTGTCGCCGTCCTCACCGAGGGGCGTGTGCAGCGAGATCGGCTCACGGCCGTACTTCTGAACCTCGACGACCTTTTCCGGCGTCATGTCGAGCTCCTTGCTGAGCTCTTCGGGGGTGGGCTCGCGCCCGAGATCCTGAAGCATCTGACGCTGCACACGAGCCAGCTTGTTGATGACTTCGACCATGTGGACCGGGATACGGATCGTGCGCGCCTGATCTGCCATGGCACGAGTGATCGCCTGACGGATCCACCATGTGGCGTAGGTCGAGAACTTGAAGCCCTTCGTGTAGTCGAACTTCTCGACCGCACGGATGAGCCCGAGGTTGCCCTCCTGGATGAGGTCCAGGAACTGCATACCTCGACCGGTATAGCGCTTGGCCAGTGAGACCACAAGACGGAGGTTCGCGCCCAGCAGGTGGCTCTTTGCGCGCTGTCCGTCACGAGCAACCCACTGGAGCTCACGGCCGAGCTTCTGGCGCTTCTCGGCCTCACTCATCTGACTGAGCTTGTCCTCGGCGAACAGGCCGGCTTCGATGCGCATTGCCAGTTCGACCTCTTCGGCTGCGTTCAGAAGCGGAACCTTGCCGATCTGCTTCAGATAGTCCTTGACCGGATCCGCGGTCGCGCCGGTGATGATCGTCGAGTAGACCGGCGCTTCGTCGTCGTCGTCACCCTGAGAGAGAACGAGTGCTCCCTTGGGCAGCGGCTCATCCTTAGCCGTCGACTTCTTCTCGCTCTTCGCGCTCTCGTCCGTCGCCTCGACGTCTTCTGACGCGATGGCTTCTGCGATGGGATCGTCGGCGGCCTTCTTGCTCCGCGTCGTCTTCTTCGGCGCCGCGCTCTTCGACTTCGCCGGGGCTGCCTTCTTCTTCGCCGGCGCGCTCTTCTTGGCGGCGGCTGCCGCGGTCTTGGTCTTCTCTGCCTCTGTCGTGGCGTCCGTTGTCTGTGCAGGCTTGCTTGCCATGCGAGCACCCTTTCGGTCCGTGGCGCGCCCTCAGAGCGCGTGATCACCGACGTTGATCGATTTCGGACAGTACTAAGACCCATGTCAAGCCCCGAGATCGCGTTCCGAGGATGCGATCAGGGACACGATGGGTCCACTCCATCATTATGTCATGGAATTCACGGAGCCTTTACATGCCCCGCTGCAGCGTGTCATCTGCGATATCTTCTGACCAGTGCAACCCACAGCGGGGCCACTTTTATTCCCTCATCCTCAGCGAGCTGGCTTCGAGTCTTTCGGCGAGTGAGGAACAGCATCACGACTCCCCCGCCGATGACCACGTATTGGATGAGGAACGCGATCTTGAAGGACGTCAGACTGTAGGTCTGCTCTGGGCTTCCGCCCGCCGGCCCGAGAAGGTCAAGAGCCAGTCCGATGACGAACATCATCGTGAAGCTTGCGAGGAATCCGCCGACGTTGACGATGCCGTTCGCCGACCCGAGAGCCCGGCTCGGGTTGAAGGTTCGGGCGAAATCGAAGCCGATGAGCGAACCTGGACCGCCCACTCCCAATGCGACCAGAAGAACGATGAGGAGCCACAGGGGCGGGGTACCTGGCCACGCAAGGAGTGCCGTCCACGCAGCCCCCATCACGAAGACGACGGTGATCACCAGATTGCTGCGACGAGTTGGGAAGCGCGCAGTCAGGATGCCGAGAATCGGACCGAAGACGACACCGGAGGCCACGATCACCAGCAAGAGCGCTGCGGCTGCGGTCTCGGAGATCCCGAGAGCGTAAACCATGAATGGATATCCCCAGAGGAGAGAGAACACTGTGCCGCTTGACTGCGTGATGAAGTGCGCCCAGAAGCCGAGACGGGTTCCGGGACGCTTCAGCGATTCAAGAAGGATGTCGAGGGAGCTCCCCCATGTGCGGTACAGCGGCCCCGTTCTCGTATCGGTGTCCGGCCGGTCGCTCACGCAGATGATGACCCCGATCACCATCAGCACGCCGAGCGCAGCTGCGGCGAGGTAAGCCGGCTCCCAGCCGAATGTGTTCAGGACCCACGCGAAAGGGACCGCTGAGAGGACCTGCCCGAGTTGCCCGATATTTCCTGTCCACTGACTCAGCTGCGGAACGATGGGGCCGCTGAACCAGAAGTTGACGAGCCGGAGCACGGAAACGAAGATTCCTGCGTCGCCGATTCCGACGAGCATGCGCCCGAGGGCTGCAACAGCGAGATCCGGGGCCACCGCGAGGATCGCCTGACCCACGGTGATGAGGATCAAACCGATGATCAGAAGTCGGCGCGGCCCCCACCTGTCGATGAGCAGGCCGACGGGAATCTGCATCGTGGCGTAGACGATGAGCTGCACGACTGCAAGCGACGAGAGGGCAGCCGCTGTGATGTCGAATCGCTCGACCGCTGCGACGCCGGAAACCCCGAGACTGCTGCGTTGGAGAATCGCCACGACATACGCGGCGACTCCGACCGTGAAGACGGCCCAGGCACGACGGGAGTTCACCGAAGGAATGCTACCCCGTCACTCATCGGGGCTGGAATCGCTGGCTCCGGGCTTGTGCCCTCTGCGGCCGGCGAGGTAACGCTCCAGCTCAGCCGCGATGTCGTCGGCTGTTGGGAGGTCGTCTTCATCCATGGTGAGAGGGGAACGCTGCTCTGTGCCTTCCATGTAGGTGTCATAGCGGGCTTCGAGAGAGGCGACCAGCTTGTGAAGCTCACCGTTCTCTGCAACCTGCTCATCGACCTTCGCGATGAACGCGCGTCCTTCTTCTCTCAGCTCGTCACTCGGGAACACGAGTCCGGTCGCAGCGCTGTACAGCTCGAGCGCCGTGAGAGCGGCATCCGGATATTCCGTTTCAGTCAGATAGTGGGGAACGAGAAGGGCGAAGCCGGCGACGTCGAGCTCGTGGCGCTGCAGCTCGAACTCGAGAAGATGGAGGACGTTGGCGGGTACCTGAGTCTGCGGACGCCAGATGGAGAGTGACTCGATAAGGTCTGCGCGAGTGCCACTCACCGTTGCCCCCAGCGGGCGTGAGTGAGGGACAGGCATGGGGATGCCGTGCACCCACGTCGTGTGTGCAACGCGGAACCTCTGCGCCAGCGAGATGACCGTGCGTGTGAACGCTTCCCATCGGAAATCCGGCTCATATCCGGTAAGTAGGAGGAACGGCCGGTGAAGCTCGTCATAAGCGAGAGACATCGCAAGACGCGGCGGTTCGTAGTCGCTCAGGTGGTCATGATCAAATTGGATAATCGGGCGACGAGCACGATAGTCGAGCAGCTCATCATTGTCGAAGACCGCGACATCCTCGAAGTCGAGACTGTCGCGAAGATAGGCGATCACCTGGCCGATCGCGCCTCCGGCGTCTGAGAATCCTGTCAACGCGATAACGAGGGGTAGACCCTCGGGAACGGCATCTGCCGAGTCCGTGATAGTCAGGATGTCGCGGGGGCTGCTCATACCCTCAATGCTATGCGCCGACCTCGCTTGCGCGGCCTCTCCCATGGTGCCCTCAGCGAACAGAGAGCCGGATAGCATGAACAGCATGAGCTTGTCTTCACTTGAATTCATGTCAGAACTTCCCTCGTCGCGTGCCGCGGATGTTCTCGTGGTTGGCGCCCGGACCTCCGCTGAGGGGCCCGTACTCGTCGCCGCGGAGGGGATCAGTGCCTTCGAAGGAGCCCTCTCCGAGCTCGGCGTGTCGGGCAGAGCCGACTCGTTCGTCAAGCTCCCGTCCTCGCACCCGGCCGCGCCCGTGTTGGCGATCGTCGGACTCGGCGACGAGGTCACTCCAGAGACGGTTCGCAACGCAGCGGGTGCAGCAGTGCGCCAGCTCGCCGGCACCACGAGCGTGCTGATCGCCTTTTCACTGGAGAACGCCGACCACGCTGTCGCCGCTGCGGAAGGCGCTGCGCTCGGTGCATACACGTACACCGCTGAGAAGGGCGTCAGCGCTAAGACGTCGCCCGTTCAGGACGTCTCGGTCCTTGGCGCGTCCCCCGACGAAGCCGAGGTCGAGCGGATCCGGGTGACGGCAGACGCAGTGCACCTCGTCCGGGATCTGGGCAATACGTCGGCGTCGGAGCTGTTCCCGCAGTCCTTCGTCGAACGTGCGAAGAGCGAGGCAGACGGCTTGCCAGTGGACGTGACAGTGTGGGGCGACGACGAGCTCGAAAAGGACGGATTCGGCGGAATCCTGGGCGTCGGCCGCGGCTCCGTCAGGGGACCTCGACTCGTCAAGCTCGAGTACTCCCCCGAAGGTGCGGAGAAACACGTCGCCGTCGTCGGCAAAGGCATCACGTTCGACACGGGAGGGCTCTCTCTGAAGCCGGCAACGGGAATGCTCGGAATGAAGTACGACATGCTCGGCGCCGCCAGCGCACTTGCGACGGTCATCGCCGCCGCACGGCTCGGCACGAAGACGCGTGTCACGAGCTGGCTCTGCCTGGCTGAGAACATGCCCTCAGGAAGCGCGACCCGCCCGGGAGATGTGCTCCGGATGTACGGCGGCCGCACGGTGGAGGTCACGAACACTGATGCTGAGGGACGTCTCGTGATGGCCGATGGGCTCGTCGCTGCGAGCGAGGAGAACCCTGACCTGATCGTGGACGTCGCCACGCTCACGGGTGCCGCGGTCGTCGCTCTCGGAACGCGCTACACAGGGGTCATGGGCAATGACGCATCCGCAGATGAGGTCGTTCGCCTCGCGGACCGCATCGGCGAGAAGATGTGGCGGATGCCGCTCTCGCCCGAACTGCGGAGCGTGCTGGATTCTGACGTGGCGGACATCATGAACTCGAACATGGCGCGCCGAGAGGGAGGAATGCTCGTCGCAGGGCATTTTCTGTCCGAGTTCATCGGGTCGCGGCCGGATGTGGAGACGAAGATCTCCTGGGTGCACCTGGACATCGCGGGGCCAGGCGACAGTGGCTCGTCTCCGTACGGATACAACGCAAAGGGAGCAACGGGCGTAACTGTGCGAACCCTGCTCGCTCTAGCCGAAGACATGGCCGCCGCGTAGTAAGGTCGAAGGGTGCGCCTGCGCACCTCGTGGTCGCCCGCCACACGCCGGCGTGTGACTCATACCGCATCAACCATATGCATTAGGGAGAAGCTCAGTGTCGGAGCAGAATTTTGACATCGTCGTTCTCGGCGGTGGAAGTGGCGGATACGCAGCGGCTATCCGAGCCAGCGAGCTCGGATTCTCCGTTGCGCTGGTTGAGAAGGACAAGGTCGGCGGTACGTGTCTTCACCGAGGCTGTATCCCGACCAAGGCCCTCCTCCACGCAGCCGAGGTGGCTGACGCCACTCGCGACTCCGCGAAGTTCGGCGTCACGGCCAGCCTTGAGGGAATCGACATCGATGGCGTGACCTCTTACCGCGAGGGAATCGTCGCAAAGAAGTACAAGGGGCTCCAGGGGCTCATCAAGGCGCGCAAGATCACCACGATTGAGGGCGAGGGACGACTCACGTCGCCCACGACGATTCAGGTCGGCGACACGACTCTGACCGGAAAGAACATCATCCTCGCGACGGGCTCATACTCACGCTCCCTTCCGGGACTGGAGATCGGCGGGCGCGTCATCACAAGTGAGCAGGCCCTCCAGCTCGACTACGTTCCTAAGAAGGTCGCTGTTCTCGGTGGCGGTGTGATCGGCGTGGAGTTCGCGAGTGTCTGGCGTTCGTTCGGCGCAGAGGTCACCATCATTGAGGCACTGCCCCACCTGGTCCCCAACGAAGATGAGACGATCAGCAAACTCCTCGAGCGCGCTTTCCGCCGCCGCGGCATCGACTACAAGATCGGCGTTCGTTTCAAGAGCGTCGAGCAGAGTGACGATGGAGTGAATGTCACCTTGGAGAACGGCGACACGATCGACGCAGACGTCCTGCTCGTCGCTGTCGGCCGTGGCCCCGTCACAGAGGGCCTCGGCTACGACGAGGTCGGCGTGGAGATGGACCGCGGGTTCGTCCTCACGAACGATCGTCTCGAGACGAACGTCAAGGGTGTCTATGCAGTCGGCGACATCGTCCCGGGTCTGCAGCTCGCGCACCGTGGCTTCCAGCAGGGAATCTTCGTGGCGGAGGAGATCGCCGGGCAGAGCCCGGTCGTCATCCCCGACAGCAACATTCCGAAGGTCACATACTGTGACCCGGAGGTTGCCTCCGTCGGTCTCTCCGAGGCGAAGGCCAAGGAGAAGTACGGCGACGACAAGGTAACCACGTACGAATACAATCTCGCTGGAAACGGCAAGAGCGAGATTATCGACACGAGCGGTCTGATCAAGGTCGTGCGTGAGAACGATGGCCCCATCGTGGGTATCCATATGATCGGCGCGCGCGTCGGCGAACTCATCGCAGAAGGCCAGCTCGCGGTCAACTGGGAAGCTTACCCAGAAGACTTCGCGCCGCTCATCCACGCCCACCCGACGCAGAACGAGGCGCTGGGCGAGGCGTTCCTGGCCCTCGCAGGCAAGCCCCTGCACGCTCTCTGATCTCGTTACGCTAGAACTACGAATTTGCTTTCAAAGGAGACAAGGTCATGAGCGAAACGGTGAACCTCCCGGCACTCGGCGAGAGTGTCACTGAGGGAACGGTCACCCGCTGGCTGAAGAACGTGGGCGACCACGTCGAGGTCGATGAGCCGCTGCTCGAGGTGTCAACGGACAAGGTCGACACGGAGATTCCATCTCCCGTGGCGGGCGTCCTCGAGGAGATCTTGGCGGAGGAGGACGACACGATCGATGTCGGCGCTCCTCTCGCGAAGATCGGCGACGGCTCCGGCGCAGCTGGCTCGTCTGCACCCTCTGAGGAAGCAAAATCGGAGGACGCAGACGAGGGCAGCTCTGAAGAGACATCTGACTCCTCGGGTGAAGATGCTTCTGCAGAAGCATCCGAGGAGTCGGCAGAGCCGGAGGAATCGACGCCAGTTCAGGAGCCTGAGCCGGCAGCAAAGTCCGACGCTGCGGTTAGTGAGCGCTCGGCTGAGCCTGCTCAGCCGTCCGCTCCTGCCGCAAGCTCATCCGAACCCGTCGACGTCACCGGCAACGCGGGTTACGTCACACCGTTGGTGCGGAAGCTCGCGAACCAGCACGGTGTTGACCTCTCCGACGTAACAGGAACTGGGGTCGGCGGTCGCATCCGCAAGGAGGACGTACTCGCAGCAGCGTCACCGTCCCGATCGGACGAGCCGTCACGTCCAGCTGGGGCTGTGTCAGAGCTACGAGGAACGACGCAGCCGATGTCGCGACTTCGCAAGGTTGCGGCCGAGCAGGCCGTGGCGTCCAGCCAGGCAACCGCACAGGTGACAGCGGTCGTGGAAGCAGATGTGACTCGAGTCGTGGAGATCATCGCTGGAGACTCGGGAGCTTCGTCATTCCTCCCGTATCTTGCGCACGCCGCTGTGCAGGCCCTGCAGCAGCACCCTGTGCTCAATGCTGCGGTCGACGGCGACCAGATCATCTATCCTGCGTCGGAGAACCTCAGCATCGCCGTAGAGACTGACCGGGGCATGCTGAGTCCGGTGATCAAGGACGCTGGTTCGCTCGATGTCAGCGGCCTTGACCGCGCGATCAGCGAACTCGCAGAGCGAACTCGTTCGAATTCGCTGACGCCGGACGAGCTGTCTGGAGGCACGTTCACCGTGGCGACTTCGGAGGAGCGAGGCACGCTCATCGAGACTCCTGTGGTTTTCCTCCCCCAGTCAGCCGCACTGAGCGCGGGCGCTGTCGTCAAGCGTCCGGTCATCACCACAGTCGACGGCGCGGACGCGATCGCAATACGATCCGTCGTCTATCTGTCGCTGTCGTATGACCAGCGCATCATCGACAGTTCCGATGCCTCGCACTTCCTCTCGACCGTGGTCGAGTTCTTGGAGAGCTAAGCGGTCTGCAATCAGGCGTCGAAGACGTCTCTGATAACCCAGCCGGTCTCCGTGCACACAATGAGCACGGAGACCGGCTGGGTTTCATCAGTTGAGACGACCGCAGTTGCGACCCCTCCTTTCGACTCGATGGGAGAAATCGCTCTCTTGTCTGCGGGAGCAGAAAGTGATGTGAAAGGGTCGGCCTTCGAGCCCGCTATCGCCGCCAGTTCAGCCTCCAACGCTGAGGAGTCAGGCTCGTAAAGCTGGGAGAGACAGGCAGCGCCGTTGTGCTCGTAGCAATCTCGCCGTGCTTTCAGCAGCGCGACGAGGGCGCGGGAGGGTGAAAGGTCGACCCCGACACGCACTTCTGTGACGGTAACGGTGGGGGTGGGCGCGCTGCTCGCCAGATCGCTTTCAGCATCGGGCAGAAGCACCAGACTCAAAGTGAGGCTGAGAACGAAGATCACGGTCGCCGAGATTCCTAGTCTCACCGCGCGAGGATGGTCCCTGACTATACGTCGCACAGCGCCGGCAGCGCTGGTCAAAGCCTCGAGTGAGAAACTCAGTTCTCCCTCGAGCAGTCGGCTCGCGAGCGATCGAGAGTAACGCGTCCGGTTGCGTCTCAAGCGGCGAGAATCCTGATCGCTGACAGGAGTGCTCGTCGCCTCAGGAACAGCGAACGGCAGAGGGTCAGCGAGAGCGAAGATACGGCATTCGATGTCTGCATAGCGATCGCCGTCGATATGCACCGGGTCTGCGCAGAGTGAACGCAGCCAGGTGACGATTGTGCTCATGCCCCGTCGCCGTGTGTCTTCGTCAGCATGATGGAGGACGAGCTCCGCAATCGAAGCGAGCCCGAGCAGATCATCGCGTACTCCCTGTGATGTTGTTCTCTCTCCCCCATCGGCACCGACGAGCACAGGCCTTCCGTCCGTCAACGACAGACGGATGTGGGCTGTGTCGACAGCGCCATGAGTCCGTCCCCGTCGGTGCAGATCTCTCAGCGCACAGACAATTGGGCCGAGCAGTGTGACAATCGATCCGGCGGCGATGTGCCCCGCATGCTCAAGCTGCGTCGACAACCGTGCGCCGAGCCGTTCGGATACGAGGACAGGTGCATCGCTCGTGGTGAGACCAATATCGTGAGGATGATCAAGATGGCGACTCTGAGAACCCTGCGACAGGTTCACCTCAGCCGCCGCGTTCGCTCCCGCGTCCTCCCCGTGAAATACGCGCAGCGCAACTACGCTGTCGCCCGCTGAGCGTGCAAGGTACACGGAGGTCCGCAGGCCAGTGTGGACGCGTCGGATCACTTCGTAACCGCATATTCTGCGGGTTGTAAGGTGCTCGTGGGAGCTCTCGGAGAAGGTGGGCGAAGGAATGGTGACCATGACCCGATTGTGCTCAACCGCGCCGTGCGTGATCGGTCGTGCACACCGTGGTGTGGATGAAGCGGACACAGCCTCTCCTGTGGACGATTGAAGGTGTGAATCGGCCTGGTTTTCGTTCCGTTCTTCAAGCAAGGATGGAACACGATGAATCAGAAGTACTCGCCCGAGATGCGTGAGCGTGCGCTGCGGATGCTGGATGAGGCCAAGCCGGATCATCCGAACCTGATGACCGCTGTTCGACATGTCGCTGGCCTACTGGGTATGAGCGCGGAGACGTTACGGGTGTGGCATCGCCGCCGCGAGGTCGACGCGGGCCAGCGGCCCGGGGTGCCCAGCGACGTTGCCGAGGAGAACGCGCGGCTGCGTCGCGAGGTCGCCGAGTTGCGGCGCGCCAACGAGATCCTCAAGGCGGCGAGTGTGTTTTTCGCCAAGGAACTCGACCGCCCCACGACGAGATGATCCGCTTCATCGACAAGCATCGGGATCACTTCGGGGTCGAGGCCATCTGCCGTGTGCTGCGCGCGGCAGTTCGTGGGTTCATCACCTCTCGCGGGTATCGCGCCGCGAAACGACGTCTGCCATCGGCCAGACGCCTCCGAGACGAGTTGCTCGTCCCGGAGGTTGCCAGGCTGCATGCGGAGAACTACGGCGTCTACGGGCGACGGAAGATGCATGCGCTGATGCGCCGCCAGGGCTGGGACATCGGCCGCGATCAGACCGAACGCCTCATGCGCCTGGCCGGGGTCCGTGGCGTGAAGAAGTCGATGAGAGTGTTCACCACGCGCTCCGACAAGACCGCGACGCTGCCGAGCGATCTCGTCAACCGACGCTTCACCGCGCCAGCACCTCGCCGCCTCTGGGTCTGCGACGTGACCTACGTCGCCACCTGGTCCGGGTTCGCTTACGTCGCGTTCGTCACCGACGTCTACTCCCGGCGCATCGTCGGGTGGAACGTCGCCTCCACGCTGCGGTCGGAGATCCTGCCGATGCAGGCACTCGACATGGCCGCATGGCACGCCGGAGGCCGCCTCGACGGGCTGATCCATCATGCAGATCACGGGTCGAACTACACCGCGATGGTCTACACCGACCGGATCGCCGGACTCGGTGCGGTCCCCTCGACGGGAACCGTCGGCGACAGCTTCGACAACGCGATGGCCGAGGCCGTCAACAACCTCTACAAGACCGAGCTGATCCGTCAGCAAGGGCCCTGGCGAACGGTCGAGCAGGTCGAGCTCGCGACGCTCGAGTGGGTGTGGTGGTGGAACAATCAGCGCCTCCACGGCGAGCTCGACATGCGCACACCCACCGAGGTCGAGAACGCGTACTACGCTGACCTCGAATCAGCCAATCCAGCAACTGCCGGACAAGGCTCCCGATAGGAACGAAAGTCAGGCCGATTCAGTGCCGGTGGAAGCAGGGACGGTGTCGGGTGACGTATCCTTGTAGTCATGGCACGTGAGGCAAAAAACGCTAAGGCGACGAAGGAACCAGGCCGCATGAAGCAGATGTGGCAGGTATTCCAGATGACCCGCCGCTACGATCCCAAGGCGCAGTGGTGGATGCTTCTCGGGTTCGTGCTCGCCGTTGCTGCGGGCGTGCTTCTCGCCATCCTCCTGGCGGCCGGCAACGTCTTCCTGATGATCGTGTGGATTCTCGCGGGCGTCCTTGCTGGTCTGCTCACGGCAATGATCATTCTCGGCCGCCGGGCGGAGAAAGCCGCATACAGCCAGATCAGCGGACAGCCTGGCGCTGTCGGTGCCGTCTTCAAGAGTTCGCTTCCTCGTGGCTGGGCAGGCAGCGAAATGCCGGTGAACGTGAACGGCCGAACGCAGGATGCAATCTACAGGGCAGTCGGTAAGGGCGGTGTCGCACTCGTTGCTGAGGGGCCCGCATCTCGTACGAAGAGAATGCTCGAGGATGAGCGTCGCAAGGTGAAGCGCGTGCTTCCGAACGTACCGATCACCGTGTACCACGTCGGGCCGGACGAGGACTCGATTCCGCTGCACAAGCTGTCCAAGACGCTTCGGAAGGTGAAGAACGAGCTGACGAAGGCTGAAGTCCTGGCAGTGACGAACCGCCTGAGTTCGCTGAATAACCAACTGCCGATTCCGAAGGGCGTCGATCCCTATAAGGTGCGCCCTCAGCGTGCTCGCTGATCGCACATAAGGTGGTCAGCCTCGGATGAGCACCGTCCCCGCGATCTTGTCGTGAAACCCTCGCTGGTCTGAGTCCCAGACCAGAATGGGCACGACGAGGCAGAGCAGCGCTGTTCTCACGAGTGGTCTCCAGAAGCCGACGTATCCGCCCTGAAGCGGGACGACCCGCATTCCGCAGAGGCGGTGCCCGAGACTCCCTCCGAGCGTCGGAATCAGCGTGAGCTGAAGAACGCCGAAGACAACCGGCACAGTCGCGGGGTGATGTGCAAGTGCGGCCAGATTCGGGAAGATCGCTGCGACACCGGCCACCACCAGTGATGCGAAGGTCCAATCGATGAGCAGCCCGAGTATGCGCCGTCCGAATCGCCCGACGCTTCCCTGTCCTTCCTTCGGAAGCCCAAGTCTCTCTCCGGGATATTCGCTCGGCGCGAGGTCGCCAAAGGTCTGACCGGGTATGTTGGAAGATGGCACCCGGCCATTGTAGCTGTGCCAGGTGACGAAACATCGTGGAAACATCCGCGATATGGCGGAGTAATCGAGGCGCCATAGCGTGGTCACGTTGCACGGCGCAGCTATCTCAGAGTCAGACATCTGGAGTGACCCACATGTTCAGTTCCCCGTCCGAAGTCCTCACTTTCATCAAGGAAACGGACGTCAAGTTCGTCGACATCCGTTTCACGGATCTTCCGGGTGTTCAGCAGCACTTCAACATTCCCGCGTCCACAGTCGATGAGGACTTCTTCACGACGGGGCAGCTCTTCGACGGCTCCTCGATCCGAGGCTTCGCAAGCATTCACGAATCTGATATGCAGCTGATTCCCGATGTCAGCACCGCATACGTCGACCCATTCCGACGTGAGCGCACGCTCATCATGGTTTTCGATATCTACAATCCGCGCACCGGAGAGATCTATGCCAAAGACCCGCGTCAGGTGGCGAAGAAGGCTGAGAAGTACCTGGCATCGACGGGTATCGCCGACACGGCGTTCTTTGCTCCCGAAGCGGAGTTCTACATCTTCGACGATGTTCGGTATCGCGTGGCCGAGAACATGTCGTTTCATTCGGTCGACTCAGACGAGGGCGCCTGGAACACGGATCGTGTCGAGGAAGGCGGAAATCTTGCCAACAAGACGCCGTTCAAAGGCGGCTACTTCCCCGTGAGCCCTGTCGATAAGCACGCTGACCTGCGCGACGACATCTGCGTCAAGCTCGGTGATGCGGGCCTGGAGCTCGAACGAAGCCATCACGAGGTCGGCACGGCAGGCCAGGGCGAGATCAACTATCGCTTCGACACGATGGTTCACGCGGCGGACGACATTCTCAAATTCAAGTACATCGTCAAGAACACGGCTGAACAGTGGGGCAAGACCGCGACGTTCATGCCGAAGCCGCTGTACGGTGACAACGGCTCTGGGATGCACACGCATCAGTCCCTGTGGAATGACGGCACTCCCCTGTTCTACGACGAGAACGGCTACGGCGGGCTCTCTGACGTTGCTCGTTGGTACATCGGCGGGCTTCTCGAGCATGCTCCGGCCGTTCTCGCGTTCACGAATCCTACGGTGAACTCTTATCACCGTCTCGTCCCCGGTTTCGAAGCCCCTGTGAACCTCGTGTACTCCGCTGGAAACCGCTCTGCATCGATCAGGATTCCGATCACCGGGAGCAATGCGAAGGCGAAGCGCATTGAGTTCCGTGCGCCCGATGCCTCCGGGAACCCGTACCTGGGCTTCGCCGCTCAGCTGATGGCCGGGATCGACGGCATCAAGAATCGAATCGAGCCAATGGATCCGATCGATAAGGACCTCTATGAGCTTCCTCCGGAGGAAGCGAAGGGTATACCGCAGGTTCCGGCCTCGCTCGATGCAGCCCTCCGCGCTCTCGAAGAGGACCACGAGTTCCTCCTTGACGGAGGTGTCTTCACGCGCGAGCTGATCGACACGTGGATCGACTACAAGCGTGAGTACGAGTTGAAGCCTCTTGCACTGCGTCCACACCCGTTCGAGTTCGAGCTCTACTACAGCGTGTAATCTCACGTGAAACCGCGACGGCCCGGCCAATAGCTGGGCCTTCGCCGTCTCACAGTGAGCTCAGAACGCGCGTGTGTGCGGCACATCGGGTCGTCCGTAGAAGGACTGCTCGAAGATCCGCCGCGCTCGACGCGTGATGGCGAAGTAATCCTCTTCCAGCTCTCCCGCCGCAGCAGGAGGGTAATCCAGGATGCGCGCGACGCCGGCCAACTGACGTCTGTCCGTCGGGAGTACGTCAGTCGTCCTATTCAGCCAGAGGGTCATCGCCGAGCGCAGCCGAGAGCAGAATAGCCACGATTCTCGAAGGGGTTCGGCTTCTTCCGGTTTGATCAGCTGGCTGTCTTCAGCAACCGCCAGCGCAGCGAGCGTCGATGTCGTGCGCAAGGCTGGAACTCGATTCGCGTGTTCCAGTTGAATGAGCTGTACAAACCATTCGACATCGCTCAATGAGCCGCGGCCAAGCTTGACGTGACGCAGTGGGTCCGCACCGCGAGGGAGGCGTTCGTTCTCAACTCGTGCCTTCACCCGCTTGATCTCACGCAGATCGTTCTCAGAGACCTCTTCGGGGTAGCGGATGCTGTCTGCCAGCTCAGTGAATGAGGCGACGAGCGCTTCGTCCCCGGCGACCCCTCGAGCGCGGAGAAGAGCCTGTGCTTCCCAGGTCAAGGACCACCGTGAGTAGTAGGTGCGATACGAGTCGAGTGAGCGGACGATCGGCCCGTTCTTGCCCTCGGGCCGAAGCGCAAGATCAAGATCGAGCGGCAGAGTCGCATCCTCAGTCAGGCGCGCCAGTTCAGAGGCGTATTTCTGCGCGGTGCGCTGTGCAGCCTCAGAATCATCGCCCAGGGGACGGTAGACGTAGATGACGTCTGTGTCGGATCCGAAGCCAAGCTCTGCGCCGCCGAATCGTCCCATTCCGATCACGGCGAACTCGAGCTGATCGCTTCCGGGAATCGTCGCGCGGATCTGCCTCAGAACGCCTTGCAGCGTGGCATCCGTGATGTCTGCCATGGCGGAGCCGAGCTCAATGACACCATCAATGTCGAGAACGGCTCCCAAGGCGAGGCGCAGAATCTCTCTTCTGCGTACGCGAAGCACGGCTCTCGCCGCACGTTCGAGCGACTCGTGACGAGAGAAGATCGCCTGCATTTCGTCGCGCAGCGCAGCTGCGCTGACCGGACGGAGGAGAGCATCATCTTCCAGCCACGCTGAGGACTCGGGAAAAGCCGCGAGAAGCTCGCCTACGTATCGGGAGCTGGACAGAATCTGCGTGAGACGCTCCGCTACCATCGACGAATCGCGCAGCATACGCAGAAACCAGTGCGTCGAGCCGAGCGCGTCACTCAATCGACGGAACGCGAGGAGCCCATAGTCCGGATCTGCTCCCTCGGCGAACCAACGAAGCATGACGGGCAGCAGGTGCCTTTGGATTGTCGCGCGACGAGAGACGCCAGCCGTGAGAGCCGCGATATGGGCGAGGGCGCCGCGTGGATCACGAAAACCGATCGCCGCAAGACGCGCCTTTGCCTGGTCGGTGCTCAGAGCGAGCTCATCGTCGGGGAGCGCTGCGACGGCGCTGAGAAGCGGACGGTAGAAGAGTCTTTCGTGTAGATCTCGAACTTCCTGCTTTGTCCGTTCCCACGCCGACACGAGTGCTGACGCTCCGCCGCGGCTTCTCGTCGCTCGCGCGAGAATTCTCAGGCTCTCCTCGTCGCGCGGCATCAGGTGCGTACGACGCAGCCTGACGAGCTGCAGACGATGCTCGAGGACCCGGAGGAAACGGTATGCAGCGGCGAACTCGGATGCTTCAAGCCGGCCGATGTACCCGGCATCGGAAAGCGCCTCAAGCGCAGGCAGTGTGCCCTGTCGCCGCACCGACTCATCCGTCTGCCCGTGCACAAGCTGCAGAAGCTGCACCGTGAACTCGACGTCGCGCAATCCTCCGGGGCCCAGCTTGATCTGTCGCTGCACTTCATCCGCGGGAATGTTCGCGGTCACCCGCTCGCGCATGCGCTGCACGGAATCGACGAAGTTCTCCCCGTTCGCCCGCTCCCAGACCAGAGGTGACACGGCGGCGACGTAGTCATCTCCGAGCTCTGGATCTCCCGCAAGCGGGCGAGCCTTCAGGAGAGCCTGAAACTCCCAGCTCTTCGCCCAGCGACGGTAGTAAGCAGTGTGTGAGTCGAGTGTGCGGACAAGGGCGCCGTCCTTTCCCTCGGGACGGAGGTTTGCGTCGACCTCCCAGAGACCTGGCTCGATGTCCGGTTCGTGGATGATGCGCTGCAGCTGCATCGCGAGACGAGTCGCGACATCGACAGCTCTGCTCTGAGACAGATCACCATGGGGTTCTGCAACGTAGATGACATCGACGTCGCTCATGTAGTTGAGCTCGCGTGCCCCGGCCTTCCCCATTCCGATCACGGCGAGACGCGTGTACTGTACGTCTTCACGGGGGAATAGTGCATGGCCGCTTCCGCCACTGATGCGGGTACGAGCGATTGCCAATGCAGCGTCGAGCGCTGAGGCCGCTGCATCGGCCAGCGCCTCCCCTACCTGAGGCATGACATCGGTTGGGTCTTCGGCCTCGAGGTCGACGATCGCAATCCTCGTGAGCGCGATCCGGTAACGTTCGCGCATCAGGAGAGCGGCCTTGTCGTCGCCGACAGCGGCGAAACCGTCTTGAATGCTCAGGGCAGTGTCGAAATCATCGCGCAACTGGGCCGGTGTCGGCAGAGTCGGCGATTCCACGACGACGTCGAGATGCTCTGGATGTCGGAGAAAGAACTCAGCGATGCCCGAGGATGCTCCGACCACGCGCACGAGCCGACGCCGCGCGTCGGGGTCGTGCCAGAGCCGCCCGACCGACCCGGGGTGCGCGTGCTCGAGATCGATCAGGTGCGCAAGCGCCGAGTCAGGATCGGCCGCCGAACTGAACGTCGCAGCCACGTCCTGCGGGTCCGCGGCATCCAACATCTGCGCAAATCTGGCGATGCTGTCTCTCGCATCAGACAGGGAGATGAAGCCGATTCGAGCCAGCCCGCTCAGCTGCGTCTGTCCACGGGACACCATCACACGCTCACAGAGAGGTGAGGTTCGTGCGCAGCTCGTACGGTGTCACCTGGGCACGATAGTCGTACCACTCCTGTCGCTTGTTCAACATGAAGTAGTCATAGACCTGAGAACCGAGCGTCTCAGCGACGAGCTCAGACTGTTCCATGTACTGCACTGCGTGATCGAGGTTGGATGGAAGCGGTTCGTAGCCGAGGGCGCGCCGCTCCGCGTCAGACAGGCTCCAGACGTTGTCCTCCGCCTCTGGCGGCAGCTCGTACCCCTCTTCAATTCCCTTCAGGCCAGCAGCGAGAAGAAGCGAGAAAGCGAGATAGGGGTTGCAGGCGGAGTCGATGCCCCGATACTCAATCCGTGAGCTCTGCCCCTTGTGCGGCTTGTACATAGGTACACGAATCAGAGCCGAGCGGTTCGCATGGCCCCACGTCACGAAGCTCGGGGCTTCGTCGCCGCCCCAGATCCGTTTGAACGAGTTCACAAACTGATTGGTCACGGCTGTGATCTCCTGCGCATGCGTCAGAAGGCCCGCGATGAACTGTCGCCCAACCTTGGAAAGCTGGTACTGCGCACCAGGCTCATGGAAGGCATTCGTGTCGCCTTCGAAGAGTGACATGTGCGTGTGCATTCCCGAGCCGGGCTGGCCCGCCATCGGCTTCGGCATGAACGTCGCGTGGACGCCCTGCTCGATCGCAACCTCCTTCACGACCGTGCGGAACGTCATGATGTTGTCCGCTGTCGTGAGCGCGTCGGCGTAGCGCAGATCGATCTCGTTCTGACCGGGGCCGCCCTCGTGGTGGCTGTACTCGACGGAGATGCCGATGTCTTCGAGCATGGTGACGGCACGACGCCGGAAGTCATGGGCTGTTCCGCCCGGAACGTTGTCGAAGTAGCCGGCGTCATCGACCGGAACGGGGCCGCCGTCCACGAGCTTCGAGGACCGCATGAGGTAGAACTCGACCTCGGGATGCGTGTAGAAGGTGAATCCGAGATCTTTTGCGCGCTCGAGGGTGCGCTTCAGCACATGTCGAGGATCAGCGGCAGCCGGCTGTCCGTCTGGGGTGGTCAGATCGCAGAACATCCGAGCGGTCGGGTCAATCTCGCCGCGCCAGGGAAGTACCTGGAAGGTGGCCGGATCGGGAACCGCGAGAAGGTCGGACTCATAGCTGCGGGTGAATCCCTCGATCGCTGAGCCGTCGAAACCAAGGCCCTCTGCGAATGCGCCCTCGACCTCGGCAGGAGCGATTGCGACGGACTTCAGTGTTCCCACGACATCCGTGAACCACAGCCTGACGAACTTGATACCACGCTCCTCGATCGTTCGAAGAACGAAGTCCCTCTGCTTGTCCATCCGTCCCCTTTCGCTCCCCGCCGCGGGTGATACGCCCACAGACTAGCGGTTCAGCCCACGTTCGTTGTTACTCGTCGGCCTGCTCTTCCTCGGCCCACTTGCGGCTGTTCTCGCGGAGTAGCTCGAGCGCATGGGACGCTTCGTCCGCCGTGTCGAAGGGCCCGACTCGGTCAGAGGAAGGGGACAGAAAGCCACGTTCGACGCCGCCGGTTTTCAAGTTGTACCAGAACTGCTCCGATGGATCGTCAGCCATAACGACACCTCCGTTCAATTAGGATCGAGTCTATGCCCAAGGACTCGAATGGTCACCTCGTCCCAGGCAGCGTCGGCCCGCTGCGCCCCGTCCCACACAGCATCCCCCGCCCCGAGTACGTTGGGAAGAAAGCTCCGGCTCCATACACGGGAGACGACATCTACTCGGCCGATGAGATCGAGCGAATTCGTCAGGCAGGGCAGATCGCGGCCCGGGCGATCGCCCTGGTTGGAGACAGCATTCGTCCCGGGGTCACAACGGACGAGCTGGACCGAATCGCGCACGAGTTCCTGATTGACGAAGGCGCGTACCCATCGACACTCGGCTATCGGGGATATCCGAAGTCCATCTGCAGCTCGGTGAACGAAGTGATCTGTCACGGCATCCCGGACGATACGGTGCTCGACGACGGCGACATCGTCAACATCGATATCACCGCGTTCGTTGACGGGGTCCACGGGGACACCAACCGCACCTTCACCGTGGGTGAGCCCGCCGAGGAGGCAAGACTGCTCATCGAGCGCACTGAGGAGTCTCTGCGGCGTGGCATTAAAGCTGTCGCACCGGGACGCCAGATCAACGTGATTGGACGGGCGATCGAGTCGTACGCGAAGCGCTTCGGCTACGGGGTTGTCCGGGACTTCACCGGGCACGGAGTCGGGAAGGCATTCCACTCCGGTCTGATCGTGCCGCACTACGATGCGGCACCGCAGTACGACACAGTCATACAGCCCGGCATGGTGTTCACGATCGAGCCGATGCTGACGCTCGGGGACGTGGCATGGGACATCTGGGCGGACGATTGGACGGTGACGACCCGAGACAAGTCGCTGACGGCGCAGTTCGAGCACACCCTCGTGGTGACTGAACGCGGTGCAGAGGTGCTCACGCTCGCGTGAGCGCTGTAATGTTGACCTCATGACTGAGCACGGCCCAGGCATCGCGATCGGCATCGACATCGGCGGCACAGGAATCAAAGGAGCATCCGTCAATGTGCGTACCGGCGAGCTGATCAGCGACAGGATCAAAGTTCCGACGCCGAAGGGGGCCAAGCCCGACGACGTGATCAGGGCGGTGTCGACTCTGTTCGAGACGCTCTCGGATGCTGAGTTGGACGACGCGCCGCTCGGGGTCGCCTTTCCCGCTGTCGTCAAGAACGGGGTCACGATGTCGGCGGCGAACGTGTCGGATGACTGGATCGGCTTGCAGGCCGAGGCTCTGTTCGAGAAGGCGCTCGGTCGAGACATCAGCTTTCTGAACGACGCAGACGCCGCGGGACTCGCAGAGCAGCGATACGGAGCTGCCAAGGAGGCAACCGGCGTAACTCTCGTGACCACGCTGGGAACCGGGATCGGCACCGCGATCATCACCGATGGAGAGCTTGTCCCCAACGTCGAGCTGGGGCACATCGAGATCGACGGCCACGACGCGGAGACCCGTGCGTCGAACGCAGTGCGTGAGCGCGAGGGGCTCTCATGGAAGAGGTGGGCGAAACGCCTGCAGAAGTACTATGAGGCCTGTGAGCTGTACCTCTCCCCCGACCTCATCGTCGTCGGTGGCGGCGTCTCGAAGCACCACGAGCATTTCCTGCCGCTGCTGGAGCTGAACGCGCCGATCGTTCCGGCCGCGCTGCGCAACAACGCAGGCATCCTCGGCGCGGCTGCTCGTGCGTCGGAGCTCCACACCACGAGAGCCTGAGCAGCGAGGAGAGTGTGAACGGGCCAGCTGATACGCCGGGTTCTGTCCAGACGACCTGCGTCTTGGACGGCCATCTCTCTCGGGGACGTGTTGCCACGGCCCTCTAGCGGTCCACCCGAGGACGAGACGAGCAGCCTCATGGTCCTCTGTCTGACCTTGCTCCAGGCGAGGTTTACCGAGCCGGTCGAGTCACCTCGACCGCTGGTGGTCTCTTACACCACCCTTTCACCCTTACCGCCCGGCAAGCCGTGCGGCGGTCTGCTTTCTGTTGCACTTTCTCGCGGGTTGCCCCGGGTGGGCGTTACCCACCACCTTGCTCTGTGGAGCCCGGACGTTCCTCGGCACCGACATTCGGTGACGCGACCGTCTTGCCGACCCGTTCACGCCTTCTATCGTAGCGCTCCTACCAGAGACCGGACTCCTCCGTGCGGATCACGATGCACCCGCATTCGGGGCAGCGCACGACCTCGTCGAGCGCTGCTGCGCGGACATCGGCGAGGTCCTGGCCGGTGAGTGACATCGTGCATCCACCACACGTTCCAGCCCGAAAGAGCGCGGCGCCGACTCCGGTCTTGGCCCGCTGCGTCTCATAGAGATCGAGCAGCTCATCTGGGACGGAGTCGGCGATCGCCTTGCGGTTGCCGATGACCGTTCCGCGTTCCGCGGCGATCTCCGAAAGAGACGCCTCGCGTTGCGCGTTGATCTCCTCGATGCGCTGAGTCACGTCGGCATTCTCAGCGCGGATGCCGTCAGCGAACTGACGTGCCTCGTCGACGCGCTCCATGACCTCGAGCTGTTTGTCTTCGAGCTCGGACGTGCGGCGCCGGAGGGACTCAAGCTCCGCTTCCAACGCCGTGACATCTTTGACCGATGAAGTCTTCTGGAGGCGCTCCTCGTCACGCTGCATCCGAGCCGCAACCGTGGCGGCGTCGGACTCGAAGCGAGCAAGCTCTGCTTCGGCATCCTCGAGCTTGCCGACTTCTACTGCGAGACGGCTTGCGACAGCATCGCGCTCTGACGTTGCCTGGTTCAGCGCGGCGTCCTCCGGCAGGTTCTTCTCGCGGTGCAGCAGCTGCGCGAGGGTGACATCTGCAGTCTGAAGGTCGAGCAGCTTCTTCTGCTCAGTCTGGGGAGCTTTCACAGGTCGATCTCTTTTCGAGGGTCGGGGTGGACGACGAAGTCCCACGGGTCGGTACGGCGTCCGCTGATGGAGATTTCGAGGGAGGGCAGCCTCTCTGCGAGCTGCTCCGCTGCAGCATCCAGCCACAGCGACTCGGATGCCCAGTGCGAGACGTCGATGAGGGCCGGGCCACCGACGAGCATCGACTGCTCACGAGACTCGGACGCCGGATGATGTCGCAGATCGCTGGTGACGTACACGTCAGCACTCACGACGTCAGGATGTGCGAGGAGGGAATCACCCGCTCCCCCGCACACCGCGACATTGCGGACCTCGACGTCTTCATCGCCTGCGACACGCACGCCGCTCACCGTGGCAGGCAGGACGTCCGCAACGCGGCGCGCAAACTCGCCGAGGGAGATGGGCGACGACAGAGTGCCGATTCGGCCGAGCCCGTGATCGCCGGTCGCAGATGGGACGATGGGGCGGATGCTGTCGAGGCCGAGCCGCCGCGCAAGAACGCCGGAGGTGCCGGCATCCACGACATCTGCATTTGTGTGGGCAGCGTAGAGCGCGCATGTGGAACGTGCGAGATCGGTGACGATGCGACCCTTATAACGGTCTGCGGCCACTGATGTGACCCCCCGCATGAGCAAAGGGTGGTGTACGAGGAGGAGCTGGGCTCCGACAGAGACGGCTTCCTCGACGGTCGTCGAAACCGCATCGACCGCGAGAAGGACGCGATGAACCGGTTCGTCAGGGACGCCGACGACGAGTCCTACGGCATCCCAGTCTTCCGCTCCTGAGAGCGGCCAGAGCTCTTCCGCGACCCGGATGACTTCTGAGAGTTGCACTGCCACGGCACCAGCCTACGGGACAACTCTTGATGTCAGCTCTCGCGAATCAGAGTGCGCGCGATGTTGCGACGCCTGAACAACCCTGAATCGAAGAATGTGGGCCCTGCCGGGCTCGAACCGACGACATCCACGGTGTAAACGTGGCGCTCTACCAACTGAGCTAAAGGCCCTCTTGTCGCGCGAGCGACGAGTCAATACTAGCGGGTGCGTGAGTCGCTCTCGAACGCTGAGAGCAACTCACGGTACATCGAGAGGGTTCGAGCCTGATCGCTGGGCACCCTGAGCGAGGCCACGACGGTGCCGTTCTCGTCCACGGCGAAGCTGGCTCGCTCAGCACGCCCGGTCGCGGAGTCGAAGACGCCAAATGCGCGAGCCGTCGCCCCGTGCGGCCAGAAGTCGGAGAGCAGACGGATCGACGACTCTGTCGCGTCTGACCAGGCTCTGAGAGAGAACATCGAGTCCACCGTGACGCCGAAGACATCGGGGCCGTCGCTGCGCAGGAGCGGATGCCCGGCTCGGAGCTCGGCGAGCTCCGAGCCGCAGACTCCCGAAAAGGCGAGTGGGAAGAAGACAAACACACGCCGCCGACCAGATGCGCCTGCACAACGCACCGGCGTACCGTATTGGTCCCGCAGCTCAACGATCGGGGCTGGGGCGCCGACGGGAATCATGTGCACATCCTCTCGGGTTCCGTATGCCGCCCGGCGAAATGCGATGCGGTAAAGCTAGGCTAAATGAACGCCTCCGCCTCGAGGCGACGATACCCTGCATCAATCGATGGCGACTTCGAGGAGACAGCTCAGACGTGCCACGGAACAAAGAAGAGACACTCGCCTGGCTCCGCCGGATCTCCGGTGAACTCGCGACGGTCACGATCAAGCGACTTGAGCAGACCCTTCCTTGGTACGCCGACATGCCCCCAGGGCGTCGCAGCTCGGTCGGGCTCGTTGCGCAGGCGGGCATCTCCTCGTTCATCTCGTGGTTCGACGACCCCCGCTCGACGCCGTGGATCGCCGCTGACGTGTTCGGGGCCGCGCCGCGCGAGCTCCTCCGATCGGTCAGCCTCCAGCAGACTCTCCAGCTCATCCGGGTGACTGTCGAGGTCGTTGAGGAGCGCGTCGCTGGACGAGACGAGCAGCTTCGGGAAGCGATTCTCCTCTATTCGCGTGAGATCGCATTCGCCGCGGCCGACGTATACGCGCGCGCCGCCGAGGCGCGAGGCCTCTGGGATGCTCGTCTTGAGGCGCTCGTGGTCGATTCGATTCTCACCGGGGAGACCGATGACGAGCTGCCGAGCCGTATCGCCGCTCTCGGCTGGCACGGCCACGGTGAGGTGTGCGTCCTCGTTGGAACGACGCCCCGACAGCTCGACGTCGACCATCTTCGCCGGGCAGCTCGGCACATGCAGGCTGATGTCCTGATCGGCGTGCAGGGGAAGCGCCTTGTACTTGTGATCGGTCGTTCGGAGCCGCGGGGAGCTGAGAGAGAAGAGACCGTCGGAACAGCGCCTGCACTGTCATTCCTCGAGATTGCCGCACAGCTTGAGCCTGGATTCGGAGAGGGGCACCTCGTTCTCGGGCATCCGGTGCCAACGCTCGTCGAGGCATCCCAGAGTGCACGCGCCGCGCTCGCTGGTTTCGCCGTCGCCCGAGCCTGGCGGCATGCGCCTCGCCCTGTACTTGCTGACGACCTGCTTCCGGAACGAGCTTTGGCTGGCGATCCCCTGGCAAAGCGGACGCTCGTCGAACGGATCTACCGTCCCCTGAAAGATCACTCGAGCGAACTCGCGACCACGCTCTGGTGCTATCTCGACAACGGCAGATCTCTGGAGGCGACGGCGCGAGAGCTGTTCGTCCACCCCAACACCGTCCGCTATCGGCTGAAGCGCGTTTCGGAAGTCATCGGCTGGGACGCCACCGGGGCGCGCGAAGCGCTCATACTGCAGTCTGCGCTTATCCTTGGGTCAATTTCCGAACACGAGCCGACTCGCAGGAAAACGACGAAATCGTAATGATTCACACAAAGCAAGCACGAATTCTTAGTTGAGCGTCGACACCCGTCGAGGGACGAGTCGCGGCAGACTAGAACGGTGATTGTCATTGTCTGCCCTGGACAGGGCTCTCAGAAACCCGGTTTCCTCTCCCCTTGGCTCGAGTCGGCCGATGCGCGTGCGAAGCTCGCGGAGCTCTCGGATGCCGCCGGGCTCGATCTGGCGAAGCACGGCACCGAGAGCGATGCAGAGACGATCAAAGACACCGCAGTGGCGCAACCCCTGATCGTCGCCGCAGGAGTGCTTGCCCTGGACGCTCTTGAGCAAGCAGAGGTCGTCTCCCGCTCCGGTGGCATCGCGGGCCACTCGGTTGGTGAGATCACAGCCGCGGCAGGAGCGGGAGTGCTCAGCCATCACGACGCGATGGCTTTCGTGAGCGAGCGCGCGACCGCGATGGCGGAAGCTGCAGCGGCCGTTCCGACCGGAATGAGCGCAGTTCTGGGCGGAGACCCCCTCGACGTCGTGAGTGCGGCTGAACGCCTCGGACTGCAGGCAGCGAATTACAACGGGGGCGGTCAGATCGTCGTCGCCGGCGAGCTCCCGGCACTCGCCCGACTTGCAGACGAGCCTCCCGCGAAGGCGAGAGTCATGCCACTCAAAGTCGCGGGGGCCTTCCACACCCGCTACATGCGGCCCGCACAGGAATTTCTCGCAGCCCGTGCCGATGCGTTCGAGGCGGCCGATCCAAAGCTTCGGCTCTGGACGAACAACGACGGCTCGGTCGTTGACAACGGCGAACGCTTCCGCGATCTCCTCGTAGCCCAGGTCGCCTCCCCCGTACGCTGGGACCTGTGCATGGAAGCATTCGTCGCCGCGGGCGTTACCGGCGTGATCGAGGTTGCTCCAGCAGGAGCGCTCATCGGACTCGCGCGTCGCGGGCTCAAGGGTGTTCCCACGCTCGCAGTGAACACACCCGATGACATCGAATCCGCCGTTGAGATGATCAACGCAGCCTGAACCCGAAGGAATCATGACTACCCCTACTCTCAACCAGTCTCAGGGTCCCGCCCACGCGCGTTTTCTCGGTTTCGGAGCCTCACGCGGAGATCTTTCCGTGCCGAACGATGACCTCGTCGAGCCGATCAACTCCTCCGACGAGTGGATTCAGAAGCGCACGGGAATCGTGTCTCGCACCCGTGCGTCTTCGGGAGTGCTCGCCGTCGATATGGCGACGCAGGCAGCCCTCGAGGCGATCTCCGCGTCAGGCGTCGACCCGGCCGCGATCGATCTCGTGATCATTGCGACGATCAGCAATGTTCAGCAGTCACCGTCGATGGCCGCGGTAGTCGCTGACCGCGTCGGCGCCAACCCGGCAGCCGCGTACGACATCAATGCGGCATGCGCAGGCTACACCTACGCGGTCGCGCAGGCTGACGCGCTCATCCGCTCGGGAACATCGACGTATGCTCTCGTCATCGGGGCGGAGAAGCTGTCTGATGTCGTGGATCCGACGGATCGTTCGATCTCATTCCTGCTCGGCGACGGCGCCGGTGCGGCTGTCCTCGGTCCGAGCGAGATTCCCGCGATCTCCCCGACCGTGTGGGGTTCAGACGGTTCGAAGGCAGGCGCCGTCGGGATGAATCACACGCTCATCGAGTATCGGGACGGTGTCGGTGAATGGCCGACTCTCCGACAGGAAGGCCAGACCGTCTTCCGCTGGGCGGTGTGGGAGATGGCCAAAGTTGCGCGCAAGGCGATCG
The DNA here is from genome assembly GCF_051513965.1 of Paramicrobacterium salitolerans. GTDB lineage: Bacteria > Actinomycetota > Actinomycetes > Actinomycetales > Microbacteriaceae > Paramicrobacterium. Next base: position 1,480,816 of record NZ_CP195847.1, read on the forward strand.
ACGAAGCGGGGATCTCCCCCGCCGATCTCGCAGCATTCATCCCACACCAGGCGAACATGCGCATCATCGATGAGTTTGCGAAGCAGCTGGGCCTCCCGGACACGGTCGTCATCGCCCGTGACATTGAATCCACCGGCAACACTTCCGCCGCTTCCATCCCCTTGGCCACGCACCGCCTCCTTCAGGGGCATCCCGAGCTCTCAGGTGGCCTCGCGCTTCAGATCGGGTTCGGAGCAGGCCTCGTCTTCGGCGCCCAGATCATTGTTCTGCCCTAGTGGCGTTCTCGATCAGCGCGCTCGATCACCTCTAGACTGTTCATCGGTCAATCGACACTCAAGGAGAAACACATGGCACTGTCCAACGAAGAGGTCCTCGCTGGCCTCGCCGAGCTCGTCAACGATGAGACCGGTATCGCAGCTGACACAGTCGAGCTCGACAAGTCGTTCACGGACGACCTCGACATCGACTCGATCTCGATGATGACCATCGTCGTGAACGCTGAGGAGAAGTTCGACGTCAAGATCCCGGACGAAGAGGTCAAGAACCTGAAGACCGTCCGCGACGCCGTCGACTACATCGTCAAGGCCCAGGCCTAACTCGCTTGCTTCTCGCGCGGGCCGCTTATGCGCGCGCCCGCGCGAGGGCCGAGCACCACTTCGATAGACCCCTGAGAGAGTCGAATTAATGACCAAGAAGATCGTTGTCACCGGCATCGGCGCCACCTCCCCGCTGGGCGGGACCGCACGCGAGAGTTGGGACGCTCTGCTGGCCAAGGAATCCGGCGCCCGCTCCCTCACCCATGATTGGATCGAGGAATACTCGATTCCTGTCACCTTCGCCGCTGAGGCGAAGGTGCGCCCGCATGAGGTGCTTGAGCGGCCGGTCGCGAAGAGGCTCGACCCCTCGAGCCAGTTTGCTTTGATCTCGGCCAAAGAGGCATGGGCAGATGCGGGAGAACCCGACGTCGAACCTGAGCGGCTGGGCGTCGACTTCGCCACGGGAATTGGCGGCGTATGGACGCTCCTCGATGCCTGGGATACTCTGCGCGACCGAGGTCCTCGACGCGTGCTGCCGATGACTGTCCCGATGCTGATGCCTAACGCAGCGTCTGCAGCCGTCTCCATGCATTTCGGCGCGCGCGCCTATGCGCGCACTGTGGCATCCGCTTGCGCCTCAAGCACTGAGTCGATCGCCAACGCATATGAGCACCTGCAGCTCGGGCTCGCAGACGTCGTCATCGCTGGTGGTACTGAATCGGCGATCCACCCGATCACACTGGCGGCCTTCTCCTCCATGCAGGCACTGTCCAAGCGGAACGACTCGCCGGAGACCGCTTCCCGTCCGTACAGCGTTGACCGCGATGGCTTCGTGATGGGTGAGGGCGCAGCCAGCCTCGTCCTGGAGACAGAGGAGCATGCCCTCGCACGTGGCGCCCGCATCTACGCTGAACTTGCCGGGAGCGGGGTGACCGCAGACTCATACCACATCACCGCGAACGACCCTGAGGGGCACGGAGCTCGTCGTGCGGTCGAGCTTGCACTCCATCAGGCAGGCGCCGCCCCCGATGAGGTGACTCACATCAACGCACACGCGACAAGCACGCCCGTCGGGGATGTCGCAGAGTATGCCGCGCTCCGCGCGGTATTCGGAGAGCGCGTCACTGAGATTCCGGTGTCCGCGACGAAAGCATCGACAGGGCATCTGCTCGGAGGTACAGGTGCGCTCGAGGCGGTGTTCAGCATCTACGCGATTGCTGAGCGAAAGGCTCCGCCAACGATCAACCTCACGACCCAGGACCCAGCGATCCCGCTGTCTGTCTCGCCCGAGTCCGTCGCGCTCGGCGATGGCGCCCAGCTCGCAGTGAGCAACTCGTTCGGGTTCGGCGGGCATAACGCTGTCGTCGCGTTCCGATCGGCATAATCGGCGAAAAAACAGCGGGTTCGACATCATAGATGCCGAACCCGCTGTTCTTCAGACGTGTGAATCAGCCGACCTTGTGGAGCCACACCACGGGTGACTGATCGCTCGCGTAACGGAAGACATCGAGCTCGTCGTCCCACGCCTGGCCGAGCGCAAGCTCCATGAGGGCGGCAAGATCTGCCCCTGAGGCCGTGGACTCTTCCATCGCCGCCCGAATGCGATCCTCGGGAACCACCACGTTCCCGGCCGCGTCCTGCTGCGCGTAGAACACGCCCAGATCCGGCGTGTGCATCCATCGGCCGCCGTCGGAACGAGGAGTCGCGTCTTCGGTGACCTCATAGCGGAGATGCTCCCACCCACGGAGCGCTGAAGCGATCGCGGATCCCATACCCTGCAGACCCTCCCAATAGAACTCCGTCCGGAGGCTGCCCGGAAGCACGGGCTGGTCCGACCATGAGAAATTCACGGCACGACCAAGAGCGCGGCCAGCCGCCCATTCGACGTGAGGGCACAGCGCGCGCGGGGAGGAGTGAATGTAAATCACCCCTCGTGCAGCAGGCGTCGTCATGATCTCTCCTTCGTGTTCACCGGTACGTCTTCCCCTACGACCGTCGACACTGGCGAGTACGACACGCTCGATATGAAGTTAGTGGCCCATCGGGCTCTGCCCATATTATGCCTCACTCCGGGACGGCATGACAATAGTGGGCGGGCCGGGGATCCGCTCTGCGATTAGTGCGCCTATACTCGGTATAGCAAAGAGAGGAGAGGGAGTGACGGTCAAGAACGGACTTCTCACCATCCTTTCCCTCGGCCCTCTCTATGGCCTGCAGCTGCGTGATGAGTTCGTCGCCCGAGCGCCTCACCGGGCTCGCATCAACGTGGGCCAGGTGTACGGCACGCTGGAGCGCCTCCGTCGTGACGGGCTGATCATGTCCGCGGGCGAGACTCACGACAACCTGCCGCTCTACCGGCCGACGTCATTAGGCACCGAAGCCATCGATCGTTGGTCGAGCGAGGCTGAGCATTCGAGTGTCTTCGATTGGAACGACATGCTCGATCAGGTGCTCATCGTGTCGTCCCTGCCCGGCGCGCCGTGGCGGGTGCTGATCGACAGCTATCTTGAGCGTGCACGTCACGTTCCATCTCTTGAGACCTTGGGAACCCCGTCACAGGCGCGTGCCGCGCACGGGGCCCAGACCATGATTGAGGATGCCGCTGAGGCTTGGCTTCTGCGCCTTCGCGACGAGTTCGAAGAGAACGATCCCGCTGCTCCCCTTTCGATGCTTCGCCCGCGTCGCGGCCGCCGCCCGTCGCTCGCCGTCTGACGAAGTGCAGAGACAGCGTCCAGACATCGCCCAGACGCCGCTCGTAACCTGGCGACAGTGCAACCGACGAAGAGAATCCGAAGCCTGGACGGTGTGCGCGGGGGTGCGGCTCTCGTTGTGATGGTCTATCACGTTTCACTCGTCTACCGTCCGCACCTTTCCGAAAATACATGGGCGTGGTTGACCCAGAGTCCATTGAAGCTGTTGTTCGTCGGCACCGAGGCCGTCATGGTCTTCTTCGTGCTCTCCGGCCTTGTCGTGGCACTTCCTGCCCTCAAGAGTGCTTTTGAGTGGCGCACCTACTATCCGCAGAGGGTTCTGCGCCTCTATCTTCCTGTTGCCGCTTCACTCGCGGCCGCCGCGATTCTGATTCTGGTGCTGCCACGCGACCCGTCAGCCGTTCCCGATGGTTCATGGATGCGCGATGCCCAAGCGACACGAGTGACACCCGAGAGCTTTTTCAGCGAGGCATCCCTGCTACGTGTCACCTACGACATCAACAACGTTCTCTGGTCGCTGCGCTGGGAGCTGTTTTTCTCTCTGCTCCTCCCCCTATTCGTGTTGGTGGCGAAGGCGGCGCGCGCCTGGGCATGGCCTCTCGCGGTCCTCTGCGCGTGCCTCAGCATCGCGGGTAGGATGACGAGCATTGACTGGTTAACCTACTTTCCGGTCTTCATGCTCGGCACCATCATCGCGGTGAGATTAGAGGACATCGTGGCTTGGGGACGGCAGCAGAGGTCCGCTGCAGTCTGGGCGGGAATCTCTGCATCCGCCGCACTGTGCCTTGGCGCAAGCTGGTTTGGCCGACCGCTGTTCCCTTCCGGTTCCGTTGAGAACCGAATGCTGTGGGGTCTCGCAGCTGTCGGTGCTGCTCTCGTCATCGTGCTCGCCATTGCCTGGCCGAGACTGCGGGATGCCCTAGAGACCGGCGCGGTACAGTGGCTCGGACGAGTGTCGTTCAGTTTGTATCTGGTGCACGCGCCGATCCTGGGGAGCCTCGGTTTCCTGTTCGGAGATACGTACTGGTGGGCCGTCGGTCCTGTCGGCATTCCGCTCAGCCTCGCTGCGTCTGCGCTGTTCTTCCGCTATGTGGAGGTACCGACGCAGAAGTTCAGCAGGAAGGCAGGACGGAGCATCGCAGCCGCGGTGGGGGTGCCGGTTGCCCCTCCGTCTCGCTAGCCGGCGAGGCCGGTGACTCGCCAGAGTCGTCTCTTCGCACGACCCAGGGCTTTGCGAGCGCGAAGCGGAGTGGTGAGCTCGCCCTGAGCGCGTATGCGTTTGGCCTCCAGTGCGACTTCCATCGCCCGAGCCCAGCGTCGTGTGACAGCTCTGTCGGAGTATCTGCGAGTCGTCATGCGCGCACGTCGGCGCATGCGCTCCACGCGAGCATCGTCTGCGTCGGCGAACTGGAGGATTCGGCGTGCGAGGTCGTCGACGTCCCCGTTCGCCGCCAGGATGCCGTCGCGCCCGTGAGTGATGATGTCCGCCGGACCATAGCGCATGTCGTAGGCAATGGGGATGCATCCTGACGCCATGCTTTCGACGAGCACGAGCGGGAGCCCCTCAGATGTTGAGGAGAGCAGGCTGAAGTCTGCACGCGCGAACTCTCGCCCGGCATCACGATCGAAGGGATGAAGCCGAACTGCGTCACCGAGTTGCAGGTCGTGGATGAGTCGCGCGATCTGGTCATGCTCCGGACCTTCGCCGTAGATATCCAGACGGACATCGGCACCGCGAGCTCTCGCCTGGCCGATTGCCTTGACTGCATGGCCGATCCGCTTGCGCTTGGTGAGAGATGCCAGCATGACCCCCGTCCCACGCACATGCTCTCTCTGCTCGGGACGAGCGCCGGAGGCTCGGCTGTTCGGAATCACAAACAGACACTGAGGTTGCGCGCCATCCTCCTTGAGATCCGCACTCTGCCTGTCTGTGAGCGTCACGAGCGCATCATATTCTGATGCGTGTTCAACGCCGTCTCGGCGAGACGCGCTGAGACGGCCCGCTACGCCACCTCGACGATGGGAGCCGTGCAAGACGTGCATCGTCACAACATTGTCGCGACGGTAGCTGTGGATGAAGCGAGCCGCAGTCTTGGAATCTACGACGATGAAGCTTCTTTTGCCACCCGTGAGACGGTCCAGCCAATAGCGGTACACAGCCCATAGGCTGGTCCATTCGCGAATGGGAGTTCCGTCGGCGGAGTACGCCACGATCGATCTCTCACCGTCGGACGTCCGGTCCGTGAGCAGAAGCGTGCCATCTGAGCGAAACCGATCAACCTCTTCAGTGCCATCCCCCACGTCACGCCGCCGCGCGATGACCACACCATCTCGTATCTCGCACGCATCTCCCTCTTCAGCATCGAGGGGTGCGGGAGGAATGATGCTCTTGGCTTTGGGGCGGACACCGTGCTCACGCATCCAATCCCAGATGTTGAGCAGTGTCATGGTCTCTGTGAGCTCTCCTGCACCGCGCAGACGCTCCTCGAGCTCCGGATAGTCCGGGCGGTCATCGAGAGTCAGCACAGCCAGTGCGAGCTCCCCCTCACGGGTGAAGGCCCGGCAGCGCTGAAGCATAGCCTCGGTCATGCCGCCGAATTCATCTGGGATCCCCCACGTCAAGGCGAACTGTCTGCCTCGCGGAAATCGCACTCTCCCTGTCAACACGATCGGGAGACTACGGCGATTCCCTTTGCGAAAGCTGAACTTCACCCCCATGCGATATCCGCGGACGCAGGGCATGCGATGTCAGAGAGTGAGCGCGTCCCCCGTCAGAGTTGGGGGACGCGCTGTGGGGCGTGCGGGGCTTGAACCCGCGACCGACGGATTATGAGTCCGTTGCTCTAACCGGCTGAGCTAACGCCCCGTGTCGTCGTCGGACACGGCCGAGACGTCGGTGACAGGGTCAGTCACCGCTTCACCACGATACAGGCTCTCGAAGGTCGACAGTGTGTTCTGAATGTCATGAGCTCGGATCATCTCGAGAGACGCGCGCTTCATGCGATCGCGTTCCTCGGGCGGTGCGGTGAGGACATCTGTGAGCCTCGCCGCGAGCTCTTTCGAATCGCCAGGCGTGAAGAGATACCCATTCACTCCGTCATTGACGAGGTGTGGCAAGGCCATGGCATCCGCCGCGACGACGGGAAGTCCCGTGGCCATGGCCTCCATGGTTACGATGCTTTGGAGCTCTGCGATCGATGGCATAGCGAGAACGGATGCCGACGAATACGCCGCCCGAAGCTGTTCATCTGTGACGTATCCCGTGAACGTGACGCGGTCATCCACACCCAGTTGATGACTCAAGCTCTCGAGATTCTTCTTCTGGTCACCGCCCCCGATGATCTCAAGCGTTGCGTCGAGGGAGGGCTCCAGCGCAGCGAAGGCTCGGAGAAGCACATCGATCTGCTTCTCCCCCGTGATGCGCCCCACGAAGATGATCCGCTTCGAAGACGAATGGGTGAAGTCTGGTGAATAGTCCGAAGCATTGATGCCGCAGGAAATCGCGTGAACGCCCGTCCGCTCCGTCGACCTCTCGAGGAAATCCGCTGCCTTGCGTGTGGGCGTCGTGACGGCCGACGCGAGCCCCAGAATCTTCCGGGCGTCGTTCCACATGATGGACACCGCCTTCTTCTGGATGAATCGAGGCAACATCGTGAATTCCAGAAGGTTCTCTGGCATGAGGTGGTTCGTGGCGACGACTCGGATACCGCGTTTCGCAGCCTCGATCGTCATTCCTCGTCCGACGACAAGGAACGACTGCGAGTGCACGACGTCCGGCTTCACCCGATCCAGGATGCGAGCGGCATTGTGGCGCGAACGCCATGGAAGAGCGAAGCGCAGCCAGTCGTGCGGGTACCAGCGCCAGCTGTAGAGGCGGTGCACTGTCATGCGCTGTCCCTCGTGCGTCTCTGTCCACGTCCCGTGGCGTCGAGAGGACGCCGGTGCCACGACGTGGACGTCGTGGCCGCGCTCGACGAGACCCGCCGCCAGGCGTTCCGCGAATCGCGCCGCGCCGTTCACATCGGGAGCGAATGTGTCAGCGGCGATGAGCACTCTGAGAGGACGCGCGGTCCCATGATTCTCCGTGTCGTGCTTCTGGGGCTCAGGCAAGGTGGATGTCGTTCCTCCGTATCGGCTGCGAGTCTCATCGCAGTCATCGGTGCGCCGCACGCGCGTTCGATCGCGCAGACGTCGTTATTCTAGTCGCGCGAACGGTCGAAACCGGTCGGGACGTGGCTGCATGTCAGCATCCTCACTGTTTCGCCTGAGGGTGATGCCGCGCGAGCTGGAACACTCCCCAGATCGCAGCCCCACCGGCGATGACGAATGCGAAGACAGCCCAGAGCGGCGCTCCGAACGCTTCGTGAAGCACGATAATGCCAATTGCGACGGCGACGAGCGGGTCGATGACCGTGAGACCGGCGATGACGAGATCGGGCGGACCGGAGGCGTAGGCGTTCTGCACGAAGTACGCGCCGAGTGCTGTGCCGAGAACCACTCCGATGACGCAGAGGATCGTCAACCATCCGAATGTGCCGTGGGAGATTCTGCTGATGACGACCTTCGCGAGCGTCGCGACGAAGCCGTAGATCGTTCCGGCGGCGATGATGTAGAAAATTGCTCGTGCGCGAGAGCGCGTGAGCATGAAGATCACGGCGTACACGAGGAGCACGACGCCCATCGCGACGAGGATCGTAAGAAGAGCCGCGGTCGTGACAGGACGATCAATCCCGACGATCGCGGCTGTCGTCACGAACAGCGCGATTCCCGTGACACACGCGACGATAGCGACGACGGAACGCCGATTCAGGGTGATGCCCGCGATTCGCGCGTTGAGCACTGACGTAATCACGAGTGCGATCGCACCGAGCGGCTGCACGAGGATGAGCGGCGAGAAAGCGAGCGCCGAGAGCTGGAACACAATTGCCAGCGCCAGCATCACCGTCCCGATCACCCAGGAGGGGCGCTGCAGGAGCGCCTTGATCTGCGCGAAGTTGAGCCCGCTCGCGGCATCCCGACCGCTGATTCTCTCGACCTTCACCACACCGCGGTGCTGGAATTGCGCTCCGAGCGACATCAGCACGGCCCCGACGAGAGCAAAAGGGATCCCGATCAGCCGCGCCGGGTCCTGCGTGAACTGCTCAGTTATGCCTGACAGATCATCGATCGGGAACATCACCCTCAGAGAATACAGTGGGCGTTCTGAAGATAGGCTCATTTCATGGCGATACTCCCGATCCAGATCCACGGCGCACCGGTCCTGCACGAGCCTGCCGCTCCGGTGGTGGATTTCGACGATTCTCTGCGCGCTCTCGTGGACGACATGTTCGAAACGATGGATGCCGCCCCTGGAGTCGGCCTGGCCGCACCTCAGGTCGGGGTCGGGAAGCGCCTGTTTGTGTATAGCTACACGAACGACGACGGTTCCGCTTGGCGTGGCGTCGTGATCAATCCGGTTCTGTACATGACGCCTCCGCCCGCTGGCGTCCCCGACGAGGACGAGGAGTCCGAAGGCTGCCTGTCCTTTCCGGGCGAGCGTTTCCCGCTGAGGCGGTCTGAGCACGTTGTCGTGACTGGCGTCGACCTCGACGAAAACCCCGTCGAGATTCGAGCCAGCGGATGGCGTGCCCGCATTCTTCAGCATGAGTTCGACCACTTGGACGGGACGCTGTACATCGATCGACTTGACTCCGCTTACGACCGCATTCTGCTGCGGATCGTCCGCAAGCGCGGTTGGGGCGCACCGGGAGTCAGCTGGAACCCCGCTGACGAGCGACTCGAAGACTGAGCCTGCGCCCAATGTCCGCGTGCACTGGCAGCGCCGGCACGTGAGTGGGTACCGTGAGCTATGGAACACTCAGATTTCGCGCTGCTCATGCTGATGTATGTGTCCGGCGGTCTTCTCGCGCTGCTCCTCTGGTTGCTGATCATGTGGGCGATCATCAGAGGCGCCGTTCTGTCTGCGCTGAGGAAGAACCGGGTTATAGGCCAAAACGTGTGGATGGAATCGTGATCTAGCCGCGTGATCTCGCGGGTAAATGAGGGACGGTATGGTCCGTGATGCTTAGTTGTGGACCTTGCGGCGAATTCGACGACGTGTCTGGTATGCGATTCAAAGCTCGTGAAGAACGGGAAGACCGCGGCAGGCACGCAGCGGTGGCGGTGTCGGTCATGTGGCTCATCCCAGTCAAGGAAACGTCCCGATGTCACCCGCAGGGAACAGCTCCGCCGATTCGTGTCCTGGCTTATTGGCAAACAGTCGCAAGCCGAGATCGATCACACCGGCACGGGGCGCTCGTTTCGTCGGCTCACAGCCTGGTGCTGGGACGTGCAACCACAGCTACCACCGACCGAGACGGTGTATCACGCCGTCATGGTCGACGGCCTCTGGGTCGGCACTTGGTGTCTCCTGATCGCGCTCAGTGACACCGGCTCCGTTCTGGCCTGGCAGTGGTGCGGTGGCGAGTCCACAGCCGCGTGGACAGCACTGCTCGAGCAGATCCCCGCCCCCGCCGTTCTCGTCTCTGACGGAGGCAGCGGCCTACCCTCAGCTCTACGCCGAACCTGGCCAGAAACCAAACATCAACGCTGCCTGTTCCACCTGCAAATGAACACAACACGGCACCTGACCAGGAAACCCCGAACCACAGCAGGCCGAGCACTACGCCGCCTCGTGATGGCCCTCAGCACCATCGATCAGAACGATGAAACAGAAGCGATCAACTGGCAACTCCAACTCGACCACTGGTGGCAGAACTTCGGACACCTCACCGAAGAACGCACCCTGTTCCGCGACGGCAAATGGGGCTACAAGCACGCACCACTGCGCAAAGCCTGGCACCTGATCCGCAACGTCCTACGCAAAGGAACCCTATTCACCTACATCCAATACGGCAACCCACGCACCACAAGCGCCCTCGAAGGCGGCATCAACAGCCAAATCAGAGCCGTGCTGCGCACCCACCGCGGCATGACCCAAGCACACATGAAACGCGCCGCGGAATGGTTCCTCACCCTTCACGAACTCACACTCGACAACGCCCTGAAACACGCGTCATACCCAACGAAAAACAAACCCCCGGAACAAGCCAACGAAGAACACCACCCCGACGAAACCCCCAGCCTCTACGACACCGGCCTCACCGCAGAAGAAGGCCTCTGGACCCGCACAGGATGGGCAGGACGAACATGACACGCCCGAACCCATCCACACGTTTTGGCCTATAAGCCGGACCTTCGCCGACATGATTTTCGCGGAAACCAAAAACGCCCGGGCGCAAGGCCCGGGCGATCTGCTCCCCGAGTTGGACTCGAACCAACAACCTATCGGTTAACAGCCGATTGCTCTGCCAATTGAGCTATCGGGGATCGCTGTGATTCAGCGTTGATACTTTACCAAAGGTTTGGCGCTTGCCAAATCCGAGGGTGCACCCGGGCGCGTCCTGTGTCAGGCGATGCCGCCTTCTTCGTTAGCGCTCAATGCGCTGAGATAGGGGTGCCCTCGATCCTCAAGCAGCGCATCGATCTCGTCGAGCCCCACGAGACTTCCTCTGTGCAGGGCAACGACCCGTGAGGTTACGTGTCTGAGAAGGGCGAAGTCGTGCGTGATGACGAGCGCAGCGAGCCCCTTCTCATCTCTCAGCGCACGCAGAAGCTCGTGCAGAGCCTCGCGCGTCGTCACGTCAATTCCTGTCGTGGGTTCGTCCGCGATGAGCACGTGAGGACCGAGCACCAGTGCGCGTGCGATGGCGACTCGCTGCCGTTGCCCGCTCGAGAGTTCGAATGGATAGGAGTCCATGTGCGAGAACGGCATATGTACCGAGTCGAGGAGCGTGGCGACGTGCCGTTGGAGAACTTTGCGATCAAACCGCTTGTCGCGCTCCAGGATGGGGAGAGCAATGATCTCCTCGACCGTGTATTCAGCGGGCAGCTGCATCGCGGCATCCTGCGGCAGGTATGCAGTTCGAAACTGCAGCTCGGCCAGTCTCCGCTTCGACACACGCCCGCGGAGAGGCGTACCGAGAAGAGTCGCCTCGCCTCCCGTGATGACAGGAGCCACACGCTTTTCCCGGACCGATTTGAACTCGGTCGAGAGCACACGTGCGAGTGTCGACTTCCCTGAACCGGCCTCTCCGATCACACCCACGATCTCACCCGAGTGGAGTGTGAACGACACGCCGTTCACAGCGAGATGATCTGGGCTCGCACCGTGAGCCGGATACGTGATGCTCAGGTCTGATGCGGCGAGGACCGGGTCGGAGTCAGGCACGGGCTGCATGCCTCCCATCATGCCGCATCCCCAACTGCGCCTGCGTCAGCCCGCGCGGAGACGTCGTCGTTCCGTCTCAAGCTGCATGAGTTTGCGCTGGATGCTGCGAGAGCCGTCGATGTCTTTCGGATCGTGACGCTGCAACGAACCAAGAAGCTCAGCCTTTCGGCGGAGCATGTCGCGTTCGATGAGGGAGACCGTGATGTCATTTGCATAGGCTTCGAGCTCTTCTTCACCGCGCTCAGGAAGCGGCGCAACAGCGAGTTGGTGCAGTAGATCCCGATAGGGTCCCGGAACATCCTCGCTGATCGCTGCGAGCCAGCCGGATGCGGCAAATGCTTCCATGTGCGTCGCGATCGCATCTCTGATCACCGAGAGCGCATGATTGGTGAATCCAGTGTGCACGGCTGTCTGAACGAGATCCTCACCGATAGCAGTCGGGTGCTGCAGGATCGCCATGAGTGCGTCCCGTTCGAGGCGGGTGGACGGATCGCGCGGGAGATCAGCGATCCCGATAGCTCGCTCCTGAGGCATGTCCGCTGGCTGCACCTCAATAGTGCGCGACGTAGGCTGGCTCTGTCGCGGCGCACGAACCGCCTGCTGTACTTCACGGAGATCGATCCCGAGCTGGCGAGCGAGCACTCGCGTGTAGCCGGGGCGAAGCGAAGGGTCTCTGATGTCCGCAACGATCGGAGCCGCCGCCCTCAAAGCGCCAGCACGGCCCTCGACTGTCTCGAGGTTGTACTGCGAGAGCGTCTGCTTGATGACGAACTCGAACATCGGCTCCTTCTGATCGAGGAGGCGGCGCACAGCGGCATCCCCTCGCTTCAGGCGTAGATCGCACGGGTCGAGTCCAGCGGGTGCAACAGCGACGTACGTCTGAGCGGCGAAACGTCTCTCCTCCGCGAATGCTCTCAAGGCTGCCTTCTGGCCGGCGGCGTCCGGATCGAAGGTGAAGACGACCTCGCCGTTGTGCGAATCATCCCCCATGATTCGGCGAATCACCTTGATGTGATCGACGCCGAACGCGGTGCCACAGGTGGCGACCGCTGTGGTGATTCCCGCAAGATGGCATGCCATCACATCGGTATAGCCCTCAACTACGACCACCTGACTCTCACGTGAAATGTCGCGTTTAGCGAGGTCGAGGCCGTACAGGACCTGGGCTTTGTGATAGACGGGGGTTTCAGGAGTGTTGAGATACTTCGGCCCCTTGTCGTCGTCACTCAGGCGTCTCGCGCCAAACCCGACCGTCTGCCCGGTCACGTCCCGAATAGGCCACACCAAGCGACCGCGGAATCGGTCGTACACACCGCGCTCCCCCTGCGAGAGCAAACCAGCGGTCACGAGCTCGTCACGCGTGAATCCGGCTCGTGTCAGGTGCTTGTAGAGGCTGTCCCAGCTCTTCGGCGCGAATCCGACGCCGAAACGCTCGGCAGCGCGTGGATCGAATCCACGCGCGCCGAGAAAGGACCGCCCGATCTCGGCCTCTGGCGACAGAAGCTGTGCTTTGAAATACTCCTCCGCAGTCTTATTGGCGGCCAGCAGACGCGAGCGCCTTCCGTGATCGACACTCGGGCCAGCGCCATCTTCGTAGTGGAGCTCGACGCCTGCTCTCTGCGCGAGGCGTTCGATCGCCTCAGCGAACGTGACATGATCCATTTTCTGGAGAAACGTGATCACGTCGCCGGATTCGCCACATCCAAAGCAGTGATAGAAGCCGACCTGGGGACGAACATGGAAGCTCGGCGTTCGCTCATCGTGGAACGGGCACAGCCCCTTCACAGAACCGACTCCAGCCGATTTGAGAGTGACGTACTCGCCGATCACGTCGGCGATGTTGGTGCGCGACTTGACCTCTTCGATGTCGCTCTGTCGAATTCGGCCCGCCATAGTCACATCCTAGCTTGGGGCGACTTCGCCTTCTGCTGCACTAGTAAGTGCTGTGGAACAGTCAAACGCTGTGGAAAACAGCGGTGACTGCATCACTCTGTTCATACAGGGCAAGGGCGCCCTGATCGGTCAGACTCGCGATCTGATCCACGACCACACGCTTCTTCGCTGCGTCCGACTCCGCGCGATTCCAATCGTCCGCGAAAGCGGTGTCGAACCCCTGCCCGCCTGAGGTGTACAAGCGCTCCGCAAGAGTCGTCAGGACATCACGCTGTTGACGGTAGATCGGCTGACGTGCGTCGCTCGACATCACGAATGCGGCGACCACGCCCTTAAGAACCGCGATCTCAGATGCGATCTCGTGTGGAACCTCAATGTGAGCGGCGAACCTGATCAGGCTGCGCTGCGGATACGCCTGCTGAGTCGCTTCGGTAGCTGATCGAGCGAACCGACCGATCATCGCGCTGGTGAAGTTCTTCAGCTCTGCGAGGTCCCGGCGCGTGGCGCTCCACTGCCGTGGCCACGATGGAAGACGTGCGAGACGTTCGAAGGCGGCACCGAGATCGTCGACCGTGAACTCATCTCCCGCCCACGCCTGCACCGCGGCGAGGAGTGAGTCGTGGCCGGCACGCGCGTTCAAGAATGCCGGGTCGATGTACTCACTGACAATTGCATCCTCGAAGTCATGAACCGAGTACGCGATGTCATCGGAGAGATCCATGACCTCAGCCTCGATACAGCGCTGCCCCTCCGGCGCCCCCTGACGCAGCCATTGGAACGCCGCGGTGTCGTCATCGAAGAATCCGTACTTCGCGCGACCACCGGGATCCGCGACCGCATGCGACGCGGGCCACGGGTACTTGCAGCTTGCGTCAAGGCTCGCTCGCGTGAGATTCAGTCCGTACGGCGCGCCGTCTGCGCTGAACACCTTGGGTTCGAGACGTGTCAGGACGCGAAGGGTCTGGGCGTTGCCCTCAAAACCGCCGATATCGAGGGCCCACTCGTTCAGCGCTTTCTCTCCGTTGTGCCCGAAGGGCGGGTGCCCGATGTCGTGTGCGAGGCACGCGGTGTCGACAACGTCCGGCGCAAGCGCGAGACTGGCAGCCAACTCACGCCCGACCTGAGCGACTTCGAGGGAATGCGTGAGACGGTTTCTGGCGAAGTCGACGCCGGAGGTCGGGCTCAGCACCTGCGTCTTAGCCGCCAGGCGCCGCAGGGCGCTAGAATGAAGCAGACGGGCGCGATCCCTCGCGAAATCGCTGCGCCGTGAGGCGTGCTGTTCAGGGAGCCAGCGCTCCTGGTCATGTGCGTTGTAGACGTCAACCGCCACTGGTATTCAGCTCCGCTTCATGAATCTCCGCCGCGTCGGCACCGGCCAGCAGGTGGGAGTCTAGCCATCCATCGGGCAGGACCGGGCGCTTTGGATGCCCAGAACGACCGCGCGGACCTTCCGCGGGTCCTCCCGGATACGGCTCGGCGGCGTCCAAAGTGGCCAGGAGCGCGTCCAGCTGCTCCAGCGTTTCGACCGTCGCCAGACGGGTACGCAGGTCACTGCCGACCGGGTACCCTTTGAAGTACCACGCGACATGCTTCCTGATGTCGCGGCACCCGCGCTCCTCCGATTCGAAAAACTCGGCGAGCAGCTCTGCATGCCGTCGGAACGTCTCGATCACCTGTCCGAGGCTGGGGCGGAAGCGCGTCTCCTCGCCACGGAATCCAGCGGCGAGGTCCCCGAAGAGCCACGGCCTACCGAGGCAGCCTCGTCCAACCACGACACCGTCGCATCCGGTCTGCCGTGTCATCTCGAGAGCATCTTCAGCCGACCAGATATCGCCGTTGCCGAGAACGGGAATATCATCGATCGTCTCCTTGAGCGTGGCGATCGCGGACCAGTCGGAGTGCCCCGAGTAGAACTCTGAAGCCGTTCTCGCATGGAGTGATATCGCAGAGACTCCGGCATCTCTCGCGAAACGTGCAGCATCGAGATAGGTCAGGTGATCCTTGTCGATCCCCTTTCTCATCTTGACCGTGACCGGGATGTCGCCGGATGCCTTAACCGCTTCTGTGACGATCGAGCGGAAGAGATCGTGTTTCCACGGAAGCGCCGCTCCGCCGCCCTTGCGTGTGACTTTGGGCACCGGGCATCCGAAATTGAGGTCGATGTGGTCAGCTCGATCCTCCGACACGAGCATCGTGACGGCCTCCCTCACCGTGGTCGGATCAACTCCGTACAGCTGAATGCTTCTGGGAGTTTCTGACTCATGGTGCGAGATGAGCCTCATCGTCTCAGTCGTCCGCTCCACAAGCGCACGCGACGTGATCATCTCGCAGACGTAGAGGCCGGCCCCGAATTCTCGGCAGAGCCGACGGAACGCTGTATTCGTGATGCCTGCCATGGGAGCGAGAACCACGGGCGCGTCCAGCGTCAGGTTGCCGATGCGCAATGGGGCGGAAAGAGTGGAGCTGAGAGTCATAACGCTCTTATTCTCCCAGATCACCACGACAGATTCGTGTGAGCGCTATTGGCTGCTCCGTCGGGATACAACCTCGCGGAGGACCTGGACGAACGTTTCCGGTGACTGTGCACCAGAGACACCGTACTGACCGTCCAGCACGAAGAAGGGAACGCTTCTGATGCCGAACTCCGCTGCCTGAGCTTTATCTCGCGAGACACTGTCAGTGTAGGTGTCGTTTTTGAGGACGTCCCGAACCTCCTGAGCCTCGAGGCCTATCTGGGAGGCGAGGTCGATGAGTTCGTCGTCTCGGCCGAGATGACGACCCTCTGTAAAGTACGCGCGCATGAGCCGCTCGATCAGCTTGTGATCACGATCATGCTCCCGGGCGAGATGGATGAGCCTATGCGCTTTGAACGTATTGGTGTGCTGAAGCGAGTCGAAACGGTACGTCAACCCAGCCTCTGCCGCCACGGCCGTGACCTGTTCGAGCATCTCCCGCACGGCATCCGGCTGCATTCCTTTGTGCTGTGCGAGGAAATCCTCCTCCGTACCGTCGAAATCGGTCGGGGTATCAGGAGACAGCTCGAAACTGTGGAAATTCACGTGAACCTCGGGACTGCCAGCCTCCTGCCCGAACTGGTCGCAGGCCTGTTCGAATCGTCGCTTTCCGATATAACACCAAGGGCACGCGATGTCGGACCAGATGTCGACTGTGATGGGAGAAGTCATATGCTGAATAACTCCCTCATGGCCTCAGTCATTCCTCAGCGGGGCCGGGGAGAGTCCACGGCTCCCCCAAAGCGTCGGTCGCGGCCTACGAAACGTGTCACGGCCTCCCAGAGATCCTCGCGCGTGAAATCGGGCCAGAGAGTGTCAAGGAACACCATTTCGGCATACGCACTCTGCCAGAGAAGAAAATTGCTGGTCCGCTGCTCCCCCGAACTGCGAACGAAGAGGTCGACTGGCGGAAGCTCGGGAACGTACAGGCGGGAGGCAATGGTCTTCTCAGAGATACCGCCCGGTTTCAGACGGCCGGAGGCGACGTCAGCGGCGATTGAACGAACCGCGTCGGCGATCTCAGTGCGGCCGCCGTAGTTGACACACATCGTGAGAGTCAGCACCGTATTGTCTCGAGTGAGGCGCTCAGCGTACTGCAGCTCTTTGATCACGGACGACCACAGCCGTGGTTTTCGGCCGGCCCAGCGAATGCGTACGCCCCACTCATTGAGTTGGTCCCGCCGACGGTGGAGCACAGCTCGGTTGAAGCCCATGAGAAAACGAACCTCCTCCGGAGAGCGCGCCCAGTTCTCCGTGGAGAAGGCGTAGACGCTGATGTGTTTGATCCCCATCTGGATCGCACCGGCAACGACATCGAGGAGCGCCGCCTCACCGGCCTTGTGACCCTCGATACGCGTCAGTCCTCGCCCATTCGCCCAGCGCCCGTTGCCGTCCATCACGATCGCCACATGAGAGGGAATCCCAGCGCGCGGAAGATCAGGAGGATAGATGCCGGTCCAATCAATGGGACGGTAGGGCACGGCATCCTTGTGCGTGAACGGCTTCGGACTCACTGCTGCCTTTCTTCCGGCGACGAGCTCAGATGGGCGAACGAACGCAGACCGCGTTCAAGGTGCCACTGCACATACGCTGCGACGATACCGCTCGCTTGGGCACGAACTCGCTCCTCTGATGCCTCAACGACATCCCACTGACCCGCGAGGAGAGCTCCGAGATGTTCGCGCACCTCGGCGGCGATTCGAGGCGATCCCGGCGGGGCGCACTCTGTGCAGACGACGCCGCCCATCTGGACGACGACCGTGGCGTGCGGTCCTTGTGCCTGACAGCGCGAACAGTCGTGGAAGCTCGGAGCCCAGCCCGCGAGCGAAAGCGCGCGGAGAAGATACGAGTCAAGCGTCTGAGAGGGAGTGTGCTCGTGACGTGACAGCGAGCGAAGCGCACCAAGAAGAAGCACATACTGATTGCGATTGGAATCTGATTCGGTGAGTTTGTCCGCTGTCTCCACGATCACGTTCGCAGCCGTATAACTGTCGTAATCGGCGACAATGTGCTGGCCGTATGCGCCGAGGGTCTCGGCCTGCGTGATGGTGTCGAGACTTCGTCCTTCGTAGAGCTGAAGATCGGCGACCATGAACGGTTCTAAACGCGAGCCGAAACGGGAGCTGGTTCGTCGGATTCCCTTTGCGACGGCACGCACCTTTCCATTTCTGCGTGTCAGCAGCGTGACGATGCGGTCGGCCTCGCCCAGTTTGTGGGTCCGGAGGACGACACCCTCATCTCGGTAGATTGGCACACTCGATTATCTCGCGACTCACTGCGCTTTCGCAGAGTGCCACGCAGTCGCACCGCGCTCGAACCGCCCGTGAGAGGTCACACGCTGACGGCTTCGCGGGACTCCTCTCGAGCACTCAGACGCTGTCCACGGTTGACCGCGGAGATGATGGCCTTCAGTGATGCGACGGAGATGTCGCCGTCGATGCCGATTCCCCAGAGTCGGTGGCCGTGCACCTGGAGTTCGACATATGCCGCGGCAGCGGCATCGCCGCTTGCACTCAGAGCGTGCTCGACGTAGTCGTACAGGGTCACCTCCACCCCGTGACGGTTCATCACGTTGAGGAAAGCCGCGATCGGTCCATTGCCGGACGCGGTGTGCTCGGACACGTCGTTACCGTCACGAAGCGAGACCTTCAGCTCGACGCCGCCGTTGCCGTCGCTCGTCGTACGAAGTGCTCCGAGCTCGAAACGACCCCACTTGGCACCGTCCGATGCGCTCGGCAGATACTCATCGCTGAAGATCTTCCAGATCTCCTCGCTGGTAACTTCTCCCCCATCGGAGTCGGTTTTGGCCTGGACGACCGAGGAGAACTCGATCTGCAATCGACGGGGAAGATCGAGACCGTGGTCCGACTTCAGCAGGTAGGAGACACCGCCCTTACCCGACTGCGAGTTGACGCGAATGACCGCCTCATACGTGCGGCCGAGGTCCTTAGGATCGACTGGCAGGTACGGAACAGCCCACGGCAGATCGTCCACCTCTTTGCCAGCTGCCCCGGCTGCGGCGGCCATCGCCTCGAATCCCTTCTTGATGGCATCCTGATGCGATCCACTGAAGGCTGTGAAGACGAGGTCCCCCGACCACGGGCTCCGTTCATGCACCGTGAGCTGGTTGCAGTACTCAGCAGTCCGCTTGATCTCATCCATGTCGCTGAAATCGATCTGAGGATCGATGCCCTGCGTGAACAGGTTCACACCGAGTGCGACGAGGTCGACGTTGCCTGTCCGCTCACCGTTTCCGAAGAGGCATCCTTCGATGCGGTCAGCGCCCGCCATGTACCCGAGCTCGGCAGCCGCGATTCCGGTGCCGCGATCGTTGTGAGGATGCAGCGACAGAATGACGTTCTCTCTGTGGTCAAGATGCCGGCTCATCCATTCGATCGAGTCTGCATAGACGTTCGGAGTCGCCATCTCCACTGTCGCAGGCAGGTTGATGATCACCTTGCGCTCAGCGGTCGGCTCGAAGACGCCCAGCACCTGGTTGCAGATGTCTGCCGCGAATTCGAGCTCGGTTCCGGTGTAGCTCTCGGGCGAGTACTCGTAGTACACCGTGGTCTCCGGTATCAACGACTCCATCTGCTTGCAGAGCCGTGCACCGTTGAGAGCGATGTCGATGATGCCTTGCTTGTCAGTTCGGAACACGACGTCACGCTGCAGAACGCTCGTCGAATTGTAGAGATGGACGATCGCCTGCTTAGCTCCCTTCAGGGACTCGTAGGTGCGCTTGATGAGGTGCTCCCGCGCTTGAGTCAGAACCTGGATCGTGACGTCCTCGGGGATGGCGTTCTCTTCAATGAGAGAGCGAACAAAGTCGAAGTCCGTCTGGCTCGCACTAGGGAACCCGACCTCGATCTCCTTGTAGCCCATCCGGACGAGAAGATCGAACATGACTCGCTTGCGCTCCGGGCTCATCGGGTCGATGAGCGCCTGATTGCCATCCCGCAGGTCGACAGCGCACCAGCGTGGAGCCTTCTCGATGCGAGCGCCTGGCCACGTACGATCCGGCAGATCCACTGTGATCTGCTCATGGAACGGGCGGTACTTGTGAATCGGCATCCGAGATGCCTTCTGATTGTTCTTCATGACGTTCTGTTCTCCTCGCGATCGCTCTTAAGCCAACGACAGACTCCGCGACGAGAACGGCTCAGACTAAGCCTCGTCGCGGCAGCTAAGGAGAAGCGCGGTGAAAAGCACGAGATCAGAATAACACCATTGCGGCCCCTCGCGGAGCGCGCGACTAACGTGCGATCCCATGCTCATATGCGTAGATGACTAGCTGAACGCGATCACGTACGCCGAGCTTGGAGAGCACTCGGCTGACGTGAGTTTTGACCGTAGCTTCGCTCAGGTACTCTCTGCTGGCGATCTCTCCGTTGCTCAGTCCGGATGCCGCCAGCCGGAAGATGTGCTTCTCTCGTTCTGTCAATGCAGTGAACTCGGGCGGTTCGATAGGGGTTGCCGAGGGGGTGCCCATATAAGAGAGAAGCGCTTTCGTCGCCCCCGGCGCGATGACCGCGCTGCCCGCATAGACGGAACGTATCGACGCAAGCAGAAACTCTGGCTGTGAATCCTTCAGCAGAAATCCGCTCGCACCGATTCGAAGCGCTCGTGCTGCGCCCTCGTCAAGCTCGAAGGTTGTGAGCACGATGATACGAGGCGCGCGGCGGCCGGCCGCATCCGCCTCGGCCAATATCCGTGCAGTCGCTTCGATTCCATCGAGCTCAGGCATCCGCACATCCATGAGGAGGACGTCGGGCTGAACTTCGCGGGCAAGTCGCACTCCGGAGTGGCCGTTGTCAGCTTCCCCGGCGAATGTGAGATCAGGCTGTGAGTCGATGAGCATCTTTATGCCTGCGCGGAAAAGGGACTGATCGTCGATGAGCGCGACGCGGATCGGCTCGGTCATGCAACAGTCTCCCCACTCATCTGATCGGCAGCGCAGCGTGGACGCGGAATCGACCAGCTGACGATGTATCGATGTCGAGCGTACCGCCTGCGAGCGTCGCGCGTTCCCGCATGCCGGGCAGGCCATGCCCGCGAGTTCCGCCGTCGCTTCCCGATGCCGCAGATGTGCCGACGGAGTTCTCGATGATGACGTTGTACGTAGAATCTCGCGTTTCGGTGATGACAGTGACCTCGCTATTTGGGACTCCGTGGTGAAGCGCATTCGTCAAAGCCTCTTGGAGGATGCGGTATGCCGCGATCTGCCGGCCCATCGGAAGGTCTGGGTCTGCGCCGATCTGAGTGCGCGAGATGGTGAGCCCGGCAGCGCGCATTCGATTCAGAAGAGAGTCGATCTCGTCGAGGCCGGGCTGAGGTCCGGCATCCTGTTCATGTCTGAGCTCGCTCAACAGGAGACGAACATCTCCCAAGGCATGTCTTGCAGTACTCGACACTGTCTCGAGAGTCTCCGCGAGTGCGTCGGGGTCCCCTTTGTGAACGTAGCGTGCGCCGTCGGCTTGCGCGATGACGACCGCGAGCGAGTGAGCCACGACATCGTGCATGTCACGGGCGATGCGATTTCTCTCCTGCTCGACGACGGTGGCACGCTCTGCATGCCACCGAGCTTCATCCGCGCGGAAGCGAGCGATACCCGCTTCTCTGGCTGTCGCGGCAGTGCGCATCAGCTGGCCGAGAGTCCAGGACAGCCCGAGTACGACGACGCCAGCGATCGCGCCCGTCAGCATCGCGAATCCGACGACCGTGAAGTCAGTGGTCGTGATTGGTGTGGTGGCGTACATGATGAGCACCACGTAGCCGGAAGCGATGACGCCTCCGATGATGGCAGATGAGAGCCCGTACCAGCGCACCCAGCCGCGTCCGTATCGTGCCGTCGCATACAGAACGAACGGAATGACCACGTTGTAGAAGCTCGGCGGTATTCCGCATCCCATCTGGATGATGACGGCAACCCACGCGAGCGTGAGAGACAGAAGCGGCGATATGCGGCGGAGGACGAGCGCTCCATTCATCCCCAGGAGCACAAGCGAATCCAGAACATGACCGTGGATGATGAAAGGAAGACTCAGCAGCACCAGGACGACACCCGCGATGCCGTCCGCGGCGTACTGGCCTGGTCTGAGAGCCCGGATCATGGAGCCCAGATTAGTCGTGTCCTCCCCCTGACTCTGACGCCCGCCGGGCATTCTCATCCTTCAGACGACGGGAATCATCCTCCAGAGTTACTCGGTCAGAATCCCAGACGCCCCAGCTGTTTGGGGTCGCGCTGCCAGTCCTTTGCAACTTTCACCCGAAGGGAGAGATACGCCTTCGTGCCCAGCAACTCTTCGATTTGTCGCCTCGCCGCGGAACCGACTGACTTCAGGCGCTCGCCGCCTCTGCCGATCACAATCGCCTTCTGGCTGTCGCGTTCGACGAAGAGGTTCGCGTAGATCTCAACGAGCTCTTTGTCGTCACGCTCGATGATGTCATCGATCGTCACAGCGAGCGAGTGCGGAAGCTCCTCACGGACGCCCTCGAGCGCCGCCTCTCGAATGAACTCTGCGATACGATCTTCGTCTGACTCGTCGGTCGTGCGCTCGTCAAGATACAGTCGCGGGGACTCGGGCAGCAGCGAGATGAGCTCCGACACGAGAACATCGAGCTGGATGCTCTCCTGGCTGGACAGTGGGATCACGGCATCCCATTCCCTCAGCTGCGAGACAGCGAACAGCTGGTCTGCAACGGCACCCTTCGAAACCGTATCGATCTTCGTCACAATCGCTACTTTCCTCGCTCGAGGAAAGGCATCCAGCTGTTCGTTGATGCGGCGGTCACCAGGGCCGATTTTCTCATTGGCAGGCACGCACATCCCGATGACGTCCATGTCACTGAGCGTCGACTCGACGAGATCGTTGAGCCGTTCTCCGAGTAATGTTCGGGGCCTGTGGATGCCGGGAGTGTCGACGATGATGAGCTGACCGGCCTCCGCGTTGACGATTCCGCGGATCGCGCGTCTGGTCGTCTGCGGCTTTGCACTGGTGATCGCGATTTTCTCGCCGACGAGAGCGTTCGTGAGCGTCGACTTGCCCACGTTCGGACGTCCGATGAATGAGACGAACCCTGCGCGGAACGGAGCAGTTTGTGAAGTCACGATGCCTCCTCGGCAGTTTCGTCGTCCGCGGTCTCGTGATCGCGTTCGACCAATATCGTACTGATCTCACCTCTCCGCCCGCGGGTACGCTCCGCGACGAGCAGCAGTCCGAGAGCGACGGCTCTGTCACCGGGAACGGGGAGCCGGCCGAGCGATTTCGCGAGAAGGCCGCCGACCGAGTCGACATCGTCATCATCGAGGTCCAGATCGTATAGGTCGCCAAGCTCGTCAATGGAGAGACGACTGCTCACGCGATAACGGCCGGGCGCGATCTCCTCGACATCCGGAGGCTCCTGGTCGTACTCGTCAGCGATGTCTCCGATGAGTTCCTCGATCAGGTCTTCCAATGTGACCAGACCGGCGATTCCGCCATACTCGTCGACAACCATGGCCAGATGATTGGACTCCAGCTGCATTTGCTGCAGCAGGTCATCTGCCTTCTTCGATTCGGGGACGAACATCGCGGGGCGCATGAGCTCAACCACGGCGGTGCCCTGTGCAGCCGCATCGCCTTCATAGACCACACGGGCAAGATCCTTCAGATAGAGGATGCCGAGAACCTCGTCGACATCATCAGCTATGACGGGGGCACGCGAGATTCCCGTGCTGAGAAATGTTCCAAGCGCCGCGGCCGCAGCCGTTTCGTGATCGATGCTGACCATGTCCGTCCGTGGAATCATGACCTCACGCACGAAAGTGTCGTTGAACTCGAAGATTGAGTGGATGAGTTCCCGATCGTCCTCCTCGAGCACTGCGGCCTCCGTGGCCTCGTCGACCATGCTGAGAAGCTGCTCTTCAGATGAAAATGAGACGTCACGGGGAACACCGGGCGTAACACGGTTGCCGAGCGCCATGAGTGCGTGTGCGAGAGGGCCGAGAAGGCGGCGAACGAAATGGATCAGGGGAGCTGTGAAGGAGAGAATCGCGTCAGCATGATTGCGTCCGAAGCTTCGCGGGCTGGCACCCACGAGAACGAAGGAAACGACGGTCATGATGAAGGCGGAGAGCAGAAGGGCCGGCCACAGGTGCTCGAACAGCAGCGAGAACGCAAGAGTGACGAGAACGGCCGCGGTGGTCTCCGCGAAGATTCTCATGAAGTTGATCGAGTTGGTGTGCGCACCGGGCTCCGCAGCGATCGCCTGCAGAGATGAGGCAGTGCGCCTGCCTCGTGCCATATCGATGATGTCACCGCGCGACTTGACGGCGATTGCCGCGTCCGCTGCCGCCATGAGGCCTGCGAAGCCGACGAGCAGAAGGGCCGCGACCATGAAGATCACCGGGAGCACTTAGCCTCCGCGTCGTTCGATCGTCGCGAAAGAAAGGAGGATGTCGCGCTGAATGCCGAACATCTCCCGCTCTTCATCTGGTTCGGCATGGTCGAAACCGAGCAGATGGAGAACTCCGTGAGTCGTCAGTAGCAGGAGTTCGTCGAGAGTGGAGTGTCCCGCCTTCTCCGCCTGGAGTTCCGCCACCTGAGGGCAGAGAACGATATCTCCGAGCAAACCCGCCGGCGCCGGGTTGTCCTCCGTTCCGGGACGAAGTTCGTCCATAGGAAAGCTCAGCACATCCGTGGGTCCTGGCTCGTCCATCCACTGTAGATGCAACTGTTCCATTGCACCTTCGTCGACCAGCATGATGTTCAGATCTGCCTCGGGGCTCACATGCATGGCCCCGAGTGCGTGGTTGGCGAGGCGGAGAAGCGCCCCCTCATCCACGTTCACGGACGATTCGTTGTTGACCTCGATACTCATGAGCTGAATCCTCCCGGGTTGCGCTTTCTGTCTCGTGGCGCCGCACCACGTCGCTCAGCCCGGTTGGCGAAGTCTCGAGCCTGCTCTCGTTCGTAACGCTTGGCTTGCTCGCGCTGATCGTATTCGCTGTAGGCATCCACAATCTGACCGACAAGAGTGTGGCGCACGACGTCGTCGCTCGTGAGGCGATGGAATTGGATGTCCTCGATATCTGAAAGCACACGGGTGACGAGACGCAGTCCGGATGCTGCGCCGGGCAGATCGATCTGCGTGACATCTCCGGTCACCACCATCTTCGAGCCGAAGCCGAGGCGTGTCAGAAACATCTTCATCTGCTCTGGCGTGGTGTTCTGCGCTTCGTCCAGGATGACGAAGGAGTCATTGAGTGTGCGGCCTCGCATGTACGCGAGCGGGGCCACTTCGATGGTTCCGGATGCGAGCAGCTTCGGAACCAGCTCTGGATCCATCATCTCGTTGAGAGCGTCGTAGAGCGGCCGCAAATACGGATCGATCTTGTCCGTGAGCGTCCCCGGAAGGAATCCGAGACGTTCCCCAGCTTCGATGGCCGGGCGCGAGAGGATGATTCGCGATACCTCTTTGCGCTGCAGCGCCTGCACTGCCTTTGCCATCGCCAGATACGTCTTGCCGGTACCGGCGGGACCGATGCCGAAGGTAATCGTGTTCTCATCGATTGCGTCCACATAGACCTTCTGGCCGGCAGTCTTCGGTCGGATCGACGTGCCACGAGAGCTGATGATCGGCTGGCCGAGAATCTCAGAGGGCGTGTGCATGCCCTGATCAATCAGCTTTGATGATGTTTCGACATCGGACTGACCGAGGTCGTGTCCGTTTCGAACCATGACGAGAAGCTGCTCGATGAGTTCACGCGTCGAACGTACGGAATCGCGCGGACCTGTCAGGGTGATTTTGTTTCCGCGCACATGGACGTCAACGTCGGGATGCTCGTGCTCGATGCGGGTAAGGAGTCTGTCCTGTGGCCCGAGAAGGCGCACCATGGCAATGCCGTCGACGTAGATCTCCGCCGTCTCCGATCCAGACGGAGGCTGTTCAGTGTCCGACAAGAGTTCCCTCTCCGAGATTGCCGGCGAGCACATGAGCATGGACGTGGAAGATCGTCTGTCCAGCGGCTTCGCCGTTGTTGAAGATAAGTCGATACTGTCCGTCGGAGCGTTCATCGGCGATCTGCTTCGCCATCGCAACAACCTCGGCGAGCAGCTCCGGGTCGCCGGCTGCGAGAGCAGTGACATCTGCGTACTCGTCGGTCTTGGGCACCACGAGCACGTGGAGATCCGCCTGTGGGCTGATGTCCTCGAACGCGATGACTCGGTCGTTCTCCGCAACGATAGTCGCCGGAATCTCACGGGCGATGATGCGGCTGAAGATACTCGGGGTGGACTCACTCATAGTGCCATCCTACGGATTACCACCTATCGTCGCCTCACCAAGTTCCGGCGGCGACATTCAACACCGCAAGCGCCGCCGCACCGGCAGATGACGTTCGGAGCACGGTTTCTCCCAGGCGCACCCGCTCGCCTCCGGCCTCCACGAGCGCGCTGAGCTCGTCAGGGGCGAGACCGCCCTCTGGGCCCACGACCAACAGGGTGTCACGCGAGTCGAGACGAATGCTCGACAGCCGGGTCTTCGCGGTCGGGTCGAGAATGAGCAGCCGATCTCGGTGCGCGCGGTCGCAGATTTGCTCCGTCGTGGCCAGATCGCTCACGGTAGGGACATACGGCCGGATGGACTGCTTCGAGGCCTCACGAGCGATCGTCCGCCAGCGCGCCACCCCTTTGTCCCGTTTCAGCCCCTCCCACCGGGAGACGCTGCGACGTGCCTGCCACGGAACGATTCCAGTCGCCCCGAGTTCCGTGCACATCTGCACAGCCCGCTCGTCTCGGTCGCCCTTGGCCAGAGCCTGGACGAGCACGATGGCGGGTGAGGACGCCGCGTGACTCTCAGCTGAGACGACATCGATCGTCAGCTCTCGATTTCCGATGTCGCTCACCGTGCCCTCGACGAGGAGACCCTGACCATTGCCCACCATGATGCGCTCGCCAACGCGGACACGAACCACGCTGATGGCGTGCTTGGCTTCGGCTCCCCGAAGAGTGACGGTTCGATCTACCGCGTCTGGAGTGAGCGTCTCATCGAAGAACAGGGTGCTCACGTCAGCTCACAAAGCGATCTCGAAGTTTCGCGAAGAGCCCCTGCTGGAAGTGAGCCAGCTGCGGCTTCGGATCACGACGCCGCTCTCCAAAGCTTCGAATGAGCTCGCGCTCCTTATGGTCAAGACGAGTCGGAGTCACCACTTGGACGCCGATGCGGAGATCTCCGCGTGTGCTGCTTCGAAGCCCGGTGATGCCGCGCCCCTTGATGACGAGCACGTCACCGCTCTGAACTCCTGGACGGATCTCGACATCGACGTCTCCGTCCAGCGCTTTGAGCGTGCTGGTCGCACCGATGATGGCGTCTACCATCGAGACCTCGAGCGTGCAGAGAACGTCATCGCCGTTTCTGCTGAAGACATCGTCATGCCGGACTTTGATCTCCAGATACAGATCGCCGGAAGGACCACCACCGGGGCCCACCTCACCGCTTCCCGGCATCTGCAGGCGCAGACCGGTGTCGACACCGGATGGGATGTCCACGGACACCGTGCGGCGGGCGCGCACGCGCCCCTGCCCCTGGCAGGTGACACACGGGTGCGGGATGATCGTTCCATACCCGCGGCACGAACCGCAGGGAGCGGCGGTGACGACATTGCCAAGAAGTGATCGCACGGTGCGCTGGACCTGCCCCGCCCCGTGGCAGATGTCGCAAGTGACCGGTGAGGTGCCTGGTTGACAGCAGGATCCTTGGCACGTTTCGCACATTACCGCTGTGTCGACCTCGATCTGCTTCGTCGTCCCGAACATGACGTCGAGCAGGTCGACCTCGATTCGCAGGAGCGCGTCCTCCCCACGCTCCTGACGGGAGCGGGGCCCGCGAGATGCGCCCCCGCCACCGAAGAATGTATCGAAGATGTCCCCGAAGCCGCCGAAGCCACCGCCTCCGCCGAAAGGATTGCGACCGCCTGCGTCGTACTCCGCGCGCTGCTGCGGATCGCTCAGGACGTCGTACGCATGAGTGACGTCCTTGAACTTGTCTGCAGCCTCTGAGCTGGGATTCACATCTGGGTGCAGCTGTCGAGCGAGCTTGCGATATGCCTTCTTAATCTCGTCGGCCGACGCGTCGCGTGACACGCCAAGGGTTTCGTAGTGGTCAGCCACTCCTGGCCTTTCGTCGTCCTATGCCGTTTGGGCTCGTCCGGCATTGTCTGAGTGTCTGTGCGCCGAGCCTCGCACGAAGCTGAGTCACTCCTCGCCGAGGAGTTGGGTGAGATACCGTGCAACAGCACGGACTGCCGCCATATTTCCCACGTAATCCATTCTCGTCGGTCCAAGGATCCCCAGGCGGGCGATTTCGCCAGCAGAGGAACGGTAACCGCTCGCGACGATACTGGTCTCATCCAGTCCGAATGGTGCGTTCTCACGGCCAATGCTCGCTGCGACCCCGAACTGGTCGGCCTGCATTTCACCGAAGAGTCGCAGAAGCACAACCTGCTGTTCGAGTGCCTCGAGGACAGGGAAGATGCTGCCGGTGAAATCTTCTTCCGTTCGCGCAAGATTCGCAGCCCCTGCCATGACGAGCTTGTCCTGGCGATAGTGGCTGAGAACCTCGAGTACGACGCTTGAGAGCAGTCGGAAGAGCGGAGTGTCGTCGGCAGAAACTGCGTCCGGCGACGTGTCGAGACGGCGGGCCAGTATCGCTGCGGCCTCCTCAACAGTCTCACCAGTCGCCTCACCGTTGATCATGATCTTCAGACGTTCGATCTCCGCGTCTTCGAGGGGCTGCGGAACGTCCACGAGTCGCTGATCGACACTTCCGTTATCCGTGATGACCACGACAAGGAGCGCGTTTGACCCCACGGTCACGAGTTCGATGTGGCGCACGCTCGCCCGCGCAAACGAGGGATATTGAACAAGCGCGACCTGATTCGTCAACTGCGAGAGCAGCCGCACTGTGCGTCTCAGCACATCGTCCAGATCCGCCGAAGGCTCGAGGAACATCTCTATTGCCCGACGCTGGGCAGGAGTGAGCGGGCGTCGATCCGCCAATTGATCGACGAAGAGACGATAACCCTTGTCGGTAGGAACCCTGCCCGATGACGTGTGCGGCGCGGCGATCAGTTCTTCTTCTTCGAGTTGAGCCATATCGTTACGGATCGTCGCCGCGGAGACACCGAAATTATGCCGATCCACGATTCGCTTGGAGCCGACGGGCTCGCGAGACGCGACGTAGTCCGTCACGATCGCTCGGAGCACATCAAGACTGCGTTCCGACACCATCTGGCTCACCTCCCATTGGCACTCGCGTTCCCAGAGTGCCAATTCTAGTCTGTTCGACTCCGGCCCGGCTAATTGCGGCCCGTCGAATCTGTCGATAGGTTTACTCACGTAATAGCCCGATTGGGGCCGCCGTGAGAGCGCCCGCCCTCCGATGGGCACCAGTACTTTGAAAGGCGAAGCAATGACTGACCCAAATGCACCCCAGCCGGCTGACCCAAATCAGCCCTCGCAAGGCCAGCCAGCTCAGACCCCTCCAGGCCAGCCCCAGTATGGGCAGCAGCCTCCCGAGTACGGCCAGCAGCCCCCTCAGTACGGGCAGCAGCCTCCCCAGTACGGCCAGCAGCCCCCTCAGTACGGGCAGCAGCCTCCCCAGTACGGCCAGCAGCCCCCTCAGTACGGCCAGCAGCCTCCCCAGTACGGCCAGCAGCCTTCGGGCGGGGCGCCTCTCTCGCCCGAAGACGACAAGATGTGGGCAATGTGGTCGCACTTTGGCGGTGTCCTCAGCATCCTGCCGTCGCTGATCATCTTCCTGGTTCTGAAGGACCGCGGACCGTTCGTCCGCCAGGAATCCAAAGAAGCACTGAACTGGCAGATCACGATTCTGATCGTCATCATCGGATGGTCGATTCTGATGGGCATCCTGGCTGCCGTGCTGGTCGGATCACTGATCGCGGGCGGCAGCTACACAATGATCGGAACCATGTCGGGTCTGTTCACACTGCTCGGTTGGCTGCCCTACATTCTCAACATCGTCTTCTCCATCATCGGAGGAGTGAAGGTCAAGGGTGGACAGCCCTATCGTTACCCGATCAACTTCCGCTTCATCAAGTAGTCACGCGGTCAGTCGTCTGACGACGACGTCCGCGAGAAGCCGCCCTTTGACTGTCAGCACGAGCTGGCCGCGAAGGGCGGCTTCTCCTTTCACGAGCCCGTCAGCGATGAGTCCTGCCACCTTGGATCGCGCCGGCTCATGCAGGACGTCAATCGAGAGTCCATCAGCGATGCGCGACTCCAGCAGGACACGTTCCACGTACCGCGTTTCTGCATCCAACGTTTCGCGGCCTGCCGCTGGCGAGGAACCAGCTGCCATCCGAGCGGCATATGCGGCCGGGTGCTTCACGTTCCACCAGCGGACTCCCCCGACATGGCTATGAGCGCCTGGGCCGATGCCCCACCAGTCCTGCCCCGTCCAGTAAGAGAGATTGTGCCGTGATCGGTGCGCCTCTCCCGAAGCCCAGTTGCTGACCTCGTACCATTCGTATCCCTCCGCTGCCAGCGCACTGTCGACCCATTCGTACATGTCCGCTTCGAGATCATCGTCAGGCTCCTGTACCTCGCCACGGCGAATCTGGCGCGCGAGCTTCGTACCGGCTTCCACGATGAGTGCGTAGGCAGAGAGATGATCAGGACGCTGCTCGAGCGCTGTACGGACAGAGCGCTTCCAATCATCGAGGCTCTCCCCGGGCGTCCCATAGATCAAATCGAGGCTGACGTCGAGTCCCGCGTCGCGAGCCCACCTGACGACGTGTGGAATGCGGTCGGGATCATGCGTACGCTCCAGCGTCGCGAGAACGTGCGGCACGGCGGACTGCATGCCGAACGAGACACGTGTGAAACCAGCATCCGCCAGTGCCTTGAGGTAGCGTGCATCGACGCTGTCAGGGTTCGCCTCTGTCGTTACCTCGGCGTCTGCAGCGATGCCAAATTCGTCGCGAAGCGCACACAGCATACGAGAGAGATCGGATGCCGGAAGAAGCGTAGGTGTGCCTCCGCCGAAGAACACAGTCGACAGCGATCGTGACGGAAGCTCCGCGTCGTCAAGCACGCGCCGCGCGAATCGGATCTCGCTGATGGCTTCGTCCGCATAGTCGACTTGCCGTGCGCCCCGCAGCTCGGTGGCTGTGTACGTGTTGAAATCGCAGTACCCGCAACGAGTGCGGCAGAAGGGAACGTGGACGTACGCACCCAAATCGCGCTCGGACGCGCCGCCTCTGACCGATGGAGGAAGGCTACCATCCTGAGGCGCGGGATCACCGAGAGGAAGCGTAGAAGGAGACATTCAGTCTCGGACGTTGCTCGCCCACGCCGGTGAGAGTGCGCGCAGGTACTGTGCGGACAACCTTTTGCGACGCCGCAGCAGAAGGAACGGGAAGACTTTGTACAGGAGGCCGACGGGACGAACGAACGCACGCACTACGAACCAGACGCTGTCGTCGGCTCGATGTTCGATCGCGAATGACTCTTCGCCGCTAATTGTGTGGCCCGAAATGGTACCGAAGGCGAAGGCCGCCCGTGTGGGCTCTTCGAGGACATACACGACTCGGACGCGCGAGCGTGTCCGGTACGGTCCGATTCGCCCAGAGATATTCGCGGTCGTGCCGGAGGTTATGTACGGGGTTCCGTCGGCGGCGAACCGGTCTTCCGTCTTATCGCTTCCGCGTGCGATCGGTGTTCCATCCTCTGCGAATCGCACACCCTGGTACGCGTCGCCAGGACCCCGCTCGATATCGGAGACTTTCAGACCTGCAAGACGCTGAATCTCCCACGACAGCAAAGATGCGGATGCCGCGGCGAAGCGCTCCGCTCCGCTGCCGATCTTGATCTCGGCTTCGTATGGTTTGTATCCCTTTGGCGGATACTGCATGAGGTCGGCAGCCTGAGTCGCCCCGACCGCAGCGTAATCGGTGGGCTGATCTTCGAAGTTGGACCGGCGCATGAACCTACTTCTTGTCCTTTTTGGTTTCCGTGTCTCCGCTCAGCGCGGCGATGAAGGCTTCCTGCGGCACCTCGACTCGACCGACCATCTTCATTCGCTTCTTCCCCTCTTTCTGCTTCTCGAGGAGCTTGCGCTTTCGGGAGATGTCGCCGCCATAGCACTTCGCGAGGACGTCCTTGCGTATCGCACGGATCGACTCGCGAGCGATAATACGCGATCCGATTGCGGCCTGCACAGGCACTTCGAACTGCTGGCGCGGAATCAACTGCTTCAGGCGTTCGGTCATCATGACGCCATAGGGGTAGGCCTTGTCCCTGTGCACAATTGCGCTGAAGGCATCTACCTGCTCGCCCTGCAGGAGAATGTCCACCTTGACAAGGTCGGCCTCCTGCTCCCCCATCGGCTCATAATCCAGTGACGCGTAGCCTTGCGTGCGGCTCTTCAGATGATCAAAGAAGTCGAAGACGATCTCGCCCAAAGGCATGCTGTAGCGGATCTCGACACGCTCTTCACCGAGGTATTCCATTCCGAGCATGCTCCCTCGTCGCGACTGGCATAGCTCCATGATCGCGCCCACGTACTCCTTCGGCGCGATGATACCGACCTTGACGACGGGTTCGGAGACAGAGCGGATCTTGCCTTCGGGAAACTCGCTCGGATTGGTGACGGTGGTGGCCGCACCGTCTTCCGACGTCACTTCATACGTCACGCTCGGCGCTGTGGCTATGAGATCCAGATCGAATTCTCGGCGTAGACGCTCCGTCACAATCTCCAGGTGCAACAGCCCGAGGAACCCGCAGCGGAAGCCGAAACCGAGAGCCACCGATGTCTCCGGCTCATAGTTGAGCGACGCATCCGAGAGCTTGAGCTTGTCAAGCGCTTCGCGAAGATCCGGGTAGTCGGCACCGTCCAAGGGGTAAAGGCCAGAGAAGACCATCGGCTTCGGGTCGGTGTAGCCGGGCAGAGGTTCCTCTGCGGCCGTGCGAGCGCCCGTCACGGTGTCTCCGACTCGCGACTGACGAACATCCTTCACACCGGTGATCAGATACCCCACTTCACCGACTCCGAGTCCCTCGCTGGGACGAGGCTCCGGAGACGACACCCCAATCTCCTGGAGTTCGTGCGTCGCACCGGTCGACATCATCTGCACACGCTGTTTGGGCCTAAGCGAGCCGTCGACCATGCGCACGTATGTGACCACGCCGCGGTAGCTGTCGTACACGGAGTCGAAGATCATACCGCGCGCGGGGGCGGCAGGGTCGCCCGTGGGCGCAGGCACCCGGGCGACCACCCGATCGAGGAGCTCCTCCACTCCCTCACCGGTCTTGCCGGATACGCGAAGCACGTCATCGGGCGAGCCACCGATGAGATTGGCTAGCTCCGCAGCATACTTCTCAGGATCCGCGGCGGGAAGATCGATCTTGTTCAGAACCGGGATGATCTCGAGGTCGTTCTCCAAAGCGAGGTACAGGTTCGCAAGAGTCTGCGCCTCGATGCCCTGCGCGGCATCGACGAGGAGGATCGCGCCCTCGCAGGCGGCGAGAGAACGAGAGACCTCATACGTGAAGTCCACGTGCCCAGGGGTGTCGATCATATTGAGCGCGTACGTGTCGCCGGTCATCTCCCAGGGCATGCGAACAGCCTGGCTCTTGATTGTGATGCCGCGCTCGCGCTCGATGTCCATCCGATCGAGGTACTGGGCCCGCATGTCTCTCTCGGCGACGATGCCGGTGACCTGCAGCATTCGGTCGGCAAGAGTCGACTTACCGTGATCAATGTGCGCGATGATGCAGAAGTTGCGGATGAAAGCTGGATCGGTAGCGGCTGGCTCAAGTGCCGTGACTGCTCTAGGGCTCAACGCGTTCCTCACTGTGTTCTTGGTGACTGTCGTCTATTGTCCCATGACGCGACGTGAATGTTCTCTCCACGTTCTCGACAGGCACGCGGCCACTGGGCCTCGTCGCGGAGAGAGCACGAGGATCGTATTTCGCCTCTGCAAGTAGTCCTGATAGAATGTGGTGTTGGCTTGCGTGTGGTAACACCGCACGAATCGCCGGAAGCGCCCTCTCTCGCCCCGCCGGCACCATCGAAGAAACCAAACGAAAGCGCAAAACAAACGTGGCAAACATCAAGTCGCAGATCAAGCGAATCGGCACCAACCTCAAGGCGCAGGAGCGCAACCGTCAGGTGAAGAGCGAGCTCAAGACCGTCGTTCGCGCAACCCGTGAGGCCGTCGACGCCGGAGACAAGGAGAAGGCGACGAAGGCCTTCGCTCTTGCTTCGAAGAAGCTCGACAAGGCCGTGAGCAAGGGTGTCATCCACCGCAACCAGGCTGCGAACCGCAAGTCTGGTCTGGCTCAGAAGGTGAACTCACTCTAGGCTTCAGCGCCAGCAGAGACGTGAACGGCCCCGCGTTGCGGGGCCGTTCTTCTATTTCTCGGACGCGCCGCGACGCGCGATGACCGTGATGAGACGTTCCACCGCGTAGATAGGATCCCGGGATGCGCCTTTGACGGATGCATCAGCGTCAGCAAGCGCGATGATCGCGTTTCCGAGTCCCGCATCGGTCCACCCCTGGGCATCACGGCGTGCTCGGTCCACCTGCCACGGCGCCATTCCGAGTCTGCCGGCAAGCTGACCCGATGACCCCGATGTTCCAGCAACCTTCGCCATCGCACGGATCTTCATGGCGAACGCTGCGACGACAGGGACAGGATCGGCGCCGGAGTCCAATGCATGACGCAGAGCGATGAGAGCTTCAGCAGTGCGACCCGCGATCGCAAGGTCGGCCACCGTGAACGCCGTTGTTTCGACTCGACCGCCGTAATATCTGTCGACGACATCCTCAGTGATGTGGTCAGAGGAATCCGCGATCAGCTGCTGGCACGCGGCCGCGAGCTCACTCACATCATCGGAGAACGCCGACACTACTTGGCGGAGCGCGCCGGGTGTGATCCTCTTGTCTGCTCGTGAGAACTCCGCACGTGCAAAATCAACCTTCTCAGAGTCCTTCTTGAGTTCATTGCAGACAATCTCGATCGCTGATCCCTCGGCGGCGCGGACAGCCTCCAACAGCCTCTTTCCACGCACGCCTCCCCCATGCCTGAGGACCAGGTACGTGCTCTCCGCCGGTTCCGCGAGATACTGCAAGGCTTCGGTGAGAAAGGCATCTGTGCACTTCTCCACCGAACTCGCTCGGATGAGCCGGGGCTCAGCGAACAGCGAGGGGCTCGCCAGAGTCAGAAGCTCGCCCGGCTGATAGGTCTGCGCGTCGATGTCGCTGACCTCCAGGCTCGGGTCCTCGGCGCGCAGGTAGTCCCGCAGGCCTCGGATAGCACGATCAGCGAAGAGATCTTGAGGTCCGGACACCAGCACGACCGGCGACGGGCGCACCTCGTGCCAGGCCAGCTGCGGGATAGCGCTCGACGGCCGTGCTGCGCTTCGTTTGGGTCGTGCCACTGATTCCTCCTACGAGTCGCGTTCAAGCCTAATCGGCGGAGGTGACACGAGGCGCCTCCTCCGACCAGACAGAGAGTCCCTCGCGGTCAGGAGTGAGCAGGATGGTCCCACGCAGGTCGGTGCGAAGCGGTGAGCTGCCGGCAGCGATGAGATCGCTGAGCGTATCTGCACCGGGATGCCCATAGCTGTTGTCCGCACCGACTGAGATAAGGGCCTTCTCTGCGGAGAGGTGCTGATAGAGCTCAGCACTTTGATCCGAGCTCCCGTGATGAGCGACCTTGACAATATCGACTGTTCCCAGACCCGGGTTGCTCGAAAGGAGCGCGCGCTGCGACTCCTCCCCCAGATCTCCGAGAAACAGCATCCGCACATTCTGGACGTCGAGGGCCAAAACAATGCTGCCGGGGTTCCCCGAGAGTCTCGAGTCGGGTGGCCACAGCACTTCGAAGTCGATGTCTCCGACGCTACCTCGTCTGCCTCGCAGGGGCGTCAGTATTGAGGCGCCGCTTGCCTTCAGGTGGTCGATGATCTGCTCGGCCTTAGCCTCGGCCGGCCGCTGGACGAATGCAGTAGTTGTAATCGCAGCGACGGCATCGAGACCGCCGACATGATCCAAGTCGTAGTGAGTAAGGACCAGGAGGTCGACATCCACAATGCCGAGTTCGGTCATGCACTGTTCCAGCGGTTCAGCCGAGGGCCCCGTGTCGATCAGGATGACTGCGTCAGAAGAGCGAATGAACACGGCATCTCCCTGTCCCACATCGCACGCGGCGACGAGCCAAGCGGCTGGTCGCGTCAGGGACGAGACAGCTGGCGGCACAATGGCGACCGCCAGGTAGACCCCCAACGACACGCACAGGAGTCCCTGGCCTACCGCGCCGAGCGGATGATGGCGAAACCGCGAAGAGAGGATGAGGGCGATTGCAAGCGCCGTGCCAGCGGCCAGGACCACCGCGCCGAGGATGCCGGGAAGCCACGGTGCCTTCGCACCGGGGAGGCTCGCCATGACGGTGGCGACACCGCCGATCCACGACGCGGGAACGAAAGCGATCCAGATGAGCAGGTGCGCGAGCGCCGGGAGGACAGGGGTCAGAAGACACGCGACAAGACCCACAACCGTGCCGACAGGTGCAGCAGGCGCGGCGAGGATATTCGCCGCGACACCGTATACGCTGATCGAACTCGAAAGGAGGATGAGTACGGACTGACAGGCGAGCTGCGCCGCGAGAGGGACTCCGATCAGCGTGGCCACACCGCGAGGCAGGAAACGGCTCAGGGCGCTGCTCATCGGGCGTGACAGGAGCAGAAGACCTGCGGTGGCCAAGACGCTCAGCGTGAAACCGATGTCGACGGCGTACCAGGGATCGACGATGAGGAGACACAGAACGCTGAGTGAGAGCACGGGAACGCCAAGTGACGCGCGTCCCGTCAGATGAACCACGAGAGCGAGGCTCGCCATGACGCTCGCACGCACAACACTCGCCTGCGGCGTCACGAGGATGACAAACGCGGCGAGCACGCACAGCGCCCCGGCGACGCGGAGGCCTCTGCCCACCCCACACCTCGCAAGGGCGAACATTGCGAACGCCACGATGATGGCGCAGTTCGCGCCTGAGACAGCGGTGAGGTGGCTGAGGGAAGAATCTTTCATCGCTTCATCGAGAACCGACGACACCTGACTCGTGTCCCCTACGGCGAGTCCGGGAAGAAGCATCCCGCCCGCTCCGGGCAACTCCGTGCAAAGATCAGCGAAGGCGTGACGCATCTCGTTTGCCCAACGAATGCCTGTCGGAGCATCTGAGATGACGGTGGCTCCAGCGTCGGCGAAGAGGAGCGCAGCGCTCCTGTCAAACGCATCGGTCGCCATAAGATCGGCTGCAAACTCGACGCGGCTCCCTAAGTCGATATCCTCATCTGTCTCAGGGAGAAAAACCGTAGTCGGGACGCGAACAGGGGTTCCATCGATCGATACGAGAGTCGCGGTCAACCGGACTCCGCCATCTGATCGCGGCGCCGGCAGCGCATCTACGACTGCGTGGATGCTTTCACTGTGACCCGCCTCGAGCGCGTCGTCGAGTGCCTCAGGCATGCGTTGAGTAGATCCCCAAGCGACGGCGGCAGTGACGAGGCCAACAGCGAGACAGCTGATGGCAATGACGACGAGCACACCCCCAATGCGCCGAAGCACGCACCACGTGACAGCGACCGCACCGATCGTGCTCGCCAACACCCAGATCACCGTGGCATGGCTCGTCCCAATCGTGACCAGCGCTGCCGCCCACGCACAGGCTGCTGCGATGAGGAGATGCATCAGACTCTCACGAGGTCTTTCAGCCCTTCGAACGTCTTCTCACCGATGCCCGACACATGTCTCAGATCATCGACGGAGCGGAATCCTCCGTTCTCATCCCTCCACGCGATGATGCGGGCCGCGAGTGCTGGGCCGATCCGTGGCAGCGTTTCGAGCTCTTCGGCGTCTGCAGCGTTGAGGTCAACGAGGCCATCTTCAGCGTCCTGAGCTTCTTGCTCCCCCTCGACCGGCACACGCAGTTGCTCTCCGTCCGTGACGAAGCGGGCGAGATTGATCGCCGAGTCATCAGCGTCGTCTCTGAGTCCTCCGGCAGCCGTTATGGCATCCATCACGCGGGCCCCAGCAGGCAGGCGATAGAGACCAGGTGCGTCGACGGCGCCGAGCACATGCACGTAGATACCAGCTGGGGTGGAGGTCGCGGTCGTGAGCGGAACCGCCACAGTCTCCTCACCCTGTCTGAAGAGAGAAACAGCCACTGTTCCCGCGAGCCCGACGAGTACGAGCAAGACAGCTACCCCTGCGCCGAACCGCATGCGTCGAGGTCGCGTGCTGCGTCGAGACAGCTGACCTCGTTCCTCCATGCTCCCAACGCTAGGCCGAACCGAACTGCGGGGCCGGATCGTGGTGCCGAGCTGTGGAGAAGACCTTTTCGGGGCCGCTTGTGGACGGCCCCGAAAAGCATCTACTTCGCTGTGGCGATGCTCACAATCTTCGGCGCGCGGACGATGACGTTCGTGATCTGCTTATCACCGACAGTGCGAACGACGTTGGTATCCGCACGCGCAAGACGCTCGAGTTCACCGGGATCGATCGAGGGCGAGATCTGCAGACGAGCGCGCACCTTGCCATTCACCTGAACCACAGCCGTGACTTCCTCCTCGACCAGCAAAGCCGGCTCTGGCGTTGGCCAGAGGACTGCTGCCACGGTCGGCTCGTAGCCGAGCATGCTCCACATGTCCTCCGCCGTGTACGGTGCGAAAACATTCAGCGCTATCGCTATCGTCTCGGCCGCCTCGCGCACTGCAGGGTCGGATGCGCCTGCACCCGAGTCGATCGTCTTGCGGGTGACGTTCACGAGTTCCATGAGCCTGGCAATCGCGACGTTGAACTTGTAGGACTCAACGAGCTCCGGCGCATCAGCGAGGAAGTGGTGCACATGGCGGCGCAGCGACCTATCGCCGTCAACGGCATCCGTACCAGGCTCACTCGTGACGTCGTGGGCGATGCGCCATGCACGTGCGAGGAACTTTGACGAGCCTGCTGCGGACACGTCCGCCCAGTCGATATCGTCCTCCGGTGGTCCTGCGAAAGCGAGAGTCACACGGAGCGCATCCGCACCGTAGTCGCGCATCTCTGATGCAAACTCCACGAGGTTGCCTACGCTCTTGCTCATCTTCTGGCCGTCCATGAGGACCATGCCCTGATTCAGAAGCGCTGAGAACGGCTCCTCGAAGTCGAGATATCCGAGATCATGCAGCACCTTCGTCATGAAGCGTGAGTAGAGAAGGTGGAGGATCGCGTGCTCCACGCCGCCGACATACTGGTCGACCGGAGCCCATCGACGCGCTTCCTCGACGTCGAAAGCCATCGTCTCCGAGTTCGGAGACAGATATCGGAGGAAGTACCAGGAGCTGTCGACAAACGTGTCCATCGTGTCTGAGTCCCGCCGTGCCTGTCCGCCACAGCTCGGGCAATCGACGGAGGCCCACTCATCGGCGGCGCCAAGAGGGCTCGACCCCTTCGGACGCAGATCGAGGCCCTTGGCATCTGGAAGACGCACCGGCAACTGGTCCTCGGGAACCGGCACCTCGCCGCACTCGGGGCAGTGGATGATCGGAATAGGTGTTCCCCAGTAACGCTGACGTGAGATGAGCCAGTCACGAAGCCGATAGTTCTTAGCCGTGTCTCCTCGCCCGGTCTCCGCCAACCTGTCTGTCATGGCCTCGACAGCGGCGTCCTGCTCCATGCCGTCGAACGGGCCTGAGTTGACCAAACGTCCGCCTCCAGTGAGCGCGACGCCCGTAGCCTTTGGATCCAGGCTTTCGGGGTCGGCGTCGTCACCGGGATGAACAACCAGGGTCACGGGGAGGTCGAAGGCACGTGCGAAGTCGAGATCACGCTGATCGTGTGCGGGAACAGCCATCACCGCTCCGTGACCGTAGTCGGCGAGCACATAGTCGGCGGCCCAGATTGGAAGTCGTTCGCCGGTCAGCGGGTGCATCGCATATCGCTCAAGGAAGACTCCGGTTTTCTCGCGGTCCGTCGACAGCCGATCGATGTCGTTCTCTGTCTTTGTCTGCTCCAAATAGCTCTGGAACGCGGTCTGAACGTCTTCTGACGCGCCTGTCGCGAGTTGCGCAGCGAGCTCGGAGTCCGGAGCAACAGCCATGAATGTGACGCCGTAGAGCGTGTCGGGCCGCGTCGTGAAAACGCTGATCGGCTCGTGGTGTCCCTCAATTTCAAACGTGACGTCGGCACCGAGGGAGCGACCCACCCAGTTCCGCTGCATCGACAGGACCTTTGCCGGCCAGGATCCCTCGAGCTGCTCGAGATCATCGACGAGGCGGTCTGCGTAGTCCGTGATGCGGAAGTACCACTGTGTGAGGTTTCGCTTCGTGACCTGCGCTCCGCACCGCTCGCACGCACCGTCTACGACCTGCTCGTTTGCAAGCACCGTCTGATCGTTCGGGCACCAGTTCACGGGGCTGGCCTTCCGGTAGGCCAGTCCCTTCTCATAGAGCTTCAGGAACAGCCACTGGTTCCAGCGGTAGTACTCGGGGTCGGACGTATGGATCTCTCGCGACCAGTCGAATGAGGGTGCATAGACACGGAAGCTTGTCTTCTGCTGCTCAATGTTCGAATACGTCCATTCGCGAGGGTCTGCTCCTCGCTTGATCGCTGCGTTCTCGGCCGGGAGCCCGAAAGAATCCCACCCGACGGGGTGGAGCACGTTGTAACCGCGCTGTCGCCAGTACCGAGCGAGGATGTCGCAGAGACCAAACGCCTCCGCATGGCCCATGTGCAGGTCGCCTGAGGGGTACGAGAACATATCGAGAACGTACTTGCGCGGACGCTCGTCGTCGGCATCGTCGGTGGCAAAAGGCTTCAGCTCGTCCCAGACAGGTAGCCACTTCTCCTGAATCGCGGCGAAGTCGTATTTCTCGGCTGCTTCATGTGCTGTCTGCTCGTGGGACACGTGACTCTCAATCTCCATCGCGGCGACCTGGGGCTCGGAACGCGGACGCCCAACTACTAAGGATACCGCTAGACGAGTCTTCCCTCCCGCACCGTGAACCGCCTGTCAATCAGGTCTTCTGGAACATCGTCGTGTGACAGCAGAACGATGCTTCGGCCTCGCTCCTGAGCCGCCGAGAGGAGTGACCTCATGAGTGATTGCGCCCGCGCCGCATCCACATTCGCCGTGGGTTCATCCAGCACCAGAATCGGGAAGCCTCGGAGAAGCGCTCGTGCCAGTGAGAGACGCTGGGCTTGCCCTCCTGAGATCAGTGCTCCGCGCTCCCCCACACGAACATCCAGACCTCCTCGCTCCTTTGCCCAGTTGCGGAGGCCGACAGCGTCGAGAGCGTTCCAGAGGTCATCGTCAGTGGCCGCATCGTGTGCGAACAGCAGATTCTGCCGGATGGACTCATCGAAGATATGAGGATGCTGCTCGCACACGCCTACGATCTCTCGGACGCTCCGCGGGTTCGACGCCGTTCGTCCGCCGATCTCGTAGGTACCGGTGTGCTCAATGAAACGCGCGAGCACAGCCGCCAGTGTGGACTTGCCTGACCCGCTCGACCCGCTGATCAGGACGCACTCGCCGGGGCGCACCTCAAGATCGACGTCTCGGAGAATGTCAGACCCGGACCCGGGCCACCGAGCCGAAACGTCAGCGAGACGAAGCGTGGTGTCCTGCGGGCCGACCGGTTCATTGTCTTGCGCTTCCCCGGGGAGCTCAGCGGGCAGCGTCGTTGGCGCAACATCTGCTAGCCGCTCCGCGCTGGCTCTCACGACCCTCCAGTGACCTAGTGCGAGCGGCAGGGCGCCGATGACTTCGAAGACAGCAAGCGGCACGAGCGCGACGACCGCGAAAGCAGGCCCTGATCCAGCGTGCTGAGCAATCGGAAGCGCTGCGAAGATGCTCACGGCTACCGTGAGGCCCGCCCCGAGTGTGATGACGCCCCCGCCGGTTCCTACAGCGGCCGACCGTCGAAGTGCGGCACGAGTGGCCGCGGCATCCGCTTCTCTGACCGCACCGAGTGCGCGAACATCTGCACCGTAGTGCGCCAACACGGTGTACCCGACTGTGTACTCGGTGAGGGCCCGCACGAGCTGCTCACGGTGCGGGGCGATGAGTCGTTCGGATGCCGCTGCGACACGGGTTCCCGCGAACATCGCCACGACAGCGCAGATGACGAGCGTGAGTCCGAGAACCGCAGCGGCGGGCGGTGAGATCAGAGATACACCGATAACTGCGGCAACCGCCACGACTGTGGACGTGATGACAGGATTGACCACTCGCAACGAGAGATTCTGCAGTTCGTCGACATCTGTGACCAGCGCGTTCAGAACCGATCCCGACGATGCTCTTCCCCGTCCGGCGGGAACCCAGGGGATCAGCCGTTCGAGCAGATCAACACGCATCGCGGCGAGCTGACGAAACGCCGCATCGTGACTGTAGAGCCTCTCCAAATAGCGGAACACGGAACGTGCAAGGGCGAAGGCGCGCACCCCGACCGTCGCCATCGTCAGAAAGAGCACCGGGGGCTGCTCTGCGGCACGGACGATGAGCCAGGCACTCGTGGCCATGAGCGCGACGACAGCGAGCCCCATCGCCACACCGGAAGCGATGCCAGGCAGTGCGCGACGCGCGGGCGGCAGCGCAGTCCGCAGAATACGCCGGGTCTCGGATCGTCTGTCAGTCGTCATCGTGTGCGTCACGTGACCACCTCCAGCTGCTCTTCGATGTCGACGTGCCGGTCCGCCCACTCGAGCAGTGCTGTCCGGTGCGTGACGACGATCACGCTCGCTCCGCGTGAGGCCAGATGCCTGAGCCCCCGCGCTACGGCTTCTTCGCTTCGTTCGTCGAGCGCGGAGGTTGGTTCGTCGACGGCGATCACACTGACGTTCTGCCCTACGGCGCGATAGAAGCACCGGGCGAGTGCCACTCTCTGCCGCTGCCCACCGGAGAGACCTTCTCCCGCGTCGTCCAGTCGCGTCTCGAGTTCGATGTCCCCGGCACCTGCGAGCCGCAGAGCGTGCGTGGCCAAAGTTGCGTCCGGACTCACGCTGCCGAGAGTCACGTTGTCGAGGACCGTCCCAGCGACCAGATACGCCGTCTGCGGCGCCCATGCCAGCCAGTTTCTGTCCTGCATGCGCGCATTCGATACATCTGTCCCGCCCACGCTCATCGTGCCCGTATGCGTCGCCGCTCCGGCGATCGCATCCAGCAGCGTGGACTTTCCCGCGCCGCTCGAGCCCGTTATCGCAGTGACCGTCCCGCGTGGGAACGAGATGCTCAGAGGGCCGATTCGTGCATTCTCTCCGCGCTCGACCGCGACATCAGAGAGGACGAGATCACCCGATGGATGCAGCTCGTGGACCGCGGGACGCTCAGCGGACGCGGCATCCAGGATGTCAAACGCCTTCTCTGCGGCTTCTGTGCCCTCGGCTGCGGCATGGAACTGCGCACCAACCTGTCGAATTGGGAAGTAGACATCCGGAGCGAGAAGAAGTACGAAGAGGCCGACTGTCAGAGACAGCGCTCCATCCACGAGACGGAAACCGATCGACACTGCGATGAGCGCGACAGAGAGACTCGCCATGAGCTCAAGCACGAAGCCCGACAGAAATGAGATGCGCAGCACACCCATCGTGCGCCGACGATAGTCATCCGTCATCTCTCTCACACGTCCGATCTGACGGCGCTCGCGGCCGAAGATCTTGAGCGTTCCGAGTCCAGAGATGACATCCATGAAATGAACTGAGAGCTGTGTCAGTCCATCCCACTGGCGCCGCTGTGCCGCTTTTGTCGCCAACCCGATCAGCACCATGAAGATCGGAACGATCGGCAGTGTCACGACGAGAATCACACCGGAGAGCCAATCCTGCGCGAGCACGACAGCGATGAGCACAGGAACGGTGATTGCCGTGCGGATGAGCTGCGGGATGTACTTCGCGAAGTAGTCATCGAGGGCATCGACACCTCGCGCGAGCAGTGTCGCGAGCGCAGTTGAGTTCTCGTGTGCGAGCCACGCGGGCCCCAGCCTGTCGACTGCCTCGAGGATGCCGAGGCGAAGTTCGCTCTTCGCACGGGCCGCTCCGCGTGTGCCCACAGCCTCGAGAAGCCAGACGATAGCTCCTCGAATCAGCGCAGCGGCTCCAGCCATGGCACTCGAGGTGACAACGTGCCAGGGTGAGGCGCCGCCGAGCGCAGAGGTGATGGCGTTCGTCACAAACCAGGCGAATCCGATGATCGCCGCGGTATCGATGGCCGTGAGCACTGCACCGAGCGTGAGGAATCGGCGGGACGAGCGCGCGTAGCGGAGCAGCCTCGGATCAAGCGGGCGCATGTGTTTCGGCATCCTGCGGAATGTGCTCGCGCATCACGCGCTTGCGGAACACCCAATATGTCCAGCCCTGATAGAGCAGCACGAGCGGAAGCGCGATGAGCGCGATCCAGCTCATCACCTCCAGGGTGTACGGCGTCGACGACGCGTTGGCGATCGTCAAGCTGTTCGCCGGATCATTCGAGGCCGGCATCACCGCGGGGTGCAGTGCAGTGAAGAGTGCCAGCACCGCGAAGCCGATGGTGCCCGCCATCAGCGAGAAGGCGACCCCCTCACGGCCACGCGCGTTCGCAATCAGCGCTCCGATGAGGGCGACTGCTGCGCCGCCGGCCACCACATAAAGTGCGAGCGTTCCGTGCTCGATACATGTCCAGACGAGGAACGCGGCTGCGGCCAGAACAGCGAGGATGCCTGACCGGGCCGCGAGACGACGCGCGCGGAGGCGGATATCG
Organism: Paramicrobacterium salitolerans; assembly: GCF_051513965.1. Lineage (GTDB taxonomy): Bacteria > Actinomycetota > Actinomycetes > Actinomycetales > Microbacteriaceae > Paramicrobacterium. The sequence continues at coordinate 1,525,516 of NZ_CP195847.1, forward strand.
CCATCGGTCTTCAGCGCGACGAAGATCACGCCGTGCGTGAAGAAGAGCAGCAACGTTGTGACACCTCCGAGCAGCGCGTACGGGTTGAGAAGGTCGAGGAGGCTTCCCACGAAATCGTGATTCGCATCCAGGGGAACGCCGTGCACGACGTTCGCAAACGCGACGCCCCACAGGAGCGCAGGCAGTGCGGACCCGATGATGATGAAGAGGTCGAACCGGCGTCGCCAGGAAGCTTCGGGCCGCTGGTGCCGGTACTCGAAGGACACGCCGCGCAGAATCAGCGCCACCAAGATCACCAGCAGCGGCAGGTAGAATCCGCTGAACAGCGTGGCGTACCACTCGGGGAATGCCGCAAACAGAGCGGCCCCGGCGACGATCACCCATGTCTCGTTGAGATCCCAGACGGGCCCGATCGTATTGATGAGTACTCGTCGATCCGTATCGTCTCGACCGAGGAAGGGCAGCGACATTCCGACGCCGAAATCGAATCCGTCCAGCACGAAGTACCCGATGAACAAGGCGGCGATCAGCCAGAACCAGAGGAGTGAAAGATCCATGGATGCCTCCTAGTAAACGGCCGCACGAACACGCGGCTCTTCTGAGTCTTCGTCGGCTTCGAGAGGGTCGGGGCCCTTCTGTACCGCTCGCACGATGAGGCGGAATTCCACGACCGCGAGTGAGCCGTAGACGATGGTGAACACGAGAAGGGAGATCAGAACGCTGATTCCGCTGACGCCAGGTGAGACACCGTCTTCAGTCGTGAGCAGACCGAAGACAAGCCAGGGCTGGCGACCCATCTCTGTGAAGATCCATCCGACGCTCATCGCCAGGAGTGATGCAGGGAAGGACCAGATCGCGGCTTTCCAGACCCAGCGGCTCTGCGGCATCCGTCCACCTCGCGTGAGCCAGAGCCCGACAACTGCAACAAGGATATGGAGCATGCCGAGCCCGATCATCCAGCGGAACGACCAGTACGTGACCCAGATGATCGGCGAATAGTCTCCTGGCCCATACAGTGCTTGGTACTGCGCTTGGATGTCGTTGATCCCTTCGACGGTGCCCGTGAGCGAGTGAGTGGACAGGATCGAAAGCAGATACGGCACGCGAATCGAGAACAGCTCGTGAACACCGTCTGGCGTGCCGAGAGTGAACACCGAGAACGAGGCTTCGGCACCGGATGCCGTTGAGTACAGCGCTTCTGCGGCTGCCATCTTCATCGGCTGGGCATCCACCATGGCGAGGCTGAGCTGGTCGCCCATGAGCGTGGTTCCGGCTCCCGCGACGATCATCGTCCACAGACCGAACTTGAGCGCAGGACGCATCATCTCGATGTTCTGGTTCCGCGCGAGATGCCATGCAGCGACCGAGATCACAAGACCGGCCGACACCATGAAACAGGCGAAGATCGTGTGCGGGAACGCCGCGAGCGCGATTGGGTTCGCGAGGAGCTCCCCCAGACTCGTCAGCTCGGCGCGCCCCTTGCTCTCGTTGATCGTGTAGGCGACCGGGTTCTGCATGAACGCGTTGGCAGCGATGATGAAGTAGGCAGAGCCGATCGTCCCCGCGGCTGTGATCCAGATCGTCGCCAGGTGCAGCTTCGCGGGCAGACGGTCCCAGCCGAAGATCCACAGCCCGATGAACGTGGCTTCGAGGAAGAAGGCGAGAAGAGCCTCGAGTGCGAGAGGAGCCCCGAAAACATCCCCAACGAATCTGGAGTAGTCGGACCAGTTCATGCCGAACTGAAACTCCTGCACGATTCCTGTGACGACGCCCATTGCGAAGTTGATCAGAAAGATCTTGCCGTAGAAGTGCGTCAGCTGCAGATAGTGGGTCTTTCCCGTCCGCACCCAGGCAGTCTGGAAGATTGCCACGGTCGTCGCCATTCCTATCGTCAGCGGGACGAATAGAAAGTGGTAAAGAGTGGTCAGGCCAAACTGCCAACGGGCCAGAATGAGCGGGTCGAGTAACTGATCCACAGGGCAAACCTCGTTTCGACGAAGCTTTTTCTACGTCGCGTAGAACTTGTCTTCTACAGAGTGTAGAACACTTTTCTACACGATGTAGAAGGTTGCGCGAAAACAGCGTAGTCTTGTCTTATGGCAACTCTGGGCGAACTAGAACGCGAGGTCATGGATGTCCTGTGGGCATCCGGCGATCCCCTCAGCGCCGGGGATCTGCGCGACCGTCTGAACTTCAGCGGCAAGAACAAGCGCCAGCTGGCGGCGACGACTGTTCTCACGGTTCTCTCACGCCTTGAGTCAAAGGGCTTCGTCTCGCGAGATCGCGGCACTCGCCCCCATCTATATGCGGCAGTGACAACCCGTGCGGATCACACGGCAGACCTGATGCATGAGGTGCTCGGCTCGTCGCCGGATCGGGAAGCCGCACTCGCCCGCTTCATCGGGCAGGTCTCGCCCGCCGAGGTCGAGACACTCCGCTCACTCCTCGGAGTGGACACGTCCGCATCGAAGTAGCCGTATTCTGAGTGCGATGCTCATCGCCGCCGCACTCATGGCTCTGCTTGCCGTCGCGCTCGCTTGGCCAGTGCCCATCGTTCTGTCGCGCGCCCAGTGGCCCGCGCGTGCGCCCGCAGTCGCTCTCGTCGCCTGGCAGGCGATAGCCATCGCAGGTGTACTCTCCACTGTCGGAGCACTCCTCACATACGGCGTCTCCGGACTCGCACGGACACTGGTCGATGGGCTTGTCGTCTTGGGCCGCGGCATCCTCGACGGTCGGGCGCCTGAGGGCCTGGGACCTCTGCACGTCTTTGCGCTCTGCTGTGCTCTTCTGTTCACTGGCCACCTCCTGTTGAGCGTGATTACGACTTTCGTTCGGACAGAACGCGAACGGCGGCGCCAGCATGATCTCGTCACACTTCTCAGTTCACCGAACTCCGAGGTACCCGGCGCACGAGTAATGGAGTATCCGGAACCCGTCGCGTATTGCCTCCCCGGCGCGTTTCGCGCGGTCACGGTTCTCACCGACGGCCTCGTCAAAGCACTCGACGAGAGTGAGCTGCAGGCTGTTCTCGCTCATGAGCGCGCGCATCTCACGCAGCAGCATCATCTGCTCCTGCTCGCCTTCCGCGCATGGCGCAAGGCGCTCCCCTGGTTCCCTATCGCGACACGTGCCAGCCATGCCGTAAGCCTCCTCGTGGAGATGCTCGCCGACGATGCCGCCCGATCGAGATCCTCGGCGCGCGCACTTGTTTCAGCCATAGTGACGGTAGCGGCGAGCGGTGGTTCAGGGCCTGACGTCGGGGTAACGGAGGCAACACCGGAGTCGGCTGCGCCTCGTGTGTCAAGGCTCATGCGGGAACCTCATCCGCTCGGCGGCGCGACGACGATGCTCATTCTCACGTCCGCTGCCGCACTCGTTCTTGTTCCACCCGTGCTTCTGCTGACCGCATGAGCAGAGGTTCGTCCATTAGGCTCGCAGGGTGAACGACATACTCGGCGTGATTCTGGATGCTGTCCAGGACGTCGATCCCGTGCTGCGCACCGCGATCGCCGGTGTCGCTATCCTCCTAGAGACCAGCATCCTGATCGGCCTGATCGTGCCTGGCGACACCATTGTGATCGTGGCAGGGACAGGCGTGACGGGAGTCGTTGAGTTCATCGCACTTTATATCGTCGTCGTGATCGGCGCGCTTGGTGGCGAGAGCATCGGCTTTGCACTCGGAAAGCACTTCGGAGAGCACATCCGACGGTCCCGAATCGGGCGACGCATCGGCGAGCACAACTGGCAGCGTGCAGAACACTACGTCGATCGCCGGGGAGGCATCGCTGTATTCCTGTCGCGCTTCCTCCCTGTGCTGCACTCTCTGGTCCCTGTGACCGTGGGGATGAGCTCGATGACCTATCGCCGATTCCTGGCATGGACCGTGCCTGCCTGTCTGATCTGGACCGGCGCTTACGTCTCCGTCGGCTCAGCGGCCGCAGAGACGTACCGTGAACTGTCGGAGAAACTGCATTTCGCGGGTTACATCTTCGTTGGCATCATCGGCGTCTTTCTTCTGTTCGCCTGGCTCATCAAGAAGGTTCTCCATCATCGTGAGCAACGTCACATGGCGCGCACCGACTCTGACGAGAGTGAAGGATGACGCATCCGGCCCCTCTCCGTGCCAAGATTGAGTGATGCCCGACACTGATGCCACGCCAATCGTGCCCGGAAGAATACACCGCGCCGCACGTATTGACGACGCAATTCTCGCCTGGCGCTCGCGTCGAGCAGCGCGTCGAGGGCTCGTTCCGCGTGTCGTCGGCTATACGGGCTACGGATCGACGACATGGGTTCGCGTGCTCGCGCGCGTTCTCTACATGCACCCAGACCGTCAAGATGAGGCGAGTAGCCGCGCCCGCGGCTGGAGAAGCTTCACAAGCATTTCGGTAGCCTCTTGTCCAGTCACCGTCGACATCGGCGATGATCAACATGAAGTCATCGCCGACCGGGGAGGTGTCGTCGATGTCGTCGTACAGGTAGCGCTCACACCGGGCTGGAACACGATACGTCTGCGCACTCAGGGGTCGGGCGCAGTGACATGCGATGTCTACATCGTGGATCCCGAGATACGGGTCGGCGTGATCTCCGACATCGACGACACGGTCATGGTGACCGCGCTGCCCCGACCCTTGGTCGCGGCGTGGAACACTTTCGTGCTTGACGAGCACGCCCGCACACCGGTCCCCGGGATGGCCGTCTTCCTCGACCGACTCTCCCGCCAGCAGGGTGGGTGCCCCGTGATTTACCTTTCCACGGGCGCGTGGAATGTTGCACCGACTCTTCGGCGGTTCCTCTCTCGTCACCTCTATCCTGCTGGCCCTCTGCTCCTCACGGATTGGGGCCCGACGCACGACAGGTTTTTCCGTAGCGGACGCGAGCACAAGCGGACCAACATGCGCCGTCTGGTCGACGAGTTCCCGCAGATCAAATGGATCCTCGTCGGCGATGATGGCCAGCACGACGAAGATCTCTACTCAGAGTTCGCGGCTGAGCACCCCGACTCTGTCGCAGGCGTGGCGATCCGCCAGCTCTCTGTCGGAGAGGCAGTGCTGGCCGGCGGTCGTTCGAAGCGCGAGCAGCACGACTCTGGACACACGTGGGTCTACGCACCTGATGGCGCGGGTCTTCTCACGGAGCTTGAGGGGTTTCTCGACGGCTGAGTGTGGTGCGCCGATTAGTCTGAACCTATGAAGCTCACGCGCAGGATTCAAGCGTCGAAGCGCACCCCGCTGCTGCAGGTCGTAAAGACCTCGGTCGCTGCGGTCGTGGCGTGGATTGCCGCGGGCAGTGTGCTTCCTGAGCAACTCCCGGTCTTCGCCGCGATCGCCTCATTGCTGGTCGTCCAACCCAGCGTGAATCAATCCTTTGGCAAGGCCAGCGAACGAAGTGTCGGGGTGATTTCGGGAGTGGCAGTCGCCTCCATTCTCAGCATGCTCCTCGGGCAGGCCAGCTGGGTCGTCATGCTGGCAATCCTCGTCGCGATCCTTCTCGCTTGGTCACTGCGGATGACGACAGGCACATCTAATCAGGTCGCGATCAGCGCCATGCTGGTGCTTGCCCTCGGAGCGTCCAGCCCCGAGTATGCGAGCGCACGGATCATCGAGACTCTCATCGGAGCCGCGATCGGGTTCGTCGTCAACGTCGTCATAGTTCCTCCGGTGCTCGTCTCTCCGGTGCGAGAGAGCGTGGTCCGGCTCGGAAATGAACTCGCATCCACTCTGGACCGCTTGGCAGAAGCTCTGCGCGTGGAACAGGCTGAGGGAGATCTCGAAGGCCTCATGATCGAAGCTCGGCTGCTCAGGCCCATGAAGGATGCCGCTCAAACCGCGATCGAGGAGGGCGAAGAGTCTCTGACTCTGAACCCTCGGCGATCCTCTCACCGCTCCGATCTTGCAGAGCTCCGTGAGATTCTTGATCGCTTCTCCCCGGTGGTGACGCGACTCATCGGAATGACACGAGCGTTCCGGGATCATTATGACAGCGGCCTGCACTCTGAACCCAGTGTCCGCGCGATCGCTGAGCAGCTGACGCGCGCCGCCCACGACCTTCGTCTTATCATTCGGCCAAGCATGACCGATCCTGCACCGATGACCAGTGAGATTCCCGCGCTGACTGCTCCCCTCGTGGTCGCCCCGCCCCGATCGAACCACTGGGTGCTGATCGGCTCGCTGATGGAAGATCTTCGCCGCATTCGCGAGTCCCTCTTGATCGATGAAGAGGACTTCGATGCCTGAGGGAGAGCCGATCCGCTATGAAGCGGGGAACTCACCATCCACGTAGAACCACGTGCCATTCCGCCGAGCGAATGAGCTGATCTCCTCGAGCCGTCCACGGCCGTCGCGCGTGCGATATAGAGCCACGAAATGAACATGCCCGACATCGTCGAAAGGGCCTCCGCGGGAGGATGAGAGCACGTGCAGACGTGTCCAATGCAACTCACTGTCGAAGTCGATACCCAAAGGTCGCGTACTCTTGTCCCACGTGCGAAGAAGATAGCTCTCGTCGGCCAGCACAAAAGCAGTGAACCGGGAACGCATGAGCTGCTCCGCTGTCGGTGGCGCTTGCTGCCCTCCGATGAACCGGCCGCAGCATTCACCGTAGGCGTCTCCCCTGCCGCACGGGCATGAGTCGTCAGCCGTAATTATCGGGTGCATCCGCTGCCCCTCCTGTGCGTCTGCTCGCTGCGGCCTACGTGCCACACATCTCTGACCCGAGCATTCTCCCATTCTTCAGGCAGTCTGGCACCGAGAGCAGCAAGCGGTGCCTGCGCCTTGAGCGCGACTTCTGCGATCTCCCGCTCCGGTTCCGAATCGATCGTAATTCCACCACCGGCTCCGACGTAGGCGATGCCGCGATCAACGGCGACGCTCCGTATCGTCATGGACAGTTCCGCGCTTCCATCGCGGTTCACCCAGCCGAAGCAGCCCGCGTAGCGTCCGCGCGGACCGCTTTCGATGTTCGCCAGCAGATTGATTGCGCTCTGCTTCGGTGCCCCAGTCATCGAGCCCGCGGGAAACGTCGACGCCAGCACGTCTCTGAGCGATACTCGAGGCTCGAGCACTCCCGTAACTTCACTGACGAGCTGATGCACATGCGGATGAGTCTCGACGTGCAACAGACGAGGCGTCGTGACGCTGCCAGCTCTGCAGACCCGGGTCAGATCGTTGCGCATCAAATCGACGATCATGACGTTCTCCGCACGTTCTTTCGGATCCGACTTCAACTCGCGCCGCAACGCACGATCCTCGGAAGCAGACTTCCCACGAGGCCGAGTTCCTTTGATCGGGCTCGTCGAAACCGATCGGGAGGGGCTAATGCTCAGAAAGGCTTCCGGGGACGTCACGACCAGAGCTCGGGAGCTTCCTCGGATCAGCGCGCTTCGGCGACCCGGCTTCTCAAGCATTCGTCGAAATACATACCGCGGATCGAAATCGCCCCGCACGCTGAAACGGGTCGTTACGCAGAGTTGGTAAGCGTCTCCCGCACGAATCGCGTCCTGGGCGCTCGCGATGATACGCCTGTAGTGCTCAGGTGAGTCGCGGCTTTGAGCGGTCAAGGTCGTTTGCTCGCCCGACTCGCATCCATCGTTCTGCAGATGCTGCAAATGCTGCAGGAGAAGCGTCTCAACCTCGGCAGCCCACACGGTGAGATCGCTGTCAACGGTGTGCGCATCGATCTTGCCCGACTCATGCTCAAAGGTGACGAATTTCTCGACCGCCAACCAGCACGAGTCATCCTTGTCATACCCGATCCATCCGATCCACCCTCCCCGGAACTCACGCCCTTTCGTTCCAGTTTCCGGCCAGGATGCCGTCTGCTGCGGCTCGGGCAGGTCTGAGGGTCGCCCGACACCGATATAGCTTGTGGTGCATTCCGCTGCGTGATCGACGACCCAGAATCCGCAGCTGTCATCGCCGACGATAGCGTCATAGACGAATCCCGCTTGCCGCGTCGAAAAATCGATGCGCTGGCGATGAGTCACAATGCGGTCGACCTCCCGAGATTGCTGTGCGACGCGCCGCCGACCGCCGGTTGGAGACGGCGTGAGGCATCAGTCTCATGGCATGGCCGGTAGCCAGTCGTCGAAGCTTCCTCAAACCGAGAGTGCGCGGCATCTTCGACGAGGTTTCGAGCTTATCTGACGAACGATCGAGAACGCTCACAGCGACGTAACGGTGCGTTCGAGGCGCTACTCCTTGAGAGAGCCGATAGTACGTCGAAGCAGGCAACGCCGTCACCGCTTGGCGGTGCCTGTCATGTGGCTCATCCCAGTCAAGGAAACGTCCCGATGTCACCCGCAGGGAACAGCTCCGCCGATTCGTGCCCCGGCTTGTCGGCAAACACTCGCAAGCCGAGATCGATCACACTGGCACGGGGCGCTCGTTCCGGCGGCGCGCAGCCTGGTGCTGGGACGTACAACCACGGCTGCCACCGACCGAAACGGTGTATCACGCCGTCATGGTCGACGGCCTCTGCGTCGGCACTTGGTGTCTCCTGATCGCGCTCAGCGACTCCTGGCGCAACAACGAAAAAGAGCCCGGCCGATGGCCAGGCTCCTCCTCATAACTGTCAACTATGTCGCGACTCATGTCGGTGTGGATCTGAGGGGACTCGAACCCCTGACCCCCTGCATGCCATGCAGGTGCGCTACCAGCTGCGCCACAGACCCAGATCCATTGCCGAAGCAACTCATCTAATGTACATCAACTCTGCCCGCGAAGAGAAATCGGCACACTCGGGCGTGTTGATTTCAGTCCGTGAGTACCTCGTGGAGCGGGATGACAGGACAATCGCGCCACAGCCGCTCCAGTGAGTAGTACTCACGCTCTTCAGGATGAAATACATGGGCGACGAGATCCCCGAAGTCGATCAACACCCAACGTCCTTCGGCACGCCCCTCTCGCCGAACCGCATGAACACCACGCTCGCGAAGCACGTCCTCGATCCCATCCGCGATCGCTACGACATTTCGCTCGCTGCGTCCGCTCACGATCAAGAATGCGTCCACAAAGGGCAGCGGCTCGGACACATCGACAGCGACGATCTCCTCACCGCCCTTATCGTTGGCGGCGGACGCCGCGATCCGTGCGAGGTCGAGGGACTCGTTTGAGGCAGTCACAGAATAAAGGAGGGCTTTCTCTCAGTGTCAGAACGAATTAGTCAGAAGTCCGACGATGACCACGCCGATCACCGCGACACACAGCACGCCAGCCGTGATGGCAAGAATCATCAGCAGTTTCGGGCTCGACGTCTTTGTCGGAGGTGTGATCACATCACGAGTAACAGCGTGCGTGCTTACAGCGCGCGTCGCCGAGACAGGAGTTCCGGCTGTCGCAGTTCCCTCACCGCTGTTGTCTGCACCTGAGTCCACATCGGGGCGATCTGACGACGAGCGCTCAGCTTTCGCATCGGCATGAGGGAGATCCAAGGATCCCGTAACAACGATCTCACCTGTGGTTGATGACTTGGTGTCCGATGTGTGGCCGCTCGCACCAGGAAGGAGAAGGACGCTGGACGTTGTCAAGACGTCGGAGCCTCGAGCTTCAGGCGCAATTAATGTGTCAAAAGCCCGAGCCGGTTCTGATCGGGACGACTCATCGTCTTCCTTGCCTGACTTTGGCCGGAAGGCATCAGAAATCTGCTCAGACGAATCAATATGATCAGTTTCCTGTGCCTGGTCCGCAGGCAAGTCTTTGGCGCTCGGCGTTGGCTTCGCAGCTTTTGGGGCAGTCGGGGCCTGCGCCTCGTCTTCTTGGTTCTCACCGACCGGCGATTCCGTCGAAGAGTCAGCTGACGCGTCTGTCGGGTTCTCTGGCTGAGCACTCGCGGCGTCTGCTTCAATGACTGGCGTCATGCCTGTAGCAGCGCGCAGGGCGCGAAGCTCTCTCCTCGTCAGTGGCCGTTCGCCTTCGTTTGCGTCCTCCGAAGGCACCGACGAGGAAGCAGACTCGCGTTTCGGATGCGTCTGAGGAGCACCGGGCTTCTCAGCGGCTTCGCGCTTGTCGGATTTCTCAGCGGCATCACTCTGAGCAGCGGACGCTTCGGTCTTCTCCTGGTCCTCCGCCGAGGCAGGCTTGGTGCGCAGAACGCTCTCCTGCGCCTGCTGTGCCCGCAGCTTCTCCCGTAGTTCCCGACGGGAGAGTGGCCGCTCGTCGGAAAACGAGGTCATTCACTACTCCGATACAGATGATACTTCGTGATGTATTGAACGACACCATCCGGAACCAGATACCAGACCGGGTAGCCCCGGCCGACCCGGCTTCGGCAATCAGTTGAGGAGATTGCAAGTGCCGGTACTTCCAACAAGCTTACGTGCTCAGGAGGCAATCCAGAAATGTTCAAGGAATGTCCCGGACGACTCACAGCCACGAAGTGAGCAAGGGAGAAGAGTTCACTGGAGTTCTTCCAGCCGAGGATCTGCGCGATAGCGTCTGCACCCGTGATGAAGAACAGGTCTGCTTCGGGGCGCTGCTGCTTGAGATCCCGAAGAGTGTCGATCGTGTACGTCAGCCCGTCGCGATCGATATCAACACGGCTCACCGTGAACTGCGGGTTAGATGCTGTGGCGATCACCGTCATCAGATAGCGATGCTCGCTCTCTGTCACCTCAGCCTTCTGCCATGGCCGCCCTGTCGGAACGAACACCACCTCGTCGAGATCAAATGATTGAGCAACCTCACTCGCCGCCACGAGGTGTCCGTGGTGAATCGGATCGAAGGTGCCGCCCATCACCCCGATCCGCGGCCGCACGACTGTGTCCCCCATCACCGTACGCGCCTCGCGCTACTTCTGTTCACTCTCCGGTGTGTCGTACGCGTGCGCTGTCTGCGCTGACCCGGTCTTGTGGCTGTGGCGATTTGCCACGTCACGATAGGCGAACGTAGCAAAGCCGAGAATGAGAAAAATCGCAAGCGCCACGACCCCGAACATGAAGCTGGGCATCACGAGTTCATTGACAGTGTGCTCGGATTCGGCCATAAGGACGGTCGCAAAGGGCATTTCAACTCCATTTCTCGCGGCGCGTTAACGCTCTCATCAGTCTACAGGTCAGGCACGCACCTGTCCGTCGCCGCGCACAACCCATTTCGAACTCGTGAGCTCGGACAGTCCCATGGGGCCACGAGCGTGGAGCTTCTGAGTGGAGATGCCCACCTCCGCTCCGAATCCGAACACTCCCCCATCAGTGAAGCGTGTGGATGCGTTCACCATCACTACAGCTGAATCGACGTCTGTCAGGAAACGCTCGGCGTTACGCATGTCGTTTGTCACGATCGCGTCCGTGTGTTTGGTCGAGAACTGCCGGATGTGCTCGATCGCCTCTTCCAGTGAGTCAACCACACGCATCCCCAGCCGCAGCTCAAGGTGCTCCGTTGCCCACTCGTCAGGCGCCGCCGGTGAAGCCCCCGTGGCGAAATCGCGAATCTTCTCGTCTGCCCTCACATCGACTCCGTGACCGAGCAATCGCTCAACGATCTTAGAGACAAGATTTGGGGACACATCACGATGAACGAGCACCGTTTCAACGGCGTTGCAGACGCTCGGGCGTTGCGTCTTCGCGTTGTCGATGATCTCCACCGCTGTCTCGGCATCAGCACTTGAATCGATGTAGATGTGAACAATCCCAGCACCCGTCTCAATCACCGGAACAGTCGATTCGCTAACGACTCGGTCAATCAGCGCTGCGCTGCCTCGAGGTATGAGCACGTCAACGAGACCTCGGGCCTTCATGAGCTCCGCAGCTCCGTCACGGCCGAAGTCATCCACCGCCTGAATCGCGTCGGCCGTGACCCCTGCTCTCTCCAACGCTCGCCGCAGGATTGAGATGAGCTCTTCGTTGCTGTGCAGAGCGGCGCTGCCACCTCGAAGAGCAACGGCATTTCCACTCCGCAGAGCGAGTGCGGCTATATCGACCGTGACGTTGGGCCGGGCCTCGTAGATAACCCCAACGACACCGAATGGTACGCGTACCTGCTCGATCTTGACGCCGTTCTCGAGGGTGCTTCCGCGGATGACCTGCCCCAGCGGGTCTGTTAGAGCAGCAATGTGGCGCACCGACGCTGCGAGCGACGATATCCTCTCCTCTGTCAATGCGAGACGATCAATCAGCCCTCCTGACAAGCCGTTCTGCTCGCCAGCCTCACGGTCCTTCGCATTAGCAGCGAGAATCGCATCGACGTTCTCCTCCAACGCCTGAGCAACGGACTCGAGCGCGTCAGCCCGCTGCCGTCCGGTCAGACGGGCGATCTCTCGCGAGGCTGCTTGAGCGGCCTCAAGACGTGTGCGAATCGGCGTTGAGAGAGAAGGTTCGGTCATGCGCCGAGTCTAGCCGGGCCCTCTGCTTCATTACGCCCCCGGGGCACGAACCAGGTCCCGACATCACGCCCCTCAAGCGCATCACTTATCTGGCTGGCAGACGTCACAAGCACTCCGGTGCCACGCTCAGCAGCGAGTCGTGCCGCCGATACCTTGGTGGATGCGCCGCCAGTCCCCACGCCGGCGCGATTCGCCTCCCCGAATTCGACGTCGCCAAGCGTCTGTTCGGGAGCGATCTCAGGGATACGCGTTGCCCCGGGACGCTCTGGAGGCATCGTGTAGATCGCATCCACATCACTGAGCAGGATCATCGCGTCGGCTTCGATCAGGATGGAGACCAGCGAGGCCAGACGGTCGTTGTCTCCGAAGCGAATCTCGTGTGTCGCAACCGTGTCATTCTCATTGACGATCGGGAGGATCCTCAGGCCGAGAAGCCTCTCCACCGCTCGGCGTGCGTTACTTCGAGAGTTCGCTGCTTCAAGGTCACCCGCGGTGAGGAGAACCTGACCCGCCACGATTCCGTACCGGTCAAGGCTGTCTTGATAACGATAGACCAGAACATTTTGTCCGACAGCGGCGGCGGCCTGCTGCGTCGCAAGATCACTCGGTCTGCTGTCGAGCCCGAGATATGGCATTCCGGTGGCGATCGCACCGGACGAGACAAGGATGACCTCGGCGCCGCGTGAATGCGCTTCCGCGAGAGCGGTCACCAGTGGATCTATCTGCCCCGCATTGACTCCACTGATAGAGGAGGAACCGACCTTCACGACGATCCGTTTTGCAGAAGTGAGGTCCGCTCGGCACGCAACATTCACTGGTTGTCGTCCTCCGCCCAGAGACCCGCCTCTCGCTCTTGCTCGAGTTCGCCACGTGCGCGCGCTTTCGCGTCCATCCGCTCGTAGTACGCCTCGCGCCGCTCACCACGTGTCGGACGAGCGTTCCCCTCCAGCCGAGAGTCCGTGCCCCGCGGTGATGACATGAGCTCCGCTGTCGAGGTCAATGTCGGCTCCCAATCGAAGATCACGCCCTTACCCGGTCCGATGACAACCGTAGACCCGGCCTCCGCTCCACATTTGAAGAGCGCTTCCTCAATGCCGATCTTCGCCAGTCGGTCTGCTAGGTAGCCGACTGCCTCGTCGTTGGTGAAGTCAGTCTGCTGCACCCATCGCTCTGGCTTCGCACCAAGAATCCGGTAGACATTCCCGTAGGTGCCGCCTTCCACCGCGATTGTGAAGGGTTTCGTATCGGCCGCACGAGGCTTCATGACGATCTTCGGAGTGTGTTGAGCCGCAGCCTGCTGCTCGTCGCGGTGCTGCTGCACGATCCCGCCAAGAGCGAATGTGAGCTCCCTCAAACCCTCGTGGCTCACTGTCGAGATGGTGAAGACGCGGTATCCTCTCGACTCAAGCTCCGGCCGCACAAACTCTGCCAGCTCCTTCGCCTCGGGAACATCCGCCTTATTTAGCGCGATGAGCTGAGGACGCTCATTCAGAGGGAGCTGTCCTTCCGGAACCGGATAGGCGTCCAGTTCGCGAATGATGATCTCCAGATCGGAGATCGGGTCTCGACCGGGCTCGAGGGTGGCGCAGTCCACCACGTGCAATAAGGCCGCACAGCGCTCGACGTGGCGCAGGAATTCGAGCCCGAGGCCCTTTCCTCCACTCGCACCCTCGATCAGCCCCGGCACATCTGCCACGGTGTAGCGATATTCCCCAGCCTGAACGACTCCGAGGTTCGGATGCAGCGTCGTGAACGGATAATCTGCGATCTTCGGCTTGGCCGCCGAGATTGCGGCGATCAGGCTCGATTTTCCTGCCGAGGGGAATCCGACGAAAGCGACGTCCGCGATCGTCTTCAGCTCAAGGACAATGTCACCCTGCCACCCCGGGGTGCCGAGCAGAGCAAAACCGGGAGCTTTGCGCTTCGTGGTTGCGAGAGCAGCATTTCCAAGCCCCCCGCGTCCACCGATCGCGACAACGTGCCGGGTCTCAGGCTCGGTCATATCTACGAGTGTCTTGCCCTGAGAGTCTTTGACCACAGTGCCGACAGGTACCGGCAGAACGAGTTCCTGGCCTGCTGCGCCATGGCGCAGATCGCCCATGCCGAATCCACCATTCTCAGACTGTCTGTGGGGAGAACGGTGGTACGGGAGAAGCGTCGTCACCTGCGGGTCTGCGTACAGCACGATATCCCCGCCATCCCCGCCGTTTCCGCCATCAGGTCCAGCGAGCGGCTTGAACTTCTCACGCCTGACGGAGACGCAGCCATTGCCGCCTTTACCCGCAGTCAGGTGCAGCGTGACATGATCCACGAACGTTGCCACGTAGTCTCCTCCTTCGCGATTAGTCGCCGGCTCCATACTGCCGGAAGACGACGAGGGGCGGGCAACCGCCCGCCCCTCGTATGAGATTTGATTCGCGTCGGCTACGCACCGGCGACGATATTGACGACCTTGCGTCCGCCCTTCGAACCGAACTCCACGGAGCCGCTTGCCAGAGCGAAGAGCGTGTCATCGCCACCGCGCCCGACGTTCGAGCCCGGGTGGAAGTGAGTTCCACGCTGACGGACCAGGATCTCACCCGCATTGACGACCTCGCCGCCGAAGCGCTTCACACCGAGGCGCTGTGCGTTCGAGTCACGACCGTTGCGAGTTGAGCTCGCACCCTTCTTGTGTGCCATCTCGTTTTCTCCTCGATGCCTTACTTGATTCCGGTGACCTTGACGCGTGTGAGCTCCTGACGGTGCCCCTGGCGCTTCTTGTAGCCGGTCTTGTTCTTGTACTTCTGGATCACGATCTTGGGCCCGCGGAGGTCATTCAGAACCTCGGCCGTGACCGTAACCTTCTCGAGCGCCTTCTGGTCGCTCGTGACTGTGTCGCCGTCTACGAGCAGAACTGCGGGAAGCGTGACGTTGCCGTCCTTGTCAGCCTGTACGCGGTCCATCGTCACGATGGTGCCGACCTCGACCTTCTCCTGCCGTCCTCCGGCGCGCACGATTGCGTATACCACTTTGGAATACCTACTTCTCTGAGGAGCGATTGCTCCGATTGTCTGTCAAAGGAAAGTCACTGCTCCAGACATACCCAGCGGGAAAAGAGGTCTGCCTGTCAGAAAACATGGCGGTGACACAGGGATAAGCCAGCTCACCAACGCTCAACTTTACTGCATTGAACCAGCATTCGACAAATGATGCGCGCGCGTTTTCTCTAGAATCGAATCATGACGGTACTCATCGATCCTCCGATGTGGCCTGCTCACGGCACCTACTGGTCTCATCTTGTGAGCGATGCGTCCCTGACCGAACTTCACAGTTTCGCTCGATCCGTGGGCGTGCCAGAACGGAGTTTCGATCTCGATCATTACGACGTCCCAATGACGCGCTACAGCGAGTTGGTCAAAGCAGGCGCGCATGAAGTGAGCGCGAATGAACTCACCCGGAGGCTCATCACCAGCGGCCTTCGTGTGCGCGCTCGGGATCGGTGATTCAGTCAGACTCTGATGCGTCTGTCTTCTCACCGTTGTCGGTTCGCGCAGAGACAGGTACACCGGTCAACGCTGCCGTGGTGACGCGTCGAGAGCGGTTCCGCCCCTGTCCGGGCTTCTTTGGCTCCGGGAGGGCATCGAGAACCGAACCCAGCAGGTCTTCCGCTGCTTGTTTGTCTACCTGACGAGTCTCAGCCGCATGGCCAGGTTCGATCGGGATATCCAAGATAGCGACCTTCTCGGATTCCGACTGTGGCGTCTGTTCCTGCTGGGATTTCTCCGATCGGGTTTTCGGCGCCTCCGAGGCTTCCGAGCTCTCGGTCTTTCCGACCACGCTCTTCTGGCCCACCTCGTCCTCCGCATGAATGGTGCTGGCGGCGATCTGAGAGAGAGCCTTCTTCGCATCATCTGTGATGGAGTGCGCCGACGACTTCTGCTGCGCCCCATTGTTACCGTTCGACGACCCCTGAGACCCTCGACGTTTGCGTCCCCCGCTGTCGCTGTTGGAATGACGATGCTTCGCCACTGGCTCGTGATGCACGATCACGCCGCGGCCAGAGCACGCGTCGCATGCCTCGCTGAAAGTCTCGAGGAGGCCCAGCCCGAGTTTCTTGCGCGTCATCTGGACGAGTCCAAGCGAGGTCACTTCCGCGACCTGGTGCTTCGTCCGATCGCGGCTCAGACATTCGACCAGGCGGCGCAGGACAAGATCCCTGTTTGACTCGAGCACCATATCGATGAAATCCACGACGATGATGCCCCCAATGTCACGCAGGCGCAGCTGCCGTACGATCTCCTCAGCGGCCTCGAGATTGTTCTTCGTGACCGTTTCTTCGAGGTTACCTCCGGATCCAACGAATTTACCCGTATTGACGTCGACGACCGTCATTGCTTCGGTGCGGTCGATGACGAGCGATCCACCGGAAGGCAACCAAACCTTCCGGTCGAGTGCCTTCTCGATCTGCTCAGTGATGCGGAACTCGTCGAAGACATCCTTGCCGCCCGAGTAGCTCTCTACGCGGTCCAGCAAATCGGGCGCTACCTGAGCGAGGTACTTCTCGATGGTCTGCTTGGCGTCGCCTCCGGCGATCACCATGCTCTGGAAGTCTTCGTTGAAGACATCCCTCACGATTTTGATGAGCAGATCCGGCTCTGAGTGGAGAAGTGCTGGCGCATGGCCGTTCTCCACTTGTTTCTGAATCGACTCCCATTGCTTCGTGAGGCGCGTGACGTCACGTGTGAGCTGTTCCTCAGTTGCGCCTTCAGCCGCCGTGCGAACAATGACTCCAGCATTCTCAGGAAGGATCGCCTTCAGAATCTTCTTTAGTCGTGCACGCTCGGTGTCGGGCAGCTTGCGGGAGATCCCGTTCATCGAACCGTTCGGTACATATACGAGGTACCGTCCCGGCAGCGAGATCTGACTCGTCAGACGAGCACCCTTGTGCCCTACCGGGTCTTTCGTGACCTGAACGAGGACCTTGTCACCGGCCTTCAGTGCAAGTTCAATGCGCCGCGGCTGGTTTCCCGTTTCCACGGAGTCCCAATCGACCTCACCTGAGTACAGAACCGCGTTACGGCCTCGTCCGATATCGACGAACGCTGCCTCCATGCTGGGCAGCACGTTCTGGACCTTCCCCAAGTAGACGTTTCCGATGAGCGACGATTCCTGGGAACGGGCGACGTAGTGCTCCGCGAGAATGTCGTCTTCGAGAACCCCGATCTGAATACGGCCGCTCTTCGAGCGTACGATCATCTTTCGGTCGACGGACTCGCGCCGGGCGAGGAACTCAGCCTCCGTCACCACCGCGCGTCGTCTGCCCGCATCACGACCGTCACGCCGCCGCTGCTTCTTCGCTTCGAGACGAGTCGAACCTTTGACCTTCTGCGGTTCAGTGATCAGCTCAGGCTCGCTCTGACGAGCCTCGTCGCCGTCCGCCCCCTTGCGCCTCCGAGAACGGCGGCGTGACCCGTTGCCCGAATCTGCGCTGTCCTCCTGTTTTTCAACCTTCGGCCGGGGCGGAAGCGGTTTGATGTCGGGCGCTTTGAAGATGAGCCGCGTGGTCACCGGTCCGGTGTGTTCGGGCTCAGAGGGTGCTTGATCCTGGTTGTTTCCGTTATCGGAGGGCGCCTTGACAACACCCCCAGCGTCCTCGTCGCTCTCCGCGGCCTCCACGTCCGGCTGTGTTGACGAAGAGTCAACCGCTTTTTCAGCGGTGGCTTCCTCGACCGCCATCGCGGGAGTCTCTTGTCCTTCGACCTGCTCTGCGGCTGTATCCGCAGAAGAAACTTCTCTGCCACCCTCGTCCGGGTGTGTGCTTGTGTTCTCTTTTTCCACCATCTCTGGTGCACTCCTCAACCGGACTGACAGCCGCGCCGCCCATCCGGGAACTCTCATAGGGAAGATGCGCCTCAGCGAACTCCTCCACAATCCTGTCGCCTGCGATCGGCTTCTGCTCTGATCACAAACCCTCGGTCACTCCGACCGATTCACAACAACCGGGCCTCCCGGGCCCAATAAGCCTTATATGCCGCTAGACAAAGCGCGGTTCGTCTAGGACTCTGCCATTATCGCACGTTACTCGATGGGACGCCTCACCACGTTCAGTTCCAGCGGTGTGTGCCATAATCCGAACGTGACCGACACCGCCCCAACTCTTCGAGTCCGCGAGCGTCCTTTCGCGCTCGGCATCCTACTGATCGTTGCTGGCGTCATCGGCTGGTATGCCGCGTTCGCGCTGACTCTCGACAAATACAAACAGCTCGAGGATCCGAATGTTCGCCTCGGATGCGATTTCAACATCCTCGTGGGATGCGGCACGAATCTCGCATCGGATCAGGGCGCGGTCTTCGGCTTCCCTAACCCGATCATCGGCCTCGCGTGCTGGGTGGCGCCCGTCGTGGTCGGCGTCGCTCTTCTCGCCGGCGTGAGATTCCCTCGTTGGTTCTGGACGGTGTTCTGGCTCGGCTTCGTCTTCGCAATCGGGTTCGTCGCCTGGCTCATTTATCAGAGCATCTACGTTCTGAGCTCGCTCTGCCCATGGTGCATGGTGACGTGGTCAGTGACGATCCCGTCATTCTTTGCCGTCACCTTCCACGTTCTGCGATCGGGCGCTCTACCCCTCGGCGACAAAGCACGGCGTGCGGGCGCCGCTCTTGCCGGTTGGACTCCGCTCATCACACTCGTCACATACGTGCTCGTCGCGCTGCTCGCACAGCTTCAGCTCGATGTGATCGGGCACATCTTCTGAGATACACGAAGCGCGTCCAGCGATCGCCGGACGCGCTTCCAAAACGTTCTCAGGAGAACCAGAGCGAGAGCTCTCGGGCCGCCGATTCCGTGCTGTCTGAACCGTGCACGAGGTTCTGTTGAACCGGAAGTCCCCAGTCTCGCCCCAGGTCGCCGCGAATCGTACCGGGAGCCGCGCTCGTCGGATCTGTCGTGCCGGCAAGTGAGCGGAAGCCCTCGATGACGCGATCACCCGCAGCCCGAATGGCGACCACCGGACCGGACATCATGAACTCGACAAGCGGCTCGTAGAAGGGTTTGCCCTCGTGTTCGGCATAGTGGGCCGCCAGCAGATCGCGGTCCGCGTGCACAAGGCGAAGATCGACGAGAGTGTAGCCCTTCGCCTCTACTCTGCGGAGGATCTCCCCTGTCAGTCCCCGGGCGACACCGTCGGGCTTCACGAGGATGAGTGTCTCTTCTACGGCCATTTGTTCAATCTCCTGTTTCCTGCTGAGCGGACTTTTCCCGATCGATCCGAGCGCCGACAATCATGCAGTAGACCCACATGATCGCGAACAGCCCGCCGACGACGTACATCATGGGCATTACGATGCCGGTAGCAACGATAACGCCTTGGAGCACCCAGCCGCAGATCAGCCCCCACCGGAAGCGTAGGACCGGGATCACCGCCACCATCATGACGCAGAGGACTCCGCCTCCGACGAACGCGGTGACCGGATCGACTGCCTTGAGCCCGAAGGCGACCAGAGCACCGAGAAAGACAACGAGCAGCTCGGCGCTGAAGACAATAGAGCCAAGCGTTGCCTTGATGTTTTGGCTTCTCACGCCCACCCCCGATCGTCGATGGCGACGAGCGCTTCCCCAGCGAGGATGACCGATCCCGCGACCAAGACCATCCGTCCTTCGTCCGCGGTGGCCCACTCTCGTGCTTCTTCGAGCGCTTCCTCCACGGACTCATACGCGTCCACTCGGTCGCCAGCCCCCGCCCGCGCGACTTCGGCGGCGAGATCGTCAGCCGCGAGGGCGCGCTCGGACTCCACCTGAGTCGCGAAGAACCGTTCTGATTTCGGCAAGAGGTGGGTGAGGATGCCGCGAGTGTCCTTGTCCTCCAGCGTCGCGATCACGACCCCGATCTCCGACGCATCGAAATAGCGGTCGAGTGCTGACGCGAGCGAGGCCGCTCCGTGGGGATTATGGGCCGCGTCGACGAGAATTGTCGGTCCCGTCGCCGCGAGATCCAACCGACCGGGTGACTTCGCTTCCGCAAGTCCCTGAGCGAGTACATCTCCGTCGAGCGGAGTCGCGCCATCGCCGAGAAAGGTCTCGCACACCGCAATCGCAAGCGCCGCGTTGTGTCCTTGATGGTCGCCGAACATCGGGAGGAACAGATCGTCGTAGCGAGCCGCTCGCCCCTGCACGGAGATGACCTGTCCGCCCACCGCGACGAGGTCGGATGCCAGAAGGAAATCGCGATCCTCTACGCGGACCGTAGCGTCCAACCGATCCGCAGCTCGCTCGATCTCAGCGAGGGCAACCGCGCGCTGAGCGCTCGCGACGACCCGGGCTCCAGGCTTGATGATGCCTGATTTCGTACGCGCGATTTCGGCGAGCGTACCCCCGAGCGTCGCCTGATGATCGATGTCGATGGGTGTGAAGACCGCAACGTCCGCGTCAGCGACGTTCGTGGAGTCCCACTCGCCACCCATCCCGACCTCGATGATCGCGACATCTACCGGAGCATCCGCGAAACTGGCGAAGGCAAGCACCGTCAGCGCCTCGAAGAATGTGAGGCGCACTTCTCCTGCACCTATGAGCTCGGCGTCGACCATCTCAATGTACGGAAGGACATCGCGCCAGTTCTCCACGAGTTTGTCGTCAGAAATCGGCGATCCGTCGATCGTAATTCGCTCGTTGAAGGACCGGAGGTGCGGGCTCGTGAAGAGTCCGGTTCGGAGACCGTGCGCTCGCAGGATGCTCTCCGTGATGCGCGACGTGCTGCTCTTCCCGTTCGTTCCCGTCAGGTGAATGATCGGATAGGCACGCTGAGGGTCGCCGAGCAGTTCCACCACGCGACGGGTCGGTTCAAGGCGCGGGCGCGGACGCCCCTCCCCTGTTCGGGAGAGCAAGGCATCGATCACATCGGCAGCGGTCTCTGCCTCCCCGGCTGGTCCGATGAGCGGCTCAGTCATGGTCTCCGTTCCGGTTGCGGCTGACAGCGATCGCGACTGCTCCCGCGTTAGCGAAGTCTTCAGCGCCCACCTTGTGAACATGTTCGGGTACCGTCGGCGCTTCTGCCCTGACCTGTTCTTCAAGTTCTCCAGTGGCATCGATTTCGGATGCCGCGTAGGTGCGGAACTCCGTTGCGAGCGTCTCTGCCGCTAGGTCCACCCCGCTGACGGAGCGCACAGCGCGGGCATCCTCATCGCTCTCGAAGATGAGCGTCAGAGTAATGCGATCGCTAACGTCGAAGCCGGCGGCCTTTCGAGTGTCTTGAACGGCACGCACCATGTCACGCACCAGTCCCTCTGCTTCCAACTCCGCGTTGCTCGATGTGTCGAGAATGGCGAAGCCTGCGTCGCTCAGAAGCCCGATCTCGGTGGCGTCCTCGGTGTCCGCGGCCTCAAGGATCAAGCTGTACTCGCCCTCGACGAGTTCAATACCGCCCGCGACGACGATGCCGTCACGCTCGGACCAGTCTCCGCTCTTCGCAGCGCGGATCACCTGCTGCACCTGCTTGCCGAGACGAGGCCCGGCAGCACGCGCGTTGACCGAGAGACGACTCGTCACTCCGTATTCCGATGCGCTCGAGTCGGTGAGTTCAACCAATCTGATGTGCTTGACGTTGAGTTCCTCCCGGAGGATGCCTTCAAAGGGCGCAAGCGTCGTCGCATCCGGTGTGACCACCGTCAGCTCTGCGAGCGGCAGTCGAACGCGACGCCCCGCCTGCTTTCTCAACGCCTGACCGACGGAGCTGATCTCCCTGATGCGGTCCATCGCTTCAACGAGAGCGTCGTCCTCGGGGAATTCCTCAGGTGAGGGCCAGTCCGTGAGGTGGACGCTCCGCTCCCCCGTCAGGCCTTTCCACACGTGCTCCGTGATGAGCGGAAGCAACGGAGCTGCGACGCGACAGAGCGTTTCAAGCACTGTGTACAGCGTGTCGAAAGCCTCGCGTCCGTTGCCGTCCGCATCGACGCCGGTCCAGAAGCGGTCTCGGGACCGACGTACGTACCAGTTCGTGAGCACATCCGCGAAGTCACGCAGGCGGGTCGAGGCGACCGTGGAATCGAACTCCTCAAGGTCCCCCGTGACCTGGGCCACAAGCTGACGCAGCTTTGCCAGGATGTAGCGGTCGAGCACATCCTCGGAATCTGTCCGTGCCTCGGCCTCGTAACCGCCCGACTTCGCAGAGTTTGCGTACAGCGAGAAGAAGTACCAGGTGTTCCAGAGCGGCAGCAGAAGCTGTCGAACGCCCTCGCGGATGCCGGCCTCGGTAACGATCAGATTGCCGCCTCGAAGGACCGAACTGGACATCAGGAACCAGCGCATCGCATCCGAGCCGTCACGATCGAAGACCTCGTTCACATCCGGATAGTTACGAAGCGACTTCGACATCTTCTGGCCATCGCTGCCGAGCACGATCCCGTGGCTCACTACGTTCTTGAACGCCGGACGGTCGAAGAGCGCAGTCGAGAGAACGTGCAGGAGGTAGAACCACCCGCGCGTCTGCCCGATGTACTCGACAATGAAGTCCGCCGGATTGTGCGAGTCGAACCAGTCGCGATTCTCGAAGGGATAGTGCACCTGCGCGTATGGCATCGACCCGGAGTCGAACCAGACGTCGAAGACATCGGGGATGCGTCGCATCGTCGACGCTCCGGTCGGATCGTCTGGGTTCGGTCGCGTGAGCTCGTCGATATACGGCCGGTGAAGATCGATCGGACGCACCCCGAAGTCTCGTTCGATCTCGTCCAGCGAGCCGTACACATCCACGCGTGGATACTGCGGGTCGTCGCTCTTCCATACTGGGATCGGCGAACCCCAATATCGGTTTCTACTGATCGACCAATCGCGAGCATTCGCCACCCACTTGCCGAACTGCCCGTGCTTCACATTGTCAGGCACCCACGAGATCTCCTCGTTTACCTCGACCATACGATCACGGAATTCCGTCACCCGAACAAACCAACTCGACACGGCCTTGTAGATGAGAGGGTTCCGGCAACGCCAGCAGTGAGGGTAGGAGTGCTCGTAGCTCGCCTGCCGCAGGAGGCGCCCTCGGTCACGGAGCAGTCGCGTGAGCGGCTTGTTCGCGTCGGACCAAAGCTGCCCGGCGACGTCCGTCACACTCGCAAGGAATTTTCCGCCTTCGTCAAGTGAAAGGATCACAGGGATGCCCGCAGCTTCGCAGACGCGCTGGTCATCCTCACCGTAGGCGGGCGCCTGATGCACGATTCCCGTGCCGTCGCTGGTGGTGACGTAGTCGTCCGTGAGGATCTGCCAGGCATTCTGGGTGCCCCACACCTGCGAATCTTCGTAGTAATCGAAGAGAGGCTCGTACAACACACCGCGAAGATCAGCTCCATGCACAGTTGCACGCACTGCAGAGATCGCCTCGTCTGCACTCTCGTATCCGAGGTCCTTGGCGTAGCCGCCGACGAGCTGGGTTGCGAGTAGATACTCTCGCCGACCGCCGCTCACATCCGCCGTTTGCGAATCTGCGGCACCGTTCGGCCCTTCCGGAACCACCGCGTATTCAATGTCCGGGCCGACCACGAGTGCGAGGTTCGTAGGAAGGGTCCACGGCGTCGTCGTCCACGCGAGCGCTCTCACGCCCGCCAGTCCGAGGCCATCAGCCTTCGTCCCCGTCAAGGGGAATGTCACCGTCACCGTCTGGTCCTGGCGCATTTTGTATACGTCATCGTCCATGCGGAGCTCGTGGTTCGAGAGCGGCGTCTGGTCACGCCAGCAGTACGGCAGAACGCGATATCCCTCGTACGCGAGGCCCCTGTCATAAAGGGTCTTGAACGCCCAGAGAACGCTCTCCATGAACGTGATGTCCAGCGTCTTGTAATCGTTGTCGAAGTCGACCCAGCGCGCCTGCCTCGTCACGTAGGTCCGCCACTCATCCGTGTAGTGGAGAACCGAGGAGCGCGCAGCTTCATTGAACGCCGCGATACCCATCTCCTCGATCTGGCTCTTGTCCGTGATGCCCAGCTGGCGCTCAGCCTCGAGCTCTGCGGGCAACCCGTGAGTGTCCCATCCAAATCGACGGTGAACCTGCTTGCCACGCATCGTCTGGAATCGCGGGAAGAGATCTTTCGCGTAGCCCGTCAACAAGTGGCCGTAGTGCGGCAATCCGTTCGCGAATGGAGGCCCATCGTAGAAGACCCACTCCGGGGCACCTTCGCGTTGTGCGATGGATGCGGCGAACGTATCGTCTTTCTCCCAGAAGTCGAGCACCTGCGTCTCGATATCAGGGAAGGTCGGCGACGGCGTGACGCCGAACGCGGCTCCGTCATGCGGCGTGCCATTCGACTTAGGGTACGACATTCTTCTCCTGCAGGTCGGTCTTCTCTCCTGCGAGGACGGCGATGCCGCGGTACCACCTCACTTGCCCGCGCATGCGGGCCGCTCGTTCTTTGGCTGTGACGGGCCAGACCCGTTCGGTTCTACTGAGCCAGCGGCCGTTCTTCCGAAGACTCCCCGGTGATAGCCGGTTCATAGTCGCTGACAGCATTCTACCTTCTGCAGAGCGCGTCAGAGGACACCGGGTCTTCAGACGAAGACTGGTCGAAAACCGGTGCACACCGGGTCGATGGCATCCCACATGTATTCAGAGAGAGGATGCCGTGACACGCCGGCGTTCGCCCATTGGGAAGCCGCAGCGGCGGCAGCCGCCGTGATCGACACTGCCGCGGCTTTCGCTCTCGGGGCTGTCGACTCTGAGACCCGGTTCTCCACATACCTTTCGAGCACACGGCTCACAGCAAGCACACGCGCCAGCCCGGAAGCCTGGAGTTCGTCGCGGAGTCCCATCAGGTCCGTCTGTGTGAACGCCCATGGCACGCGAGAGGCCGGCACATCGGACGTGACAGAGATCAGAGCATCGTGCACGTCGTCGATGACGTTTCCGGATGCCTCTGTCCGAGCCAGCACCCCATCGAGAGCGCCGATCATCTCATCGAGGTCAACCCAGAGCACATCGCTCTTCGCGTCGAAGTAGTTGAAGAACGTGTTGCGGCTCACTCCAGCCCGCAGAGCGATCTCGTCGACCGTGGTGCCGTCGTACGTCTGCTCCAGAAACAGCTCTGCGGCCGCCTCCTCGAGCGTGCGCCGTGACGACCGGCGGGGGCGACCAACCCCTCTCTTCTCTGCCATAGCGTGAGCTCCTCCCGTGGCGCTCTCATTCTGTCATAGGCTTGTTTAATAGACCCCATCCAGTAACAGGTGTCCGAACTCCCGAAAGGCTCTCCTCCCATGCGCTTCTCGTCGCTCGTGAGACTCGTGACAGTCAGTGCGACTGCGGCTCTCGTCCCTTCCGGCTGCAGTGCAGCTGACTCTGTCGACGCTGACAAACCTGTCTCTGGTGGAACATTCGTATACGCGACCGGAGACGCTGAGCCGGACTGCCTCGACCCGCACGTGGGAGGCAACTACCCCCAGGCCCTCGCTGGAGGGCAGGTTATCGAGTCTCTCGTCTCCCGAAATGCAGATGGCACGATTATCCCCTGGCTCGCCACCGACTGGACGGTCTCCGAAGATGGCCTGACATGGGACTTCACACTGCGCGACGATGTCGCTTTCACGGATGGAACACCGTTCGACGCGGACGCGGTCGCAGCGAACATCGCTCATCTGCAGGACCCGGAGACGGCCTCATCAACCGGCTATCTCGCAGTGCAGAAAATCGAATCTGTCGAGTCAGTCGACGCCACGCATGCACGCTTCCATCTCTCGTCGCCGGACAGTGCACTCCTCGAGTCGCTGTCCCAGACCTGGGTCGGAATCGAGTCTCCCGCAGGCATCAAACGTGGAATGGATGAGAACTGCGAGTCACCGATTGGGACCGGACCCTTCACCGTGGATGAGTGGGTTCACCAAGATCACATCACATTCATCAGGAACGACGATTACAACTCAGCACCGGCCGATGCCGAGAACGACGGACCCGCAGAATTCGACTCGATCGAATGGCGCTTCATCCCCGATGCCGCTTCTCGCTACGCCGCTCTCCAGAGCGGCGACGTCGACATGATCGACAACGTTCAGCCTGATGTACTCGCGCAAGCGCAGAAAGACGGCAACTTCACAGTGCTTGACGCGCCCCGAACAGGGGCATCCAACCGTCTTGAGCTCAACGCGGGCAAAGCACCGTTCGATGATCCCAAGGTGAGAGAGGCCTTCGCAACGGGAATTGACATCAATGCGGGCATCTCGTCGCTCTTCTTCGACACTGTTGAACGTTCATATTCGCCACTGTCGAGCGCGGAGCCTCTCGCGGTGAGCGCTCCGGAGGACTTCACGCTCGATGTGGATGGCGCCAACGCCCTCCTGGACGATGCAGGCTGGTCAGAGCGCGACTCGGACGGTTATCGAGTGAAGGATGGGAACCGTCTCAGCCTGGACTTTCCCGTGAGCACGGCACAGTCGATCCCCGCTGAACAGTCTCTGTTCGATCAGATTGCCGCTGGAGCAAAGGATCTCGGCATTGAGATCAACATCGAGCTCATGGATCTGTCCACCTGGTACGCGGCGCTCGGCCAGAATGACTACGATCTGGTGAGTGCCCCTTATACGAAGGTGGGCGCCGATGTACTCAGGATCCTGTACCACTCGTCAGGCATCGAGCCCGCGCCGAGCGGCTACTTCGCCAACCACTCGCAGGTTGCGCTCCCCAAACTCGACGACGCTCTCGAGAAGGCATCTTCTTCCCAAGATGCCGATGAACGCGCATCATTGTACGAAACAGCCCAGAACCTTATCTTGGACGGACACTACATCGTACCCCTCTACGATCAGCTCAACACCTTCCTGATCTCTCCGGACGTCACCGGTGTTCGAGCAATGCCGACGCTTTCGACGCCGACTTTCGTGGATGCTGCTTTCACCGAGTAGAGGACTCCCTTCGTGACGGAGACGCAAAAGGGTGCCACGACCGCCCCCGGGGGAGGCAGTCAGCTGGATCGCATACCGGTTCGGAGGCGGGCTGATCGTGGTGTGGGCAGCAGCGACCATCGTCTTCTTCGCTATGAGGCTCATACCAGGTGATCCCGCAGAGGCCATCCTCGGCGGTCCTGGTTCCCAGGCATCGGACGAAGCGCTTGCGCACGTGCGTCGCGAGTACGGTCTCGACGACCCGATCCTGATTCAATATGGGCGTCAGCTGATTCGTCTCGTGACAGGGGAACTTGGAATGTCCTATTCCCTTCGCGAGTCGGTGAGCGCCGTGATCGGGCCCCTCCTCCTGTCCACGATGGTGCTTGCTCTCAGCTCGTTGCTCGTGGGCTGGCTGCTTGCTGTGTTCCTGACTCTCTATTCGACCCGTGGCTCTCGGCTCAGCGCCGTCGTCGGCAATGCGCTGGAGCTCACCGCGGCATCCTTGCCCCATTTCTGGCTCGCAGTGATTCTCATAGTCACATTCAGCACCGGCCTCGGGATCCTGCCACCCGTGAGCACCGGCACATGGTCGGGTCTGGTTCTTCCGACGTTGACATTGGGCATCCCCATCGCTGGCTTTCTCGCGCAAGTGATGCGCGACGCCTTTCTCGATGCCTTAGAATCGCCGTTCGCTCTGACCTCCCGTTCTAGAGGCGCAAGCCCTACCCGCGTACGTCTCGTCCATGCCCTGCGCCACGCAGCCGTTCCCGGGGTCAACCTCACTGCCTGGGCTTTCGGCTACCTGGTCAGTGGCGCGGTCGTCGTAGAGACGATCTTTGCGAGACCAGGCGTGGGACGGAGCCTGGTGAAGGCAGTTCTCGACCGAGACGTCCCCCTGGTCACCGGCATCGTCCTCGTGACGGCACTCGCGTACGTCATCATCATGATCGTCGCCGATGGCCTCACCAGAGTAGTCGATCCACGCACAGGGCGGCGCTCATGAGTGACATCGAGATTCGGACCCGTCGTCATGAGGCACCATCGAGACGCCGTGTCGGTGCGATCGTCGCCGCTGTCATCGCCGGGACCATCATCGCGTGTGCGGTCTTTCCCGGTGCTCTCGCGCCGTACGATCCGCTCTCTGTTCACCCCACCCAGGCGTTCTCCCCACCCAACTGGAAACACCCATTCGGAACGGACGAGTCCGGCAGGGATGTTCTGAGTCGAGCCATCTACGGAGCCAGGACCTCTCTCCTGATCGGTGCGGCCGCTACGTCGCTCGGGCTCGCGCTGGGAACCCTCCTCGGCTTCACAAGCGGGCTTATGGGACGAATTGCCTCGGCTGTCGTCGGCCGCGTGATCGAGCTGTTCTTCGCCTTCCCAGGCTTGCTGCTCGCACTCATCGTGATCACTGTCGTAGGCCCGGGGCCGATATCCGTCATCGTTGCTGTCGGGCTGTCGACAGCTCCTGGCTACGCTCGAATCCTTCTCGGGCAGGCGCAGCGCGTGCGACACTCGGGCTACGTATCGGCAGCGGTCGTGCTTGGACATCACCCTCTGCGCATCTTCACGAGGACGATCGCCCCGAACACTCTCGCGCCGCTGACCGTTATCGCGACGCTTGGAATAGGTCAGGCAGTCGTGTGGGCTGCGTCGCTGAGCTATCTCGGCCTTGGCACCCAGCCCCCTTCTCCGGAATGGGGCGCAATGCTGAACGCGGGGCGAATCTACATCCAAACCGCTCCCTGGCTGACGATCATGCCCGGTCTGATGATCCTTGCTACCACCATGTCGTTCACCGTCATTGGCAGAACCCTCGCTCGACGGACTGGAAGTGAGATATGACTCAGCTGCTCAATGTCTCAGGCCTTTCAGTCAGGTTCAATACTCGTAATGTCGTCGAGAACGTCAATCTCACGATCTCTAAAGGAGAATGCGTCGCCCTCGTCGGCGAATCGGGTTCGGGCAAGAGCGTCACCGCCAGGAGTTTGATCGGCTTGAGCGGGGCCGAGACTCGCTCTGACACTCACGAGTTCCTTGGGAGGGATCTGCGGCAGACATCAGAGCGGGACTGGCGCGGACTCCGTGGCAAAGAGATCGGCTTTGTGCTTCAGGATGCAATGGGATCGCTCGACCCACTGAGACCGGTCGTCTCCGAGATCGACGAGGCGGTCAAACTCCACTCCCCTGCCGATCGTTCAGCGCGCCGTGCGGAGATCGACCGTCTACTGATGAGAGTAGGTCTTCCACGAAGCGAGGAACTCGGCCGCAGGAGGTCAGATCAGCTCTCGGGGGGCCAGCGTCAGCGCGCGCTCATCGCATCAGCGATAGCTGCCGCGCCGAGACTGCTCATCGCCGATGAACCGACCACGGCGTTGGACGCTTCGACCCAGAGCCGCGTCGTCTCCCTCCTTGATTCGCTTCGCACCGACGGTATGGGACTCCTCCTCATCAGCCACGACCTCGGCGTCGTCTCGAGAATCGCCGACAGGGTTCTCGTGATGCACAAAGGCCGCATCGTGGAATCGGGGACGCGCGAACAGCTCTTCACCCGGCCTTCCTCCGAGCACACACGTCTTTTGCTGTCGTCTATTCCTTCGACGGCACCTCGCGGCGTCCCGCTCGTCCCCGGCCCGAATTCCGAGGCACCGACCACCGCTTCTCAGCGGCGAGACGCACGCCTAGACGCACGCGGGATCTCACGCGAATTCGCGCAGCGACGCCTGCCCATTCGGGCGGTCGACGACGTCGAGATCTGCCTGCGTGGAGGACGCACACTGGGGCTAGTCGGCGAATCCGGATCCGGAAAGTCCACGCTCGCCCGCATATTGGTTGGACTCGAGAAACCGCTCGAGGGCGAGGTGACGCTGGACGGCGAGAGCTGGGTGCCCCTAGCCGAACGGAAGCGACGGCTTCGGCGACGCCGCGTCGGTTTCGTCTCCCAAGACAGCCTCGGCTCCTTCGACCCGCGTTGGAACGTTCGTCGCATCCTCACAGACGCGCTCGAGGATGCCAGGGTCAGCCGTGCCGATCGTGACAGTGCTGTGCTGCGTCTACTTCAGGATGTGCGGCTCGCACCCGAGCTTCTCGAGCGGAACTCGGCGGCGCTCTCCGGAGGTGAGCGTCAGCGCGTCTCCATCGCTCGTGCGCTAGCTGGCGATCCTGAACTGTTGATCCTCGATGAAGCGGTGTCTGCGTTGGACGCGAGTGTGGCCGCCCATATCATGGATCTCTTCGACCACCTCCAACGCGCACGCGGGATCGGCTATCTCCTCATCAGTCACGATCTCGGCGTAATCCGGCATATGAGCGATGAGATCGCGGTTATGCGGCGGGGACGCATCGTCGAACGCGGGCCAACTGAGAAAGTTCTCGAGGCTCCTCAGCATCCCTACACCCTCGAGCTGTTGCGCAACGTCCTCCACGTCCCCCATCAACGCTAGGCGCTGGTAGTCGCAATTGCGTCATCGAGCATGTCCCCGAATGGAGTGGCGAGCGTCGACGAGTACACCCAGCTGATGTGGTGCGTGTCACGGAACGCAAGCACTCCCCCGATCACCGGTGGACACTCACCGTCAACGACGAAGTAGTCGCTCATATCGACGAGTGAAACGCGTGAGTCAGAGGTCTTCTCGGCGGCCTCCGCAAGCGGGTCCTCGTCAAACGCCTCATCCTCCGGAACGGCACAGTCCGTGGCTGCATTCTTCCCGCTCACCGTTACACAGTTGAGCACGTCCTTGTTCATGTGAGGTGTATCCCGAACAGCGATGATGCTGCTTATGCTGTCGGGCAGCTCACTCCAGCGCTCCTCGTAAGCAGTCGCAGCGGTCTCCTGCCATGATTCCCCTGGCGCAGCCTCGACGGGGTTGGCCGACTTCGCTGATGTGACGATGGTGTCGATATCGCCGGAGTGCTGCAGGTAGTCCATGGCCTCGTCATTCCAGGTCCGGCACGTGTCGACAAGGCTGGCAGTCTCTGCATCTGACTTGTTCGGCTCGTCACGGTCAACTCCGATGAACGGACAGGATGCCTTCGTCAGGACCTTCACATGCCAGTTGTGATCTTCAGCCGCGATCGAGATGGCACTCAGCCACTGCTCTGCGTGCGAATCGCCCACGAGGGCGATCACATGATCGGCATCCTTCTCGTCGACACCGTATTCGCACACCTTGAGCTCATCATCACGAGTGTTCGTGATGCATCGTTCTGGAGACTTATCGACAAGAGCCGGGTCAGGCACCGCAGCCGTCGCGGGCTCGACCTCGCAGCCGGATCCTGGTTCGAGCGCCGCGGCGCCAAAGCACGGCTCGTCGCTCGCGACGATGCTCTTGAGCTCAGCCTGACGGTTTTCGACCTGTTGATCAGCGGCTCCAACCCCGAGCGCGGTGACCGCGACCACGCCAGCCATTGACGCCGCTGTGAAGGCGAAAGTAAGGCGCGGGCGCCAACCTGCAGTGACACCGGTCCGAATCGGGTCCTCCACCCACTCCTTCGATGCCCATGCCAGCAGAAGCGTCAGCACCGCGATGAAGGTGAGATCGAACCCCGTTAGCCCGCGCTTCAGAACGAAGGGAGCGAGTGTGATGAGTGGGAAGTGCCACAGATAGACGCTGTATGACACGTCCCCAAGCCATTGCATCGGCCGAACAGCGAGAACACGTCGAGGAGACCAACGCGGCTCCGGGTCGTGCGCGATGATGACCGCCACGGTCGCCAAGACCGGGAGCGCCGCCGTGTAGCCGGGGAACGGCGTGCTGCCTGTATACAGCACAGCGCTCACGACGATTCCTGCTAGCCCCGCCCATGCGAGAGCGGAGCGCACGCGTTGGGGGATCGAATCGACGAGATCGGGCTTTGCCGCCACCAGAAGAGCTGTAAGACCTCCGAGCGCAAACTCCCATGCGCGTGTCGTCGTCACGAAGTAGGCCGCCGCAGGATCGAACGCGGTGTTCCATACCGACCACGCGAATGACACCACCGCGACGAGGCCGATCGCGATTCCGAACGCGCGATAGGGGCTGCGCTTGGATCGCAGCGCCAACCACAGCGCAGCCACCATGATGAGCGGCCAGATGATGTAGAACTGTTCCTCAGTCGAGAGGGACCAATAATGCTGTACTGGTGATGCCTGCGCCTCCGCTGCCATGTAGTCGACAGCCTGATCCGCGAGTGTCCAGTTCTGGACATAGAGCGCCGACGCCGCGACTTGAGACAGGAAGTCCGGTTTGAAGCCGGTAGGTACGAGTATCCACACCCCGGCGACAGTCAGAATGAGGACGAGCAACGCGGCCGGAAGCAGACGTCGCGCGCGCCGTGCCCAGAATCGAGGCAAGTTCACGCGAGCGCTCGAATCGATCTCTCGAAGCAGATGGGCAGTGATGAGGAAACCCGAGATCACGAAGAAGACGTCCACGCCGACGTAACCACCGGGGAGGACGGACGGCATGAGGTGGAAAACCACCACTAGGCCGACCGCTATCGCCCGCAGCCCTTGTATGTCGGTCCGCACTCCGGTCGTGCGTCCGCTCGTCGTCGTGGACATGAGTGGATCACCAGCCATTCGTCGAATACCCCCACTTTAGGGGTGACAGACGAAAGAGATTCCCACTGAACGTCCAGGGAACGCTCTCATTCTGCGCAGTGCACAAAGACAGTTACGATGGTCTGAAACCTCTTCCAGGCACGTTCACACGGTGCCGCCCATATCGAATCGGAGTCTTTACCATGACCAACGTTCCCGACAAACCGAAGCTCGAAGGCCTAGAAGCGAAGTGGGGCCGTGTCTGGGAGGACGATCGGACATACCGATTCGACCGGGCCGCCGCAGCTGAGGGCGGACGCTCGTGTGTCTATTCAATCGACACGCCTCCACCGACGGCGTCCGGCTCGCTCCACATCGGCCATGTGTTCAGCTACACCCACACCGACGTGATCGCTCGTTATCAGCGCATGAGCGGAAAGACCGTCTTCTATCCCATGGGATGGGACGATAACGGCCTCCCAACCGAACGTCGGGTTCAAAACTATTACGGTGTGCGCTGCGACCCAAGCCTCCCCTACGAGCCTGACTTCGTTCCGCCGTACAACGGAAACGGCAAGAGCATCAAAGCCGCGGATCAACAGCCGATCTCGCGTCGCAACTTCATCGAGCTGTGTGAAAAGCTCACCGTCGAGGATGAGAAGCAGTTCGAAGCACTCTGGAGAGATCTCGGGCTCTCTGTGGACTGGACGCAGAGTTATCGCACCATCGGTGAGGAATCGCTGAAGACGAGCCAGCACGCGTTTCTGAACAGTCTGAAGCGCGGCGAAGCGTATCAGGCGATGGCTCCCACGCTGTGGGACATCACGTTCCGCACCGCTGTCGCGCAGGCCGAACTCGAAGACAAAGAACAGCCGAGCGCATATCACCGAGTCGCATTCCATCGCGCGGACGGCGGGACGATTGAAATCGAGACCACACGTCCGGAATTGCTTCCTGCCTGCGTCGCACTCGTTGCGCACCCCGATGACGAGCGGTATGCGAAGTTCTTCGGTACAACTGTGACAACACCGGTCTTCGGCGTTGAGGTGCCTGTGCTCGCTCACCACCTCGCACAGCCCGACAAGGGTGCCGGTATCGCAATGATCTGCACCTTCGGTGACGTCACCGACGTCGTCTGGTGGCGTGAGTTGGATCTTCCCAACCGCACGATCATCGGCTTCGACGGGCGGATCCTCCGGGAGGCACCGTCGGCGATCACGAGTGCTGAGGGTTTAGCTGCCTACGAGCAGCTCGCTGGCAAGACTGTGTTCAGCGCAAAGAAAGCCGTCGTGGAGCTCCTCTCCGAGTCGGGAGACCTCATTGGCGAGCCGAAGCCAATCACCCATCCCGTGAAGTTCTTCGAGAAGGGCGACAAACCACTCGAGATTGTCTCAACTCGCCAGTGGTACATCACGAACGGCGCTCGGGACGAAAAGCTCAAAGCCCGACTTCTCGAACTTGGCTCAGAGCTCACATGGCATCCGGACTTCATGCGGGTGCGATATGAGAACTGGGTCGGTGGTCTCAGCGGTGACTGGCTTGTGTCGCGCCAACGCTTCTTCGGCGTCCCGATCCCACTGTGGTACCGACTCGACGGCGCGGGCGAGCCTGATTATTCTTCGCCGATCGTTCCCGATCTGGCGGCCCTGCCCGTTGACCCATCGAGTGACCCGGCCCCTGGCTTCGACGAGAGCCAGCGAGGAACTCCCGGTGGGTTTGTCGGCGAGGTCGATGTGATGGATACCTGGGCTACCTCCTCCCTCACCCCGCAGATCGCCGGAGGCTGGGAGCGTGACGCTGAGCTCTGGGGTCTCGTTCACCCGTTCGATCTGCGTCCGCAGGGACAGGACATCATCCGCACCTGGCTCTTCTCCACGATGCTTCGCTCGGTGCTGGAAGACGATCAGAAGCCCTGGCGCCATGCGTCGATCAGCGGATTCATCGTCGATCCTGATCGCAAGAAGATGTCCAAGTCCAAGGGCAATGTGGTCACTCCTGCCGACATGCTGGAGAAGCACGGGTCGGATGCTGTGCGTTACTGGGCCGCATCGTCACGACTCGGCACCGACGCAGCCTTCGACCCGCAGAACCCCACGCAGATCAAGATCGGGCGACGCCTGGCGATCAAGATCCTGAACGCATCGAAGTTCATTCTCGGCTTCGAGGCTTCGGCAGATGATGAAGTCACCGAGCCGTTGGATCTCAGCATGCTGTCGTCGCTCCGTCAGGTCGTCGCAGAAGCCTCGCGTTGCTTCGCCTCGTACGATCACGCCCGCGCGCTTGAAATGACTGAGTCATTCTTCTGGACCTTCTGCGATGACTATCTCGAGCTTGTAAAAGAACGCGCATACGGTTCGGACGCAGTCGCCCGTGGGTCGGCTGTGGCAGCGCTTCGGCAGGCTCTCGGGGTGCTGCAGCGGCTGTTTGCCCCCTTCCTGCCGTTCGCGTCTGAAGAGGCCTGGTCATGGTGGCGCGAGGGATCGGTGCACGTTGCCCCGTGGCCAGAGGCCGATGAACTGACCCTGGACGGGGATGCTCGCGTGCTCGAGCTCGCCAGCGAGGCCCTGATCGGTGTGCGCCGTGCGAAGACGGACGCGAAGGTGTCGCAGAAGGTCCCGGTGGAGCACGCGGTCATCACCTGCCCGGCGGAAGACGTCACACTGCTGCAATCTGCGGCGAGCGATCTCGCTGCGGTCGGGCGCATCCAGTCCCTCTCCGTCGTGACGGGCGACGCGATCGGCGTGTCCGAGATCACACTCGGTGAGGCCGAGAAAGCGTAAGTCGAGGAGACGAAACATGCAGCTTGGCACACGATGGAACGCCGGCACCCCCGGCCCGTCGAGCCTTCCGGATGTCGTCCTCGACGCTGTTCGCAGCGTCGAGGACGAGCTCAGGTCCGAAGAGATTCAGCTGGCGGACTGGTCATGGACACTGACGTGGCTCGAGGGTCGTCCAATCGTCGAACTCGATGACGGAACGCTGATCACATACAACCCCGAGGAGAGGTCAGCAACGGTCCGCCACGACGAAAGCGAGTCCGAGGAAGACTACTGAACCGGTCGACCGTCACGGTGGTCTCCAGGCGCACGTGCGATGATCTCGCCGTGCATCATTGCCAGCCAGCCGCGATCATCCGCTGCCCATTGTCGCCACGCGTCAGCGATCCTTTCAAGATCTTCGACACGGGCTTCACCGGATTCGAGCGCGTTACGGGCGAAACCGGATTCAGTGGCGCGATTCGCCCATGACGTGCCCCACCAGTCGCGCTCGGAGGGAGTCGAGAAGCACCAGGCGGAGGCCGAGGAGACAACGGAGCTCGCTCCGGCCTCGATCGCGAGTGCATGGAGTCTTCGCCCGATGTCAGGATCGCCGCCGGAGTAATGTGCGGCGGCGAGGTAGATCTTCAGCCAGAGTCGGAGCCCGTCATTCTCCGGGCTCCAGCTGGTAGACGAATAGATGACGTCGCGAACCGCGAGGATCCCACCGGGCTTGAGGACTCGCATCATTTCGCCAAGCGCGGCAGCCGGGTTCGCGAGATGTTGGAGCACCTGATGCGCGTGGACGATGTCGTAGCTTCCGTCCTCGGCGTCGATACTGTAGGCGTCACCGACACGAAACTGCGCGTTCTGACAGCCGCGCGACTCGGCATAGGCCTCCGCACGAGCCTTCATATCGGGCGCCACATCTAGGCCGGTAACCGTGCCGGGGAACACGCGTTCAGCGATATCGACCGTGATCGTGCCTGGCCCGCTTCCCACGTCCAGGACATGCGCGCCGGCGGTCAAGTGGTCGAGAAGATACGCTGCAGAATTCTCGGCTGTTCGCCACTCGTGAGATTGGAGCACACTCTCGTGATGTCCGTGCAGATAACGATCGTTAGGAGACATGACAGCAGGTTACTGTGATCGCCCTCCTGCTACGCGGACTGTGACGCTCAGGCGGACTTCTCGCGCTGCTCCGTATGGTGCTCCACGACAGGCGCGCCGCCCTCCGACACCGACTCTCGAGTAACGATCACCCGAGCCACGTCGCTGTTGGACGGCACATCGAACATGATGGGGCCAAGCACATCCTCCATGATCGCGCGAAGCCCACGCGCTCCAGTCTTGCGTTCGACAGCGAGATCTGCGATCGCTTCCAAGGCGTCGCGCTCGAACTCAAGCTCGACGCCATCGATCTGGAGCATCCGCTGATACTGCTTCACAAGGGCGTTGCGAGGTTCGGTAAGAATCTCGATAAGTGCATGCTGATCGAGCGGAGTGACTGTCGTCAGAACAGGTAGCCGCCCTATGAACTCCGGGATGAGTCCGAACTTATGAAGATCTTCGGGAAGAACTTCGCTGAACAGATTGACGTCGTCGCCCTTGGAATGAAGCGGAGCACCGAATCCGATTCCGCGTTTACCTGCTCTCGAGGACACGATGTCCTCCAGTCCTGCGAACGCGCCAGCCACGATGAACAGAACGTTTGTCGTGTCAATCTGGATGAATTCCTGATGCGGATGTTTCCGTCCCCCCTGCGGAGGCACAGAAGCAACAGTCCCTTCCAGAATCTTCAAGAGTGCCTGCTGGACGCCCTCGCCAGATACATCTCGAGTGATCGAAGGATTCTCCGCCTTGCGAGCGATCTTGTCGATCTCGTCAATGTAGATGATGCCCGTCTCGGCCCGCTTGACGTCGTAGTCCGCAGCCTGCAGCAGTTTCAGAAGAATGTTCTCGACGTCCTCGCCAACGTATCCAGCTTCTGTCAGCGCTGTTGCGTCGGCAACGGCGAACGGGACGTTCAGCCTCTTCGCCAAGGTCTGCGCGAGGTACGTCTTACCGCAGCCGGTGGGCCCAACCATCAAGATGTTGCTCTTTGCGATCTCGACGTCTTCTTGCACGCTGTCCGCGCTGGAGAGCGTCGAACGCGCCCGCACACGCTTGTAATGGTTGTACACGGCGACAGCAAGCGATCGCTTGGCGGTCTCCTGCCCGATGACGTACTCCTCGAGGAAGTCAAAGATCTCTTTGGGCTTAGGAAGCTCGAAGTCGCCGGCTGACGACTCCCCAGCCTCTGCGAGACGCTCTTCGATGATCTCATTGCAGAGTTCAACGCACTCATCGCAAATGTATACACCGGGGCCCGCGATAAGCTGCTGGACCTGCTTCTGGCTCTTTCCACAGAAGGAACACTTCAGCAGATCAGCGCTCTCACCGATTCGCGCCATCAGCTGACCTCCCTCAGTCTGGCGATTCCCATATGAAGAGCCTAACCCGTGCTATCGACAGAGTCGGCTTCTCTGCGGCGTGTATGTCAGAGATGAGGCCGGCCGCGGAGCGTCCGGGCCGGCCTCATCACTGTGAACAGTTACTGCGTTATGGCCGTCGAGTTCTTCCGACTCGTCAGCACCTGGTCGATGAGACCGTACTCAAGCGCTTCCTCCGCCGAGAGGATCTTGTCTCGGTCGATGTCGTTGTGCACCTGCTCCTTCGTGTGATTCGAGTGAGCGGCAAGCGTCTCTTCCAGCCATGTCCGCATCCTCATGATCTCCGCAGCCTGAATCTCGATGTCCGAGGCCTGGCCCTGCCCCGCCTGACCTACAGCGGGCTGGTGAATCAAAATCCGCGCGTTTGGGAGAGCCAGACGCTTTCCGGGGGTGCCCGCCGCAGTGATGACGGCGGCCGCAGATGCGGCCTGCCCGAGAACCACTGTCTGAACATGGGGGCGAATGTACTGCATGGTGTCGTAGATCGCCGTCATGGCGGTGAATGACCCACCGGGTGAGTTGATATACATCACGATGTCGCGGTCCGGGTCCATGCTCTCAAGGACCAGCAGCTGCGCCATGATGTCATCTGCCGAGGCGTCATCGACCTGAACACCAAGGAAGATGATTCTGTCTTCAAAAAGCTTCGCGTACGGATCCTGCCGCTTGTAACCGTAGGCCGTGCGCTCTTCGAAGCTGGGAAGGATATACCGTGAGTTCGGCATGTGCAGGGCGTTGCCCGCTGCTTCAAACGTTGGAGTCTGCATAGTTCGTGGTCCTCTTCTGGCTACTTCTGCGAGTTGTCGGTTCCGCCGCCGCCCGTGACATCGGTCGCCGACTCTCGAATGTGGTCGACGAAGCCGTATTCGAGGGCCTCCTGTGCGGTGAACCAGCGGTCGCGGTCGCCATCCTTGTTGATCTGCTCGACGGTCTTCCCCGTTTGCGATGCGGTGATCTCTGCCAGCCGCCGCTTCATGTCGAGGATCAACTGAGCCTGCGTCTGGATGTCGCTCGCTGTGCCGCCGAAACCTCCGTGCGGCTGGTGAAGAAGAACCCGCGCGTTCGGGGTGATGTAGCGCTTGCCCTTCGTGCCGCTCGTGAGCAGAAGCTGCCCCATGGAGGCCGCCATACCGATTCCGACAGTGACGATGTCATTCGGAACGAACTGCATTGTGTCGTAGATCGCCATTCCGGCAGTGATCGACCCGCCGGGTGAGTTGATGTACAGATAGATGTCGCGCTTCGGGTCTTCTGCCGCTAGCAGAAGGATCTTGGCGCAGATCTCATTGGCGTTCTCGTCGCGCACCTCTGAGCCCAGCCAGATGATGCGGTCTTTCAGAAGCTGGTCAAAAACACTCTGGGCCACAAGGGGCTCTGCCATGTTGCGCTCCATTCGTTATCGCTACAGTACGAATCTACTTGAGCGCATGCGGCCTGTCGGGCGTGTTCGCCCTGGGCAGATCGATGCGCTCTCTACCTTCTCGACAACAGCGACGGGACCTGGCCTCATCTGGCCAGGTCCCGTCGCTGCAATCTCTTAGGAGATGCTCACTCGCTGTCGCTCGAGGTCTCCTCGGAGTCCTCCGAGTTCGCTTCATCATCGGCGGGCGGAAGGAAACCCGTCAGGTCTACGGGTGCACCTTCGGTGTCGACGATCTCGGACTTGCCGAGTACAACGGCGATCGCCTTGTTGCGCGCGACCTCGCCGACCATCTGAGGAATCTGGCCGTTCTCGTCAAGGATCTTGATGAACTCTCCCGGCTCCATGCCGTACTGCGCCGCACCCTGAATCAGGTACTGCGTGAGCTCTTCCTGACTTACCTGGACGCCCTCCTTCTCGACGATCGCATCGAGAAGGATCTGCGTCTGGAAGTTCTTCTGGCTCGATTCTGTGACCTCGGCCCGGTGCTCGTCATCCTCGAGGCGACCCTCGCTCTCGAGGTGACGCTCGACTTCGGCCTCGATGAGGTTGTCAGACACAGGAATCTGGGCGGCTTCGAGCAGAGCATCGATGGCCTTGCTACGCGCCTGAGTGCCCTGCTCAAATGTCTTCTGACCCTTCACCTGCTCGACGAGACTCTCACGCAGCTCACCGATCGTGTCGAACTCGCTGGCGATCTGTGCAAAGTCATCGTCGGCCTCGGGAAGCTCGCGCTCCTTGACCGCCGTGACGGTGACAGCGATCTCAGCCTCTTCGCCTTGACGTTCTCCCCCGAGAAGCTTTGAAGCGAACGTCGTGCTCTCACCGGCAGTGAGCGACTCCACAGCTTCATCCATCCCGTCGAGTAGCTCGCCTGAGCCGATCTCGTACGAGACGCCGCTAGCAGAGTCGACCTCGTCACCATCAATAGTGGCGGTGAGATCGATCTGCACGAAGTCGCCGGTCTTGGCTGGGCGGTCCACGGAGACCAGCGTGCCGAAGCGCGTGCGCAACTCATCGAGCGCTTTGTCGATGTCGGCGTCGGTAACTTCAGCCGGGTCTACCTCGACTTTGAGACCTTCGTAGGCGGGCACGTCGAAATCGGGGCGAACGTCGACCTCGACCGTAACGACCAGATCGCCTGAGAAGTCCTTGTCGCTCGGCCATTCCGCAACGTCTGCCTCGGGACGTCCGAGCGTCTGAAGGTTCTCCTCTGCGACAGCCTGACGGTAGAAACCGTCGAGACCTTCGTTGACAGCCTGCTCGATGACGGGGCCCTTGCCGACCCGCTGGTCGATGATCGCGGGGGGCACTTTACCCTTGCGGAATCCGGGAATCGAAATCTGCTCGGCGATGGCCTTGTAAGCGCTGCTGATGCTCGGCTCGAGTTCCTCAGGCGGGACCGAGATAGTGAGCTTGACCCGAGTCGGGTTCAGCTTTTCGACCGTGGTCTTCACGTTGATGCGTTCTCCTGTGATTTGGATTCTTTCCTCATTCGAGGACGTATGGACATGGTCGGGGCGACAGGACTTGAACCTGCGACCTCCCGCTCCCAAAGCGGGCGCTCTAGCCAAGCTGAGCTACGCCCCGGCGCACGTGAACCGGTATGGACCTTCACCAAGGCATAAGCAGGCGAAATGACCTCAAGCATTCTACTGTACTGCGACTCAAGCCTTGCACAGGTTCACTGGAAGCGGAACTTCACTCTCAAGCCTCTCGAGAGACAAGTGGTCAATGATCACCAAAACATGTACTACGATTGTTCGCGTGCCACCCGGCGTTCGGGGATGTAGCTCAATGGTAGAGCCTCAGTCTTCCAAACTGATGGTGCGGGTTCGATTCCCGTCATCCCCTCCAAATCTCGACCCGCATTCATAGCCGGGACAGGAGTTGCTAGATTGTGTTCAGCGCGCCTCCCGGCGATAGATCATCGTCGGATCTGAGAAGTTCTGAGTCAGGGAGAGAATCACCGGATGAAGTTGCCCCGGCTTGAGCAGATCTGGACGGTTGTGGGTGTCGTCCTGTTCCTTATCGGAGGCATTCTTCTCGCAATCGGCCGTTTCGGCCCAGGCACGCTACTCATGGCCGCGTGTGCGTTTTGCCTAGGTTCAGCCATGGCGGCGCATCGTCGACGCGAGCGCGCCGAGCGGAAGCGCTGAGCTTCGCTCCTCTTCAGATTCGTCGATGGAGCCGTGCGTTCTCCACGTAGTGTGCAGCGTTCTCTCGGATCGACTCAACCTCGTCATCTGTGAGCTGCCGTCTGACCTTCGCAGGGACGCCGGCCACAAGCGATCGCGACGGGATGTCTGTCCCACCGAGCACAACAGCGCCGCCGGCAATGAGAACCTCATCACCGATGTTCACTCCGCTCAGTATCACAGCGCCCATTCCGACGAGCACCGTGTCACCGATTGTGCACCCATGCACCACCGCGTTGTGACCAACGGAGACATCCGTACCCATTCGCACCGGATGACCTGGATCCACATGCACAGCCACTCCATCCTGGAGATTGCTGCGATCACCGATCGCGATCGCATCCGAATCGCCGCGCAAGACTGCGTTGTACCAGACTCCCGTCTCATTGCCGAGCGAAACGTCGCCAACTATCTTTGCGCCCGCGGCGACGAAAGCGGAGTCGGCAACCACAGGCGCTCTCCTATCAGGCAGAGAAATGATTGCATCGTCGTCAACACTGCTCATACTCCCAGAGTATCCCCATCTTCCCTTGTCAGCCCGGCGTGCGGAGGCGTCAGTTTCCTTTCGATAAGGAATCATGGACCGCATGTCGGCCTCAAAGACTGAGAAACGGGAATCAGTGACGCGTCTTCGCGTCAGACACCGCAGTCTCGCCGTGTCCACATCCACGACCGGCATCGTGATCGCG
This sequence comes from Paramicrobacterium salitolerans, assembly GCF_051513965.1. GTDB lineage: Bacteria > Actinomycetota > Actinomycetes > Actinomycetales > Microbacteriaceae > Paramicrobacterium. Next base: position 1,567,733 of record NZ_CP195847.1, read on the forward strand.
GCCGCCGCCGTGCTCTGGCTTTTCATCCTGGCTGATCACCCGGTCAGGATTCTGATCGGCGGGTTCACCTTCGCTGTTCTGGCGACAATCGTTGCCCTCCTTGAGCGCAGAGCCCGCTACTTCCTGGGGGCGTGTGTCTCGATGGTCAGCGCAGTGCCTCTCGTCGCCGCACTCCACATCGCTCAGGTAGCGGAGGTTCTGCCTTTCCACACGTCCCAGCCGAACGGTTCGGTCTCGGCCGCGGTGGCCGCCGCCAGTGCGATACTCTTCGGCACTGCGGCGGCAACTCGATCAAAGAGCTTTTCTGCTGTGGCCTTGGTGTTGGGCGCGTCTGCAATTGTGGGCATCGCCATGGAGGTCGTTCCGTCGGCCGCACTGACATCCCGTGTCTGGCTGGGTTGCACGCTTGTAGCCCTGCTCGGCACCTGCTGGCCACTCTTTCGGGAATCTGCTGGCGCTCGAGTGGTAGCCCGGAGCCTCGCGGGCGCATCCTCGTTCGGCTCCCTCATTGTGTCTCCAGCCGCATGGCCTGCACTCCCAGGTGGAACGTATTGGGCGTTCATCTTCACTGGCCTGGTGCTTGCGGCGCATCTCTGGCACTCGCCTGTCGCAGTTACATTTTCCGATGCCGTGGCGCCACGGACAGAGACGATCTCGATTCGACACCGCACAGGTTCTCCCACTCGGATTCGCGAACTTGGGGCGTGGAAACTCGCAATGAGCATCGGCCTCGGCCTTGCGTTCGCGGGTGCTGCTGCGACGCCCGCTGCTCACCTGAGCGATTTCTCCGCGCGCCTCATCGTGCCCACGACATTGAGCGGTGTCGGCGCGGTTTCGCTTGCAGTCCTCGCCCGTCAGACACAGCATCTGAGAAGCAGCCCCGGTCTGACCGTCGCGAGCCTCATCGTTCTGGCCGTGGGGGCCCTAACGGTCATCCCTTCCCTCGGGCTCGGGATGCTGGAATCGACGGTGCGCATCGCACAGCCCAACTTCTCCAGTGGTGCTTTCACGCGGCATCCTCTCGTGTTCCCTGACACGAGCCCCTCAGCATGGCTCGTCGTTGCGATCTTGACTGCGTCTCTGAGCGCGGTGCTTACCGTATGGAACCGCTTGAGCGACCTGCACTGGATCCCTCTCCTGTCCGGCGCGTTCACAGCGTTTGTCGCCCAAGCGGGTGCATCCAGCGCTGCCGCGTCCACAGGTATCGTGGCAGCTGCGACCGCTGCCGCCGTCTTTGTCTTCGCACGCGCACCCGAGCGACGCGCCGTGAAGATTGTCGGAGGCCTGAGCGCGTTCTTCTTCGCCGTTCTTGGGTTCGTGACAAGCGCCACCAGCGTGCCGGTCTGGGTGTTGAGCGCCATAGTCGCCCTCGTCTCTCTCATTATGTTGCGGGTGCTGATCGGGGCCCGCGTCTCACGACGCTTCCAACGGATGCTGATCCCTCCGGTCACAGTGACTGCTGGTCTGATACTTCTGGTTTCAGCGCGGTGGACGTCCTCGCTGCTGGCCTCACCTTCGAGCGCCGCGACAGCATTCACGACGGTGCTTGTGGCATGCTGCTTCATTGCGGCTGGGGCGATCATGTTTCGTTCAGTCATACGGTTGGACGGTCAGTCGCTGGCTGGCGTCGGAGCCCTCGGGACGGTCTTCGGCTTCGTCGAGGTCGTTACGGTGTCGAGCCAGGGCTCCCACACCGCCTACATCGCGAGTCTGGTTGCCCTCCTTCTCGCGGAGATCGCTTGGCTACCCTCTCGCGGCGGCCGTGAACGTTTTGCCTCCTTCGTCGCCGCGGTCGCGACACCGCCAACGGCCGCATTACTCGGAGTCGAACTCTGGCGAGCCATCGGACCTGCCGTATGGGGAGCGCCCGAGCTGATCGCTGTGTGCATTTGCCTGCTGCTCGCTGCAGTCGGCGTGTTTGCGTTCCGCTATCGTTCAGGATCGACCGCTCATTCTCGAACGGTCAGGCTCGCGTGGGACTCGTCGATAATCCTGACGTCGATCGTCACTGTTCCAGCTGCACTCACGAGCAGCGACTTCGGCGCTCTGAATATCCTCGCTCTCGGCCTCATGCCGCTCTGTTTCTCGCTCGGTCCGAGCACGGATTCCGCAGGGCCCCATCCACGATCCCTTCTGGCATGGGGCGCACTGCCAGGAGTCGTGACTGCAGCCTGGCTCGCACTTCGAGAGCTGGAGATCTATACGCCCGTCGCGCTTGCACTGACGGCCGTCACGGGTCTGGCGCTCGCATTCATTCTCATGCTGATCTCAATGTCGCCCGGTGCTCGACGCCGGTCGCCATGGCCAAACCTGCTCATCGTCAGCACTCTGGCATTTTCGCTCTTACCGATCAGCGTGGCCACCCTGTCCCGGCCCGAGTGGTTGGGCCCTCTGGTGCTGAGCACGGCCCTGCTGATAGCGGTCGGCCTCGCAATGCCAAATCCGCTCGGTGGAATACATCTCGGCCTCTGGTGCTGGCTCACTGGAACCTCCGGCTTCGGCCTCGCGGCTCTCCTGCGATGCATCCAGCTGGTTGATGAGCCAGTCGCATCATGGGGGCTCCTGGCGTGGAGCCTCCTGTCCGGTCTCGTGCTCTGCGCCTCCGGCCTCGCCTGGCAGAAACGTCACCCCCGGCATTTCCCGCTCGCTCGCCTCGTCGCGGGTTGCGGCCCGGCAATGATCGGAATTCCCCTCGCGTTCGCAGTCAGCCGTCAGGATGCTCCCGCGCTGACCGTCGTTCTCTGCGGTTTCTCATTGGGGGCCCTGACCGGCTTCCCCCAAGCACTCGTGCGATCGACCGCGTTATGCGCAGCTGCGTTCCTCGCAATCGGCGTACTCGTCGGCGTTTCTCTTCCCGTTGAAGTAGCAACGCTGAGTTTCGGTGCCGTCGCACTCGCACGCGGTCTGTGGGAATGGCGCGCGTCTGGCGGGTCGTCATGGCATCACATTGGCGTCAGCACAGCGTTCCTGCTCGGTCCAAGCCTCTTCGCTGCCTTCCTCGTGCTCTCTCCTCTGCGCCTGGCAGGTCTCGTTCTCCTCATCGCAGGCCTCGCTCTCGGCGGGATGCTTCTGCGAGCCCGCGCGTTGGTCGTCTCTTCGGCGTTGGCCGCGACAGCGCTCGGCATCGGCCTCGCCTGGCCGGCCGTATCTGAGTTCACGCCCGGGTGGGCGATAGCCGCGCTGTTCATGGCCGCTTTCGTGATTCTTCTGCTCACTCGCAGCTCGCCTCACTCACCTGTCGCACATTCCGCGCAGATCATTTCGCGGATGCACTGAAAGCGTCTTTCATCTGGACTTTGTAAGCCTTGCCTCAGCTAACTGAGGATAGCCAAAACTCGCTTGCGGAATATTTTCGCGGTACTAAAGTTGAATTCATCAAGAGAAGAGGGATGATATGACTACTTCACAGACCGAAAAGCTCACCAACGTCAACCCGGATGTCGCTTCCGGAACCGCCCAGTTCCTTTCGCCCCTGGTCATCGACCTTGAGGCACTCGTCGTGAACGGCAAGCAGGCACACTGGCACCTGCGCGGCAACAACTTCATCGGTGTTCACGAGCTGCTCGACACCCTCGTCTCGGACGCCCAGGAGTGGGCCGACCTCGCAGCAGAACGGGTGGTCGCTCTCGGGCTGCCGGTGGACTCGCGGCTGTCCTCGGTCGCGTCGAAAACCACAGTCCCGGAACTGAGCGCTGGCTTCCAGCAGTCAGAGGACTCCATCGCTGAGGTTGTCGCAATGCTCGACGCAGTTATCACCACGGCACGCACCGCTGTCGATGAGCTCGACGAGATTGACCTGAACAGTCAGGACGTCGCTGTCGAGATCGTGCGCGGGCTCGAGAAGGACCGTTGGCTCCTCCTAGCCCACATCGCGAAGTAAGGAAACACTTCTCAGTTGAGAGGGGTGGATGCCGTGGGCATCCACCCCTCTTCTCTTCCTGCGCATCGTCGGCATTGAGACCATCGGGTCGGCCGATCAGATTAGAGTGTGCGGTGCGTCCATCGCCCGTTCACAAGCGTTCCCGACACGGGCATGGTTCTCAGCCAACTCGGGTCAGCGGTCAGAGGATCGGCATCCAGAATCGCCAGATCGGCTGTGTCTCCCTCGCGTAGGTGCAGACGACCGGACGGCACTGAGGCCGTCAAAGCCTCACGAACGGTCAGGCTCTGCTCCGGATGCCATGCGCTGCGACCATCACGAGTTCTCAGAACAGCGGCCGACACGGCAATCCAGGGGTCGAGCCGAGCTACGGGAGCATCCGAACCGAGAAGCAGTCGCACTCCGGCATCGACGAAGCTCCGAAGTTGGAACGAACGGACGGTACGATCACTCCAATGACGATCGGCAATATCGCGGTCGTCCATCGCGTGCTCCGGCTGCACGCTCGCCGCGATGCCGAGCCGTGCCATCCGTTCGATATCGCCCTCTCGCATCAATTGCGCGTGCTCGATCGTGCCCTTTGCCCCGGACTCCGCATAGGCGTTGAGCGCGTTGGCATTCGCTCTGTCCCCGATCGCGTGGACCGCACAGGCGATTTCCGACTCGGCGGCGCGGCGCATGAGGTTCGTGAGGTCTCGCTCGTCAACGTTGAGGATGCCGCTGTGCGGAGAATCCAACGCGGTATACGGGCCGTCACAGCAGGCAGTCCTCGCGCCTAGCGACCCATCCGTGATGATCTTGAACGGTCCGACGCTCACGAGCCCGTGCGTGTGAGGAATGATCTGACCGGTCTGGAACCCCTCCGAGATCGCCCGCTCAAGATCGTTCGTGTAGACCCCGAATGAGACACGGAGTTGCGTGCTGCCGGCTTGAGTGCGCCTCGCCCAGACATCCCTGTTCCACGCCATCTCCATGTCTGTGATACTCGTGATTCCTCGAGCTGCAGCGGCTTGTGCGGCTTCGTCGGCCCACGCGTCCGACAGCTCCGTAGGGATCTCGTCAAGCTGCTTCTGAACGTCGAACGCCCGCTCCTCCGTCAGCAGGCCGCTGAGGTCACTCGGTGCCCCGAACAGCCGAAGCGCCGCCGAGTTCAGCCACACGGCATGGAGATCTCCGGACAGCAGCACAACAGGAGTGTCTCCCGAGGCTGAATCCAGCAGCGTCGCCGAGGGAGTGTCCGGCCAGAGAGCATCGCGGAATCCCACTCCCACCAGCACGCCTCCCCCGTGCGATGCCATTGCCCGCTTCACGAGGTGAGCGGCTTCCTGCGCGCTCCCCGCACCGCTCAGATCAGTTCGCCTGCTGGCGATCGCCCAGAGCGTGAAATGCACATGTCTGTCGTGAAGGCCTGGCATAACGGTCCGACCGTCGAGAGGTATCGTCTCGCCCCTCGGCGCAGAGGTCCCCGTCGGCCGGATCCTCGTGATGACGGCATCGGTCAGTTCGATGTCCATGGGCTCGCCGCCCCCGAGCGCGCGCGCCCCGACCAGAGTCTGAACCCTTCCGCTCCCGGGCGACACCGCCCGCAGTCGAAACTCGGTCACCGAAACCTCGCTACGCCTGACATTCCGGGCACCAATAGAGCTTCCGTGCGGCCATCTCCTCAAGCACGATGTTCGTACCGCAACGACGACACGGAAGCCCTTCGCGCTTATACACCCAATGTCGATCATCGCGATTCGCCATCGCTTTGGCATATTCGTCGCGAGACAGGCCGTCCATCGTCATCATCTGCCCTGTCTCAATTCCGATTCGGAGCAGCACGACCCAGTCACGCCAGAGTCCTCGGGCGATCTCTTCAGGAACGTCGCGCCCGGGCCGATGAGGATCGAGCCCCGCCCGAAACAGAAGCTCGGCGCGATAGACGTTGCCGATGCCACTGACGACGGACTGGTCCATGAGCAGGATGCCGATAGGAGTCGGCTTCTTCCGCACGACGCTCACGAACTTCTCCTCGGCCTCCGGAGAGTCATCGTGCATCGGATCGGGGCCGAGCTTGTTGATCGTGGCCTGAATCTCGTCGCCCGATCGGATTTCACATGCAGTCGGACCGCGCAGATCGGCTACCGTGTGCTCCGTCAGCAGGCGTAGGCGAACAGCTCCCACCGGTGCTGGAGGAAAGGTGTCCCAATCGGCGGAAGTGTCACCCTTCGTCTGCTCTGACATGCGAACGCGCGCCTTCCGGGGCGCTCCGATGCTTGAGAGCGAGTTCTCACCCGCCTTGTCGAGCACCCGAAGGGCGTCGTCCGTTCCGCGCTGATTCGTCTGCCCCATACGACCGTTGGCCGACTCAATTGTCGGGTCCGCGGCAATCTCCCCCGCGAAATCCCAGGCACCGTAGATGCCGAGGTGCACGCGCAGCCAGACATCATCGCCAAAATCGGCAAACATCTGTTTGCCTACCGCGAAGACGTTCTCCAGTCTTCTCCCGTCGAGCAGCTCAGCGCCTTCCACGAACCGTCCCTGAGGAGACGACGCAGCGACGTCCCGATGAACGAAATTGTGAGTGAACTGCCGAGCTATGCGGTGAACTGAATGGCCTTCGGGCATCAGCGATCGACGCCCTTGCCCACGATGTCTCCCGTTTCCTCGTACTCGGCGAGCTGCGCAATGCGCCGCGCATGGCGCTCGGCACCGCTGAAGGGGTGGGCGATGAACGCGTCGATGAACGAGAGCACTTCCTCGTACGAGTGCTGACGAGCGCCGATCGAGATCACGTTGGCATCGTTGTGGTCGCGCGCCAGCTTAGCGGTCGACAGGTTCCAAACGAGCGCCGCGCGTACTCCGCGCACCTTGTTGGCAGCGATCTGCTCACCATTGCCTGATCCTCCGAAGACCACGCCGAGCGCTTCGACACCGGCTTTCTGATCGCGGACGACCGCGCGTGCTGCGTTGATGCAGAACGCGGGATAGTCGTCATCGGGGTCGTATTCGGCCGGTCCGTGATCGATGACCTCGTGGCCCTTGTCCGTGAGGTAGTCCTGGAGCTTCCTGCTGAACTCGAGACCTGCGTGGTCCGTGGCGATGTGAATGCGCATGCGTCTATCCTGCCCTTGCTTCAGTCGAACTGGGGACCGACAGTACGTGTGCGCTTCAGCTCGAAGAAACCAGGGTAGGATGCCGCAGCCACGACGCCATCCCACAGACGTACTGCTTCCTCGCCCTTCGGCGCGGGAGAGATGACGGGGCCGAAGAACGCGACGCCGTTCACCGCGATGATCGGTGTGCCGACATCCTGACCGACCCGCTCGATGCCGTCGAAATGCGAGGCGCGCATCTGGGCGTCGAACTCGTCGCTCTCCGAATAGCGCGCGAAGTCGGCTGGCAGCCCGACCTCATCGAGAGCACCGGCAATGACGGCATCCGCATCTGTGCTGCCCCCGGGATGGATTCGCGTGCCAAGCGCGTCGTAGAGAGGCTTCACGAGCCCCGGCCCGTGCAGCTCCGACGCCGCAGTCACGAGGCGTGTGTAACGAAGCGCCCGCGGGAAGAAAGCGCGGTAGTCATCGCTCACGTCTTTGTCCTCATTGAGAACGGCCAGGCTCATCACGTGCCACGTGACGTCCAGCGTCCGTTGGGCGGCGACTTCGTCCAGCCATCGGGACGTCATCCATGCCCACGGGCACGAAGGGTCGAACCAGAAATCCACGGAATCACTGTGACTGCTCATGTTCCCCAGCCTAGCGATCCACACCCGCAGTACGCTTGGTCGTTGGACACGATCCGACATTTCTAAGGAGTATCAGTGCCAGGAGAGAACCTCACTCGCGAGGAAGCCCACACACGCAAGAGCCTGATCCAGACGCACAGCTACGAGGTCGCACTCGACCTGACGACTGGCCCTGAGGCCTTCCGCAGCATCACGACCGTTCGCTTCAGTGCCGAAGCGGGCGCGTCGACGTTCATCGATGCGATCACCGACACAGTCCATCGCATCACGCTCAATGGTGAGGACGTGTCGGTCGATGCCGCGGACGGAGCCCGCATCGCACTCGATCGCCTTGCCGCGGAGAACACGCTCACTGTCGACGCAGACATGCGCTACACCAACACCGGCGAGGGACTCCACCGCTTCGTGGACCCTGTCGACGACGAAGTGTATCTGTACAGCCAATTCGAAGTCCCTGACTCCCGGCGAGTTTTCGCCGTCTTCGAGCAGCCTGATCTGAAGGCAACATTCCAGTTCACAGTGACGGCTCCTGAAGCTTGGACCGTCGTCTCCAACTCACCGACGCCGGTACCGGAGAATCGCGGAGACGCCACCGCTGTGTGGACATTTGCGCCCACACCGATCATCTCGAGCTACATCACCGCAATCGTCGCCGGTCCATACCAGTCCGTCCACAGCGATGTTCTGAGTTCTGATGGGCGAACGATCCCGCTGGGGGTATACGCGAGGAAGAGCCTGTTCGATTACGTCGACGCAGACTACATCTTCAAGAAGACACGCGAGGGGTTCGCATACTACGAAGAGCGCTTCGACTATCCCTATCCGTTCGAGAAGTACGACCAGCTCTTCGTTCCGGAGTTCAATGCCGGCGCGATGGAGAACGCCGGCGCCGTCACGATCGTGGAGACCTACGTCTTCCGCTCGAAAGTGACCGACGCCATCAAGGAGCGCCGGGTGGTCACGATCCTTCACGAGCTGGCACACATGTGGTTCGGTGACCTGGTCACGATGAAGTGGTGGAACGACCTCTGGCTCAATGAGTCATTCGCAGAGTGGGCATCCACGATAGCGACCGCGGAAGCGACTGAATGGACCGAGGCGTGGACCACATTCCAAGCCATGGAGAAGAGCTGGGCGTACCGACAGGATCAGCTTCCTTCCACGCATCCCGTGGTCGCTCCGATCCGTGACCTCGAGGACGTCCAGGTGAACTTCGACGGCATCACCTACGCCAAGGGCGGATCAGTCCTCAAGCAGCTCGTTGCGTGGGTGGGCGAGAAGGACTTTTTCGCCGGCGTTGCGCGATACTTCTCGACTCATGAATTCGGCAACACGGAGCTCAGCGATCTGCTCCGCGAGCTCGAGCACACGAGCGGCCGCGACCTGAGCAGTTGGTCGTCCGCCTGGCTTGAGACCGCCGGCGTGAACACGTTGCGGCCTGAGCTGACGGTGGAGGGCGACGGCACGATCTCATCGTTCTCCGTGCGCCAGACCGCTCCAGAGAACTATCCGACGATCCGTCCTCATCGTCTCGCGATCGGCTTCTACAATCTGCACGACGGACGCCTCGTGCGCGATCACCGCATCGAGCTCGATGTCGATGGAGAGCTAACGGATGCCGAGGAGCTCATCGGCCTCAGGCGGCCAGCGCTCATCCTGGTGAACGATGACGACCTCACCTATGCAAAGATTCGTCTGGACGACGATTCGCTCCGTGTGGCGATCGACCATCTCTCCGACATCGAGGACCCTCTCGCTCGCGCTCTGATCTGGGGATCGGTGTGGGATGCCACTCGCGACGCCGAGACACCGGCACGCGATTATGTCGACCTGGTGCTCGGAAACATCGGCGCTGAGACGGAGTCCACGACAATCCGCACGACTCTCAACCAGCTGGTCCTCGCCGGATCCCACTACGTCGCCCCTGAGCGCCAGGAGAGCACCCGACACCGCATCGCCGATGCCCTCTGGGAGCTCGCACGTAACGCGGAAGCTGGCAGCGATGCGCAGTTCCAGTTCGTGAAGTTCTTCGCTGCGACGGCGGAGACGGCCGAGCATCTCGATGTCATCGAGAGCATCCGCTCCGGCGAAGCAGCACTGCCCGGGCTCGATGTCGACACTGACCTGGGTTGGGAGCTCCTGATCGCCCTGGCCGCGGGCGGACGAGTGAGCGAGACAGAGATCGACGCAGAGCTCGCCGCGGACAATACCGCCACCGGGCAGCAGTCAGCAGCCCACGCTCGGGCCGCCCTTCCCACACCGGAAGCAAAGCACGCCGCGTGGTCTTCGATCATCGATGACGATTCGCTGCCGAACACCATTGTGAGTACCACGACGCTCGGGTTCGTTCGTGCTTCGGACGTCACGCTGCTCGAGCCGTATGTGGAGAAGTACTTCGACGTGCTCCTCGACATCTGGAACACGCGGACATACAAGATCGCCGAGTACGTCGCGCTCGGTCTGTATCCGTCGCCCCTCGCGAACGAGAGCCTGCGTGATGCCACACGCGCGTGGCTCGACGAGCATCCCGAACCTGCCGCGCTCCGCAGACTCGTCTCCGAGAATCTCGCCGGTATCGAAAGGGCTCTCGCTGCTCAGGCGTGTGACGCGCGCTGACCGAGTGAGCGGTGGGCCCCGTCTGTACTGACAGACGGGGCCCACCGCTTTGCAGACACATTCGAGATCATCTCGGTACACTCGCCACGTGACGGACTTCTGGCACGCCCTCGGCGAATTCTTCGGCTCACCTCTCGGCAGGCTCACGCAGGCTGTGCTCATCATTCTCGCTGCGGTGGCAGTGACGTGGATCATGCACGTGATCATCCAGCGCGTCGTCATATCCATCGTGAGCGGGGTCAAGCGAGGCCACGGAGTGGACGACACTCAAGCGCTCGCTGTCTCCCCTCTCGCAGCGGTGCGAGTCGTTCAGAGAACTCGGACGCTCGGCACGGTGCTCACCAACATCGTGAACGTGATCATCGTCGTCATCACGCTGTTGCTCATCATCCACGTGCTCGCTCCGGGCATCCTCGGCTCATTCGCCCTGCTGTCCGCAGCAGTCGGCGCCGGATTGGGTTTCGGAGCGCAGAACATCGTCAAAGACATCCTCAACGGCATATTCATGGTCATAGAGGACCAGCTCGGCGTGGGCGACGTCGTCGACGTCGGATCGGCGACCGGTGTCGTCGAGAAAGTGGGCAGCAGAATCACCCAGATTCGGGACGTCAACGGAGTTCTCTGGTTCGTCCGCAATGGCGAAGTTCTTCGAGTCGGCAACATGTCGCAGGGATGGTCTCGTCTGATCATCGATCTCGCGATCCCCCGTGACGCTGATTTTGATCTCGTCAAACAGCGTCTTCTGGACGCGGCGATCGAGCTTGCGAAAGAGCCCAAGTGGCATCCGCACTTCCTCGACGCTCCCGAGCTGTGGGGCATGGAGTCCGTGACCGATGAGGCGGTCGTGCTCCGGCTTGTCGCCAAGACACGCACCTCGTCGAAGGACGATGTCGGGCGAGAGCTCAGGGGCAGACTCGCCTTAACCCTCGACGCGCTCGAGGTAGTCACGCCGTCATTGGAGACAGTCATACTTGAAGGATGGGAAGGCGCGGGAAGCGTCGGCGGCGCACGGCCACCGAGAACGAAGCCCGTCGTCGTTGAGCCCCAGGGAAAGTCGGCGAAACCACGCCGCAGGCAGAAGGGCAGACAGTGACTGAACAGCAGGTCGCAACGTTCTACGAGCAGGTCGGAGGACACGAGACCTTCGAGAGGCTCGTCGCTGAGTTTTATCGAGGAGTCGCTGATGATCCGGTGCTGAAGCCCATGTATCCGGAAGAGGATCTCGGTCCAGCTGCCGACCGCCTCCGGATGTTCCTCGAGCAGTACTGGGGAGGGCCGACCACGTACAGCGAGACGCGCGGTCACCCTCGGCTGCGAATGCGCCACGTTCCATACAAGGTGAACCCGGACGCCCGCGATCGCTGGCTCAAGCACATGCGCGCGGCCATCGACTCGCTCGACCTTCCGCCGATGCTCGAAGCCACACTGTGGGACTACTTCGAACGCTCAGCACACGCCTTGGTCAACACCTTCGAGGACTAAGCTCACCGCAGAGAGTCATCGGTTGTGACAAAGGAGCCACGCCATGCCAGACAGTTCTTTCGACGCAATCATCGTCGGCGCGGGGCTCGCTGGGCTCGTCGCGGCGGCCGAGCTCATCTCGGCGGGACGGCGCGTCGCAATTTTGGACCAAGAACCACGAGGTTCACTCGGCGGGCAAGCGTGGTGGTCCTTCGGAGGGCTCTTCCTTGTCGACTCCCCAGAGCAGCGCCGCATGGGGATCAAAGACTCGGTTGATCTCGCCTGGCAGGACTGGCTCGGAACAGCAGCGTTCGATCGCGATGAGGACGATTGGGCGCGACAGTGGGCCCGCGAATACGTCGAATTCGCGGCAGGCGAAAAGCGGCACTGGCTGCGAAGCCTCGGCGTCTCGTTCTTTCCGGTGGTCGGTTGGGCGGAGCGCGGTGCTGGAGTCGCGTACGGTCATGGCAACTCCGTTCCTCGCTTCCACATCACCTGGGGAACCGGTCCAGGAGTGCTCGCCCCGTTTCTCAAGATCCTGGATGGGGGCGTCTCTTCGGGGCGGCTGTCCGTTCTGAATCGCCACCGTGTCGACGGCATCCTCACCACGGACGGCAGGGTGACCGGGGTCGCAGGGACGATTCTGGAAGACGACAGCGCCCCTCGAGGCATCCCCAGCTCACGGACAGTCACGGGCGACTTCACCTACGACGCAGACGCTGTTCTGATGAGCACGGGAGGGATCGGCGGCAACGCCAGTCTGGTACGCGGGAATTGGCCTGAGCGTCTCGGCACTCCCCCTGCCCGGATGCTGATCGGGGTTCCCGCGCACGTCGACGGGCGAGGATTGGGCATTGTGCGGTCCGCCGGAGGCCGGATCGTAAACGAGGACCGTATGTGGCACTACACCGAGGGCATCCAGAATTGGAACCCGATCTGGCCGGGCCACGGCATACGTATCCTTCCCGGCCCGTCATCGCTCTGGCTCGACCCGACGGGCTCCCGACTGCCTGCTCCGCTCTATCCGGGCTTCGACACGCTGGGTACGCTCGAGCATCTCACCCGCAATGGTTTCGATCATTCCTGGTTCGTGCTGAACCAGTCGATCATCGAGAAGGAGTTCGCACTCTCGGGGAGCGAACAGAACCCCGACCTCACAGGCAAGGATCTCAAGCTCCTCGCTCGCCGTGTTCTTCCCGGTGCACCTGGCCCGGTCGAAGCTTTCAAACGACACGGAGCTGATTTCATCGTCGCGGACGACGTTGACACGCTCGCGCGCAAAATGCGCGACGCATCCCCTGATGGGAAATTGGACGTGGAACAGGTGCGGCGCGAAATCAGCTGGCGAGACAGTCAAGTCACGAACGAATTCAGCAAGGATGCCCAGATCACCGCGCTGCGAGGCGCACGACGTTACCGCGGCGATCGGCTCATTCGGGTGGCGTCGCCCTGTCGACTCACCGACCCGCAGGCTGGCCCTCTCATCGCGGTCAAGCTGCACCTGCTCACTCGAAAGACGCTCGGCGGCGTTCAGACGGACCTTGATTCTCAGGTGCTCGATTATGAGGGCCGCCCTATTCTCGGGCTGTACGCCGCTGGAGAGCTCGCGGGGTTCGGCGGAGGAGGCCTCCACGGATACCGCGCGCTAGAGGGAACGTTCCTCGGCGGATGTCTCTTCTCAGGGCGGAAGGCTGGCCGAGCCATGGCCACCGCGACACGCTGATCTCAGGACTGACGGAAGAGCACGTGTCCTCGACGCAGGCTGAGCCTCTTCCACGCGCCGGATTCCAACAGACGCACACGCTCGGACTCGACCGCGAAACCAAGGCTATCGGCCGCGAACGCTGCACCAGCAGGCACCCCTGGAGCATCTTCCATCTCCGCGCCCCACACAGCGGTTCGTATCTGGTGCACGACAGGATCTCCTGCATCAGTCGGAAGAGCCTCAGATATGCGCTCTGCGCCGTCGCGCGCTGCGGACTTCAGTACGGCACTGTCGATTGTCGCGATCTCGCTCCAGCCCCCGCGCGGTGGGGCGACGCCAGTCCACGCGGCACGCACATCACTCGGGGGCATCGTCACGCGCTGCCCTCCATCATTCTGAAGGCGCACCAGACGCTCGTTCATCGAGGCCGGAATCACCGTACGATCGAAGTGAATTCCCTCGACTTCCGCGAATGTGCGCAATCCGAGCACCGTCGGGCTGCGATCGAGGAGTCCGCGTGCGTACACGACCGGCGCATACACCGCGAGCACTCCCCCGGCGGCGACGAGTCGAATGGACTCCGAATCAACCCGGCTTGCCCTGCTGATGTAGACAGCGAGATCGGAGATCGCCTCGCGGTCGCTCAATGTGAACGTCTCATTCATGTGCTTCTAAACTAGCTCACGCCGGGAGTTGCCTGGACTTTGATGAAGGAGACCGGATGCCTGACGCTGTCGAATCGCTTCTCGCCGCCCTCGATCTGACCGACACCGGGGCCCGCACCAGCGAGGACATCTTCACGGGGCCATCACAGTGGATGCCTCAAGGCCGGGTGTTCGGAGGCCAAGTGCTGGCGCAGTCCGTCATCGCGGCGACCCGCACCGTTCCGGACGACAGGTTCATCCACTCGATGCACGGATATTTCCTACGTCCCGGGGACGTCGAACTTCCAATCACCTTCGCCGTCGACCGAATTCACGATGGCCGATCTTTCATGACACGGCGAACGCAGGCGTACCAGCGCGGCCTGCCAATCCTGTCGATGATCGCCTCGTTTCAGAACGACGACGAGGGCCTCGACCACCAAGCCACCATGCCCGATGCACCGGAACCTGAGTCGCTGCCGAGCGATACGATCGCCGTGGCAGAGATCGCTGATCCTCGCGCTCGGGCGTGGGCCGATGATCGTCCCTTCGAGATCCGACACGTCACCGAGCCCATCTACCTCGGCCCTGCGTCAGAGAAGACGGCCGATCAGATGCTCTGGCTCAAGGCGAAGCGCGACCTCCCGGACGACCGACGGCTTCACCAGGCGGCACTCGCCTACGCGAGCGATTACACACTCCTTGAGCCGATTCTGCGTCGACACGGCGCCAGCTGGACCACCCGAGGAATCAAAGTCGCAAGTCTTGATCACGCCATGTGGTGGCATCGTCCGACGCGCGCCGACGAATGGCTGCTGTACGTGCAGGAATCGTCGAGCGCGCAAGGTGGACGTGGTCTCACGACAGGTCGCTTCTTCTCCCGAGACGGGCGTCTCGTCGCTTCCGTCGCTCAGGAGGGCATGGTGCGACTTCCGCAGGAACAGGTGTGAGGATCAGCGTCGACCGGTGAAATGAACGGGTGTCTCGCGGTACGGCTCCCAGGCGGTACGCTCCTCCGAGGAGATTCGACGTGGAGAGCCAGAATCCGCGTCCACCAAGACCACCGTTGTCGCCCCGACCGCCGCTGCAGCGCGCTCGGTTTGCTGCGCCCGCACTTCATAGCAGATGTCGATGCTGGCACCGCCGATGCGCCCGATCCAGAGCTGAACGTCAAGGGGTGTCCTTTGGTAGGAGATGGGCGCTCTGTATTCCACCTCGTGTCTGGCGACGAGCGTCATCGTCGTCGCACCGGGCGCGGCGTCGATCAGAGCAAGCCCCTGATCTACGCCGTCAGACCCGCTGTCATCAGTGCGCCACAGCGCACGTACTCGAGCCTCTTCGAGAACGCGAAGCAACTCGACGTTGTTCACGTGGTTATAGGCGTCCTGATCTCCCCAGCGCAGGTGCACGGGAACATGGACTCGCATCAGTCGCGCGTGAGCTTCCGATAGGTCGAACGGTGCGGCTTCGCCGCGTCAGGCCCGAGTCTCTCGACCTTGTTCTGTTCATACGCTTCGAAGTTCCCCTCGAACCAGTACCAGTTCGCTGGGTTATCCTCGGTTCCCTCGTAGGCGAGGATGTGCGTCGCGATCCGGTCGAGGAACCAGCGATCGTGAGTAACCACGACCGCACATCCCGGGAACTCGAGGAGTGCGTTCTCGAGACTCGACAGCGTCTCCACGTCCAAGTCGTTGGTGGGCTCGTCCAGCAGGAGCAGGTTTCCCCCCTGCTTCAGCGTCAAGGCTAGATTGAGACGGTTCCGCTCACCGCCGGACAGAACTCCAGCGCGCTTCTGCTGGTCAGGCCCCTTGAACCCGAATGTCGAAACGTATGCGCGCGACGGAATCTCCGTGTTTCCGACCTGGATGTAGTCGAGACCATCAGAGACGACCTCCCAGAGAGTCTTATTGGGGTCGATGCCGCCTCGAGACTGGTCGACGTAGGAGATCTTCACGCTGTCGCCGACCTTCAGCTCGCCACCATCGAGCGGTTCGAGACCGACGATGGTCTTAAACAGCGTCGTCTTTCCGACGCCGTTCGGCCCGATCACGCCGACGATACCGTTGCGAGGCAGCGAGAAGGAGAGCCCGTCGATAAGGGTGCGGTCGCCGAAGCCCTTCTTGAGATCGCGGGCTTCGATGACGGTCTGGCCGAGGCGAGGTCCAGCTGGAATCTGGATCTCCTCGAAATCGAGCTTTCTCGTCTTCTCGGCTTCTGCCGCCATCTCCTCGTATCGTGCGAGACGAGCTTTCGACTTCGCTTGACGTCCCTTCGAGTTCGAGCGCACCCATTCGAGCTCCTCGGAGAGGCGCTTCGCGAGCTTCGCGTCCTTCTTACCCTGCACCTCGAGACGCTCACGCTTCTTCTCGAGGTAAGTCGAGTAGTTGCCTTCGTATGGATAGAGGTGGCCGCGGTCGACCTCAGCGATCCATTCAGCGACGTGATCGAGGAAGTAGCGGTCGTGTGTGACGGCGAGGACAGCACCCGGATACTTCGCGAGATGCTGCTCCAGCCAGAGCACGCTCTCAGCATCAAGGTGGTTCGTCGGCTCGTCGAGAAGCAGAAGGTCAGGCTTCTGAAGGAGGAGCTTGCACAAAGCAACGCGCCTCTTCTCACCACCCGAGAGCACCTTAACCATGGCGTCGGAGGGAGGACAGCGCAGCGCGTCCATGGCCTGCTCCAGCTGAGAGTCCAGGTCCCAGGCATCAGCGGCGTCGATCTCCTCCTGCAGAGAGCCCATCTCGGCGAGCAGCGCATCGAAGTCGGCGTCTGGCTCAGCCATCGCGGCGGAGATCTCGTTGAAGCGATCGACCTTCTTCTTGATATCGCCGAGCCCGTCCTGCACGTTCTCCAGGACCGTGCGATTCTCGTCGAGCTCCGGTTCCTGCATCAGGATGCCGACCGAGTATCCGGGAGTCAGCTTGGCTTCCCCATTGCTCGGCGTGTCCAGCCCGGCCATGATCTTCAGGATCGTCGACTTTCCGGCGCCGTTCGGACCGACCACACCGATCTTGGCTCCCGGCAGGAATGCCATCGTTACGTCGTCGAGAATAACCTTGTCCCCGACCGCCTTGCGGGCTCGGACCATCGAGTAAATGTATTCGGCCACTCTTTTCCCTACGTTGCTCGTGATTCCAGCTGTCCAGACTGACCGGCCGGATGATCTTCTGCAGATGCGACGCGCCGCTCGTACCAGCGGCTACTGCGTGACATCGCCATCATCGAGGATAACGGGTTCGCTCGGCGAGTGCCGACCTCGGGGTGCGATGCGCCGCTATGAGTCGATATCGCGTGTGTTCCCCACGAGGCACTGCCCGCTCGCGAGCACATCCATCACGACAGAGTGGTAACCGTCGACGCTGCTACCGTTCTGCCCGATCAGACATTCATCGCCCCAACGGACCGAGAACTGAATCGACTCCGCGCGGTTGCCTACCGTCGAGTAATCGTCGGTGACCTCCATATCGTCACGAGGAAAACCAGCCTCCGTCAGCGCGTCGAT